>NZ_JBFTPV010000009.1:0-114129 GCF_056398665.1 Pseudarthrobacter sp. 01T43 | reverse complement strand
CGGGTGACTTCGACGCCACAACGCTCACAGATGATGCCCTTGAAGCGCACGCGCTTGTACTTACCGCAGTAGCATTCCCAGTCGCGGGACGGGCCGAAGATCTTCTCGCAGAAGAGGCCGTCCTTCTCGGGCTTGAGCGTGCGGTAGTTAATGGTTTCCGGCTTCTTAACCTCGCCGTAAGACCAGCCACGGATGTCATCCGCGGTGGCGAGGCCGATCTGCATGAGGCCGAAGGAGGATTCGCTGGACATATGGTCCCTGTTCTCTCTTGTTCTCTAAATTCTGAAGTCTTGGGTTGCGGGAGGAGGGAGGCGACATCCGGGGAAAGGCAGCGCGGCGGGGCCGCTTGCTTTTCCCCCGGACATCAACCTGCTAAACCTCTTCTACGGAACTGGGCTCTGCACGAGACAGATCGATGCCCAGTTCTTCCGCAGCCGTGAAGACTGCGTCATCAGAGTCACGCATTTCAATTGTGGTTCCGTCCGTGGAAAGTACTTCCACGTTCAGGCACAGCGACTGCATTTCCTTGATCAAGACCTTGAAGGACTCAGGAACGCCCGGTTCGGGGATGTTCTCGCCCTTGACGATGGGCCTTACCACCCAGCGGCTGCTGCGTGATCATGGAGTACGGGCCGGTGGAGCGCGCGTGGATCTTGTCGTCCACCAGGTGGTGGAGCTTCAGGATGTACATGTAGCCCACGGAGATCGGATCCGGGAACGGCTCGCCGGAGCGGCCGTCGAACAGGCGGGTCTTGCCTGAGGAGTTGATCAGGCGGTCGCCGTCGCGGGTCACGTTGGTGGAGTCCAGCAGGCCCGTGATTTCCTCTTCACGTGCGCCATCGAACACCGGCGTTGCAACAGTGGTCTGGCCACTCTCGCGCGGCAGGTTCGGCAGCTGTTTGATCCACTCGGGCTCGCCTTCGATCTTCCAACCGGTCTTGGCAACCCAGCCGAGGTGCGTTTCGAGCACCTGGCCGACGTTCATACGGCCCGGAACACCCAGCGGGTTCAGGACAATATCAACGGGGGTACCGTCGGCAAGGAAGGGCATGTCCTCGATCGGGAGGATCTTGGAGATAACACCCTTGTTGCCGTGACGGCCGGCGAGCTTGTCACCGTCGGTGATCTTGCGCTTGGCAGCCACGTAAACGCGGACCAGCTGGTTCACGCCCGGGGGCAGTTCGTCGTCGTTGTCGCGGTCGAAGACGCGGACACCGATGACGGTGCCGGACTCGCCGTGCGGAACCTTCAGGGACGTGTCACGCACTTCGCGGGACTTCTCACCGAAGATGGCGCGCAGCAGGCGCTCTTCCGGGGTCAGTTCGGTTTCACCCTTCGGGGTGACCTTTCCGACCAGGATGTCGCCGGCTTCAACTTCAGCACCGATGTGGATGATGCCGCGCTCGTCCAGGCCTGCCAGGACTTCCTCGGACACGTTGGGGATGTCACGGGTGATTTCCTCGGCACCAAGCTTGGTGTCGCGGGCATCGATCTCGTGCTCCTCGATGTGGATGGAGGAAAGAACGTCCTCGGCAACAATGCGCTGCGAGAGGATGATGGCGTCCTCGAAGTTGTGGCCTTCCCATGACATGAATGCCACGAGCAGGTTCTTACCGAGGGCGAGCTCGCCCTGGTCCGTTGCCGGGCCGTCGGCGATGATGCCGCCGACTTCGAGGCGCTGGCCTTCGTTAACCAGGACGCGGTTGTTGTAGCAGTTGCCCTGGTTGGAACGCGCGAACTTGTTGATGCGGTAGTTGGTTTCCGTACCGTCGTCGTTGAGCATGATGACCAGCTCAGCGGAGACCTCGGTAACCACACCTGCCTTCTTCGCGATGGTGACATCACCGGCGTCGACGGCGGCTGCACGCTCCATGCCGGTGCCCACGAACGGGGCCTCGGAACGGACCAGCGGCACGGCCTGGCGCTGCATGTTGGCACCCATGAGTGCGCGGTTAGCATCGTCATGCTCGAGGAACGGGATCAGGGCCGTGGCCACGGACACCATCTGGCGCGGGGAAACGTCCATGAACTCGACGTCGGCGGCGGGAACCAGCACGGGCTCGCCTCCACCACCACGGGCGCGGACCAGGACGGTCTCTTCGGCGAAGCGCTTGTTCTCGTCCAGCGGAGCGTTGGCCTGTGCGATCAGGACCTCTGCTTCGTCGTCGGCCGTGAGGTACTGGACGTCATCGGCGACAACGCCTTCGGAAACGAGACGGTAAGGAGTCTCGATAAAACCGAACGGGTTGATGCGGCCGTAGGAAGCCAGCGAACCGATCAGACCAATGTTCGGGCCTTCAGGGGTTTCGATGGGGCACATACGTCCGTAGTGGGACGGGTGAACGTCTCGAACTTCCATGCCTGCACGGTCACGGGACAGACCACCCGGGCCGAGCGCGGACAGACGGCGCTTGTGGGTCAGACCCGAGAGCGGGTTGTTCTGGTCCATGAACTGCGACAGCTGGGACGTTCCGAAGAACTCCTTGATGGCTGCGACAACGGGGCGGATGTTGATCAGGGTCTGCGGCGTGATGGCCTCGACGTCCTGGGTGGTCATACGCTCGCGGACAACGCGCTCCATACGGGACAGGCCGGTGCGGACCTGGTTCTCGATGAGCTCGCCGACAGCGCGGATGCGGCGGTTGCCGAAGTGGTCGATGTCATCGATCTCGACGCGCAGCTCGTGGTCCTGGCCGTCGCGCTTGCCCGTAAGGGTCTTCTCGCCGGCGTGCAGGGCAACCAGGAACTTGATCATGGCCACGATGTCTTCAACGTGCAGGACCGAAGCTTCCTTGTCACCGAGGGAGCGGTCGATGCCAAGCTTGCGGTTGATCTTGTAACGGCCAACCTTGGCCAGATCATAGCGCTTGGAGTTGAAGTACAGGTTGTCCAGCAGGGACTGGGCAGCCTCGACTGTGGGCGGCTCGCCCGGTCGCAGCTTCCGGTAGATGTCCAGCAACGCGTCTTCGCGGGTTTCGGTGGCGTCCTTCTCCAGCGTTGCACGCATGGAGTCGTACTGACCGAACTCTTCGAGGATCTGGCCTTCGGTCCAGCCGAGGGCCTTCAGCAGAACGGTGACCGACTGCTTGCGCTTGCGGTCGAGGCGGACGCCGACCTGATCGCGCTTGTCGATCTCGAGTTCAAACCATGCACCGCGGGACGGGATGATCTTGGCAGTGAAGATGTCCTTGTCACTGGTCTTGTCAGCGGTGCGCTCAAAGTAGGCGCCCGGTGAACGGACCAGCTGGGAGACGACCACACGCTCGGTGCCGTTGACGACGAAGGTGCCCTTCTCGGTCATCAGCGGGAAGTCGCCCATGAACACGGTCTGCTGCTTGATTTCGCCCGTGTTGTTGTTCATGAACTCGGCCTTGACGTACAGCGGAGCCGAGTAAGTTGCGTCCCGGTCCTTGCACTCGGCCATGGTGTACTTGGGATCAGCGAACTCCGGATCGGAGAAGCTCAGGGACATGGTGCCCTGGAAGTCCTCGATCGGGGAGATCTCTTCGAAGATGTCSGMMAGTCCGGASGWGGTGGCGACGCTGAGGTCGTTTTCTTCGACGGCCTTCGCTACGCGTGCCTGCCAGCGTTCGTTTCCGACCAGCCAGTCGAAGCTGTCCGTCTGCAGGGCAAGGAGATTCGGAACGTCAAGCGGTTCGTGAATCTTTGCGAATGAGAGCCGGCGAGTGGCACCATCAGTGCTGTCGGCGGTGTTAGCGGTTTGGTTATTAGAGGTGCTCGAGGCGACCAAGAGGGATCCTTCCACAGACCTTCAGGCGTTTTCAGATCTCCCCCGCTGTGCACCCTGCGAAATGACTCCGCAGTGCTACCATCCGGTTCCGCTATATGACCCGGGGCCGGGGCTGACCATACAATGACGTTGTTGACGGCACGTTGATGGTCAGCTGCCAGGCAAAGCCCACCGCTATATGAAGGCTGAAGGTAAACAGGGAAGACGCAAATATCTACGATACGGCAAAACCCATTACGTGTCTACCCCACAACCGCACGTTTTGCAAGCACCGTTTTTTAGGTGCGTATCAGGCGTCAGAGCGTGAGCGTCACACCCTCAGCCGTGCACGCTCCAGCGTTCGCAAAGACCGCGTCGCGCACGGCGTCCTTGGTGACCTGGTCCGGCTGGCCGCCCTTTTCGACAACGGCAGAGTGGCTGATGGTCATTGCGCTCAGCGACGAAAACAGTCCTCTGAGGTTCCCCGTGTACGCGTCCTTGGCTTTCCAGGCCTTTGCGTAGATCTCTTCGTAGGCGTTGGACGTCGGCTCGCTGGCCCGGTACTCGGCGAAGAGCGAATTGAACAGCTCGCAGGCGTCCTTTACCTGGCCGGCTTGGGGAGCCGTCGTGCCGGTGGAGCGCGACGGCGACGCCTGGGAAGGTGCGGCGCTGGAGGTTTTCGGCGTGGTCGTCGAAGCGGCGCCCTCCGGAGCAGGAGTGGTGACGCTGCAGGCCGTGAGTCCGGTGAGGCAGGCGACGGCCGCCGCGGCGAGGATTTTCTTCAAGATTCTGCTCCCTGTTTTGCGCTGCGTTTTGCGCTGCCGTGAGGCTTGCGTTCGCCGTCCAGCCTACGCACCGTGGCGGGACGGCGCACATCACAGGGATGGGTAGTCCTCCCCTATCCCCCTGCGCGGATGCCCACGTTGCGGAATCCCGGAAGCCGCTTCTGCGTTTGGATTAACGTGTGAAGAGGCTCACGATAGCCTTGGCCTACACGTTACAGAGCGGAAGAGATCACAATGGGCAACACCATGAACAACACTGACGTTGTCATCCTGGCAGCAGCGCGGACCCCGCAGGGCCGCCTCAACGGGCAACTGGCGAGCTTTACCGCCGTCGAGCTCGGAGCGCACGCCATCAGGGCCGCGCTCACAGCGAGCGGCGTGGACGCAGGCAAGGTGGATGCGGTCATCATGGGCCAGGTGCTGCAGGCCGGTGCCGGGCAGAACCCGGCGCGGCAGAGTGCCATTGGTGCCGGCATCGGCTGGAACGTACCCAGCGTCACCATCAACAAGGTGTGCCTGTCCGGCCTGACCGCCGTGATCGACGCCGCCCGCATGATCCGCAGCGGTGACGCCACGGTGGTGGTTGCCGGCGGCCAGGAGTCCATGACCCGCGCACCCCACCTCCTCCCCGGTTCACGCCAGGGCTGGACCTACGGCGCCATCCAGGCTTTGGATGTTGCCGCCCACGACGGCCTCACGGACGCCTTCGACGGCCAGTCCATGGGCCTCTCCACCGAGACCAAGAACCTCACCCTCGGCATCGACCGGACTTCGCAGGACAACGTGGCGGCCCAATCGCACCAACGTGCCGCACTGGCTACTAAAGACGGAATTTTCGACGACGAGATTGCGCCCATCAGCG
Source organism: Pseudarthrobacter sp. 01T43 (assembly GCF_056398665.1). NCBI lineage: Bacteria > Bacillati > Actinomycetota > Actinomycetes > Micrococcales > Micrococcaceae > Pseudarthrobacter > Pseudarthrobacter sp. 01T43. Next base: position 108,752 of record NZ_JBFTPV010000009.1, on the reverse strand, counting down.
TCAAGCAGCGCAAGGGCGATCCCCTGGTGGTCGCCACCGACGAAGGGGTCCGGCCCAACACATCCGTCGAGACACTCGCCGGCCTCCGGGCCGCGTTCGTCACCGATGGGACCATCACCGCCGGCAACTCCTCTCCCCTGTCCGACGGCGCCGCCGCACTGGTGCTTTCATCACGACAGTTCGCCGAGGAAAACGGGCTGGAATACCTGGCTGTGGTGGGCAAGCCGGGCCAGGTCGCGGGCCCGGACAACTCCCTGCATTCCCAGCCGTCCAACGCGATCAAAAACGCATTGGGGCGGGCGGGGTGGACCACCAAGGACCTGGACTTCATCGAAATCAACGAAGCGTTTGGTTCGGTGGCGGTGCAGTCCTTGAAGGACCTGGACTATCCCTTGGAGAAGTGCAACATCCACGGCGGCGCCATCGCACTGGGCCACCCCATCGGGGCCTCCGGTGCAAGACTCGCCCTGCACGCGGCCCATGAACTCAAGCGGCGGAGCAGCGGCAAGGCGGCTGTCTCCCTGTGCGGCGGCGGCGGCCAGGGCGAGGCCCTCCTGCTGTACCGCGACTGATGGTGGGCCAGGTCGACAACGGAAGCGCCGCCGTCGGACGTCAGCGCTTCCTGGCTGACGCAGCCGCGCGCGGCCTCGACGTGCAGATTGTGGAGCGGCTTGCGGCGCGGAGCCTGGCGGAGGCGGCCGGGATCCTGGGCATCACCCCGGCTGACATCGTGAAGTCGCTGGTGGTCAAGCACAAGGACGGGACGTTCCTGTTTGCGCTGATTCCGGGCGACCGGCAGATCTCCTGGCCCAAACTGCGCGCCCTGGTGGGCGTGAACAAGCTGTCGCTGCCACCGGCCGACGTGGCCCTGGATGCCACGGGGTACGAGCGCGGCACCATCACCCCGCTCGGCAGCACCACGGCCTGGCCGGTGTACGCGGACGCTACGATCACGGGCCGGCGGATCTCCATGGGCGCCGGCGAGCACGGCTACAGCGCCTTTGTTGAAGCGGACGAGCTCACCTCGGCCCTTGGTGCCGTCGTCGCTGACATTTCAGATCCCAACCCCATGTAAGTAGCAGTAGATGTCGTTTTCAGCCCTCAAAACGACATCTACTGCTACCCAGTTGGGCTTAAATGCAGGAAAACCCCGCCCACCGAAGTGGACGGGGTTTTCCGTGAAGCAGCGTGAGTTACTTGAGGGTAACGGTAGCGCCGGCAGCCTCGAGCTGCTCCTTTGCCTTCTCGGCAGCTTCCTTGGTGACGCCTTCGAGAACAGCCTTCGGAGCGCTGTCAACAACGTCCTTAGCTTCCTTGAGACCGAGGGAAGTGATGGCGCGAACTTCCTTGATCACTGCGATCTTCTTTTCGCCAGCAGATTCGAGAACGACGTCGAATTCGGTCTTCTCTTCGGCTTCTTCAGCAGCGCCGCCACCGGCGGGGCCGGCAACAGCAACAGCAGCTGCGGTTACTTCGAAGGTCTCTTCGAAGAGCTTGACGAACTCGGAGAGCTCGATGATGGTCAGTTCCTTGAAAGCTTCAATGAGCTCTTCGTTGGTGAGCTTCGCCATGGTGTGGCGTCCTTCCTATAGGTGGTGCTTGGCGGCCTGGGCCGTTGCCTTCACACCGGAGTCTGGTGGGTAAAGAGAAACTAGTTCTCTTCGGCAGCGGGTGCGTCGGCGGGAGCCTCTGCAGCTGCTTCGGGGGCTTCTTCAGCTGCAGGAGCTTCGTCAGCGGCGGGAGCCTCGGCAGCTGCCGGTGCACCGTTCTCTTCTTCAAGCTTGAGGCGCAGTGCGTCAATGATGCGTGCAGCGGCGGCAGCAGGTGCCTTGAGGATGCCTGCAACCTTGGCGAGCTGCAGCTCGCGGGACTCGAGCGCTGCCAGGGCAGCAACTTCGCTGGCGTTCAGTGCCTTGCCCTCGAAGTAACCGGTCTTGATGACCAGCTGCTTGTTGGCCTTGGCAAAATCCGTCAGGCTCTTGGCAGCGGCAACTGCGTCACCCTTGATGAACGCGATTGCAGTGGGGCCGGAGAGCTGGTCGTTGAATGCTTCAACGCCGGCTTCCTTGGCTGCAATAGCGGTCAGGGTGTTCTTGACGACCGAGAACTTGGTGTCCTGGCCGAGAGAAACACGCAGCTGCTTGAGCTGTGCAACGGTGAGCCCGCGGTATTCGGTCAGGACAGCGGCGTTCGATTCCTTGAAATCGTTAGCGATCTCAGCTACTGCTGAAACCTTTGTAGGCGTTGCCATAACCCTCCTTCCGGGGATAGTGCCGGTATGCGACGGTCCCCGCTCAGATGAGCTAAAACTAAAAACGCCCCGCGCAGATGCACGGGGCTTGGCTCAACATGGCTGATGCCGTGGAGCGTTTGCTTCGTTCACCTGCGCCGGCCGCCCTATGTCAGGGTCCTTCGTCCAGAAACCCATTTGGCCTCCCGCGCACAACTGCAGAGTTGAGCTGCGTTCAGGAGAATGGATTTCCAACAACCGACGGTCTTTGGTAGTTCAAGCTTACGGGACGCCCCGCCGCTCTACCAAATCGGCCTCAGCTCTTGCTGGTACCCAGGAACGGCAGCTCCTTCTGCCAGATGCCTGTCACGCCAGCAGTAGTGAAACCGAGCTGCTGGTTGACCGTCAGCAGGTACCTGTTCTCCGGCGCGTTCCAGGTGTAAATGACGCGGGCGTCAGGGAACTGCTCGGTGAGCCGTTCCATGTTGGCTACCTTGATCAGCAGGCCCAGCTTGTTTCCGCGGTGCTCCTGCAGGACCAGCGTGTCGTCCTGGAACACCACGTCCGGCCGATGGGCCAGGACGCTGATCGTGGTAAGGCCCACGAGGGATCCGCTGGCGAGGTGCTCGACGGCCGTTACCACCGTGCGCCGCCCCTGCGCGATGGTGACCTCTTCCGCTTCCCGGAGGATTCCGCCGTCGAACACCATCCCCTGCTCAATGGGCGGCTCCAGGGAAGGGTCGACGTCGGCGCCCGCCTGGTTCTCGAGCGTGGCCACCGCTTCCAGCCACTCGTCCGGGCAGCGATCCGTCCAATGGTGGAGCCGGTAGCGGCCGTTGTTGGCTTCCTCTGCCTCGGCCTGCAGAACAGCTACGAGCTTGGTATCCAGCGGAAGCGCGCAGGAACTGAACTGTTCGATGTGCTGGAGGGTGTAACCGGTGCTGCGGGCAAACTCGACTTCCCGGCTTTCCAGCGGCACAAACCCTTGCCCCGAGCCCGGGACCAGTTGCGCCTTCTCAAACTCATGCAGTGACGCGCCCGGATGGTTGGTGTCCACCAGGATCAGCGTGCGGCCCTCGCTGCGGGCAAGGTGTTCGGCGGCCTGGAGGAGCTTGCGGCCCACACCCTGACGCTGGATTTCAGGCAGGATGTCCAGAGTGAATTCCGCCAGGTCGAGGTTGTCCGTCAGCGGCAGGGCGATGTCCACCGCCCCCACGATCTCGCCGTCCACCTTCGCCACGAGAATTACCTGGCGCTCGTACGGGTCGGCCAGCTCAAGCAGTTTTTCCAGCGGCGTATACGCGAGGTCATCGCTCCCCCACGTCTGCATTCTGACTTTGCGGCCCACCTCCACTGCCGCGAGGAAATCCGCTGCGTCAGGCGCGTCAAGGGTGTCCGGGATCCACAGCTGTTCGATCCGCACGTCTTTAGCCATAAAGGGCATCATCCCAGCCGTTTCTGCCATTCACCCTCATAACCAGCAGGCTTGAATCCAAGCGATGTATTGATCGCCAGCATATGCTGGTTTTCCACGGCGTTCCATGTAAGCACCGAACGCGCCGCGGGCCACCGTTCCTGGGCAGCCTGCAGGTTCTTAACCTTAGTCAGCAGCCCGAGTTTCTTCCCGCGATGTTCCGCGGTGACCAGGGTGTCCTGCTGGATGATGCTCGCAGGAACGCCAGCCCGCCAGGTCAGCACCGTGTAAGCCACGAGCCGGCCGGTGCCCTCATGCAGGGCTGCCGTGACCTGCGCCTGCACCCCGCCGCGGCCATTTGCCCGCTCTTCATGCCGAACCCTGGCCGGGTCCCAATCCTCGGCTTCCCAGTCCAGTCCGGCGGTGGGCACATCAAGGGTCATCCGGTTCCTGAGGATCGCGTACTCGGCCACGAGCCACTCCGGGCACTTGTCAGCCCAGGCCACCACGGCGTAGCCGCCGGCCCGCAGGAGCGCCGCGCTCTCCAGCTCCTGAAGCTGGTCGGCAGGGACGGGAAGCGCCAGGCGGCCGGCCCGCTCCACCTGTTCCAGTTTATAGCCGCAGGCGGCGGCAAAGGCCACGCTGGCATCATCTGCGGGAAGTCCCCCGGCCCCGGACTTGGCGGGAACAAGCCGCCCGGCGCGCTCCACCTTCTCGGCGGGCAACTCACAGTAGGCCTCCAGCGACGTCCGGGCACGCGCCGTCGCCACGGCTTCCGCGTGTTCCAACAGCCTGCGCCCCCAGCCCTGCCGCCGGTAGCCGGACGGCACCAGGACGTTGATGCCGGCTGTAGTCCAGTTTTCACGCAACGGCAGCGTCACCGAGCACGTGCCCAGGGTCCTCCCGCCCTGCCGCGCCATGAACAGGTGCCGCTCCTCGTAATCGCTCCCCCGCCAGTACTCCAGATCCTCCAGGAGCGTGGGGCACCGGTCCAGGTTGCCCCACTTCTCCAGTTCGTGCGCCTCGAGCAGCGCGTGGCACGCCTGGAACTCCGTGGCACTGTCCGGACTTCCGGGGAGGACGGAAGTGCCGGGGTCGGGCGTTGGCGGGATCTTTACCGGGGTGATAGCCAGCGCAGTCATCACCCAAGCCTAGCGATCCGGCCTGTTCAGTCGAGCGGCAGTTAAGCACAAAGACCGCCCGGCGAAATGCCGGGCGGTCTTTGGGTGTGCCGGACAGGTCCGGCGCGAGTCGCTGTTGAGGATTAGACCTCGGTCAGGACCTTCGTGACGTTCGGGTCAACGGAGATGCCGGGACCGAACGTGGTGGCCACGGTGGCCTTCTGGATGTAGCGGCCCTTGGAAGCGGACGGCTTCAGGCGAAGSACCTCTTCCAGWGCKGCTGCGTAGTTCTCGGCCAGCTTGAKKKCGTCGAAGGAAACCTTGCCGATGATGAAGTGCAGGTTCGAGTGCTTGTCGACGCGGAAGTCGATCTTGCCGCCCTTGATGTCGTTGACAGCCTTGGTGACGTCAGCGGTCACGGTGCCGGTCTTSGGGTTCGGCATAAGGTTACGCGGACCCAGGACCTTACCGAGGCGGCCAACCTTGCCCATGAGGTCAGGGGTGGCAACAGCGGCGTCGAAGTCGGTCCAGCCGGCTGCGATCTTTTCGATCAGGTCATCGGAACCAACAAAGTCGGCGCCGGCGGCGATTGCTGCCTCGGCCTTGTCGCCCGTTGCGAAAACGAGGACGCGGGAGACCTTGCCGGTGCCGTGGGGCAGGTTGACCGTGCCGCGGACCATCTGGTCAGCCTTGCGAGGGTCAACGCCCAGGCGGAAGGCAACCTCAACGGTGGCGTCGAACTTGGACGGGTTGGTGTCCTTGGCGAGCGTTACTGCCTCGAACGGCGCGTAGAACTTCTCCGCGTCGATTTTGGCGGCTGCTGCCTCATATGCTTTGCTGCGCTTTGCCATGCTGCTTATTTCTCCTTGTGCAGTTGTGGTCTGCGGACCGCGCTGGGCCCTGCCACAGTCGGTGCACGGGCTCGCTATACGTGCCCGGTTCCCAACATTTCAGTTTCGGTGGTGCCGGTTGCCCGGCGGTGCCACCCGTCGTCGTGATCGGTTTCCCGAACCCAACATTCAGGCAGCGAAGGGGATTAGCCCTCTACGGTGATACCCATGGAGCGGGCGGTGCCGGCGATGATCTTCGCTGCGCCTTCGAGGCTCGTGGCGTTGAGGTCTTCCATCTTGGTGGAGGCGATCTCGTTGACCTGGGCCTGGGTCAGCTTTGCAACCTTGACGGTGTGCGGGGTGGGTGAACCCTTGGCAACGCCTGCAGCCTTCTTGATGAGCTCTGCAGCCGGCGGGGTCTTGGTGATGAACGTGAAGGAACGGTCTTCGTAGACCGTGATTTCCACGGGGATAACGTTTCCGCGCTGGGCTTCTGTTGCAGCGTTGTACGCCTTGCAGAATTCCATGATGTTGACACCGTGCTGGCCAAGCGCAGGACCGATCGGCGGGGCCGGGTTAGCGGCGCCTGCCTGGATCTGCAGCTTGATGAGGCCGGTGACCTTCTTCTTGGGAGCCAATGTAAGGTCCTTCTCTCAATATCTTCCTGGGACACAGGAGCGTGCCTCAGGTTGTTGGCCGCCATGGCGAGGCGGCCGGCCGTTCCGGGGCTGCTAAGCGGGCAGTCCGGAACGAATTCTGTGCGGGTTGCTAGATCTTGCTGACCTGGTTGAACGCCAGGGTGACAGGAGTCTCACGTTCGAAGATCGACACGAGGACCACAAGAGTCTGGGATTCAACCTTGATCTCGGAGATCGTGGCGGGGAGGGTCTCGAACGGACCTTCCTTGACGATGACGGACTCGCCAACCTCGAAGTCCACGTCAACCGGGGTCTGCGACTGCTTGTTGACCGGCTTGCCCTTTTCGGCCTGCTCTTCTTCGAAGACCGGCGCGAGCATGGAGAAGACTTCGTCCAGGCGCAGCGGCACCGGGTTGTGGGCGTTGCCCACGAAGCCGGTAACACCGGGAGTGTGGCGGACGGCGCCCCAGGAGGCATCCGTCAGGTCCATGCGGACGAGTACGTAGCCGGGAATGCGGACGCGGTTGATGACCTTGCGCTGGGCATTCTTGATCTCCACGACTTCTTCCATGGGAACCTGGATTTCGAAGATGTAATCTTCCATGTCCAGGGTCTGGATGCGGGTCTCAAGGTTGGCCTTGACGCGGTTTTCGTARCCKGCGTAGGAGTGGATGACGTACCAGTCACCCTCCTGGCGGCGMAGCTTGGCTTTGAATTCGTCGGCGGGGTCGACCTCGGCCTTTGCGGCGGCGGCTGCCAGGGCGTCGGCGTCAGCGCCTTCAGCAACGTCGCCTTCTGTATCGGCATCCTCGTCGGAGGCATCCTCTGCAACGTCAGAATCGGCGTCGGAATCCTCCGCCGCTGCAGCGTCAGACTCGGCGTCGGCAGATTCGGGCGCAGCGGACTCGACCTCGGACTCTTCACCGGCTTCGACCGTGGGGGCCGCCGTGTTGTCCGTGGACTCTTCCAGCTCAGTCTCGGTTACCTCGAGCTCCTGCTCAGACACTTGGTCTCCTGCTTCCTCATTGCCTAACATGCCTATTTAAATGGCTCAATTCCGCACACCCATAGCTTCTTACCGGTTACCCGGTCAGTGCCACGCGGCCTGCGGACGGTGCGCCTTAGCGGTCCGTGGGAGCGATCCCGCCAAAGACCCAGCTGACCGCGGTTCCAAAACCGAGATCCAAAATGCTGACGATCACCATCATGATGGCCACGAACACCAGCACCACGAGCGTGTAATTGATCAGTTCCTTGCGGGTTGGTGCAACAACCTTCTTCAGTTCGCCGATGACCTGGCGGACGAAGAGTGCAATACGAGCGAAGAAGTTTGCCTTGGCGGCCTTCTTAGCTGGGCGGCCCTTGGAGCTGCTGGCAGCTGTTTCGGTCACCTGGTCCTCGCTCATCTTTGCAATGTTGGATTACCCGGTCCAGATCAGAACCATGGTTACTGCGCGTGCTCCGGCATTCCGCCGGAACAGCTTGCGCAGGGCAGACAGGACTCGAACCTGCAACCTGCGGTTTTGGAGACCGCTGCGCTACCAATTGCGCCACTACCCTATGTGAGGAAAACGAACCCTGCCGCGATTGCCAGCTTTCACTGGGGCGCACGCCATCATCCGTGTTTCAACACCGGAGAACAAGTCTACGCAACAACTTCGTCTACGTCGAACCAGCCTCGTTCCGGACCTCCGTGCCGCCCTCGTGGGTGCTCCTGGCCTGCAGTCACATCCACGCCGGCAATCCGAACGATCCGGTGAACAGCATAGAGTAGATCTCGTCGAATTCCACCATTCAGCCTTCGGGCTGCAAGCGAAGAACGGACCCGCCATGTCTTCCGCCCGCGTTTCCCAGCGCATATCCGCCATTGCCGAATCCGCAACCCTGGCCGTTGACGCCAAGGCCAAGGCGCTCAAGGCAGCCGGCCGGCCGGTCATTGGCTTCGGTGCGGGCGAACCGGACTTCCCCACCCCGGACTACATCGTGAAGGCCTCCATCGAGGCAGCCGGCCAGCCCAGGTACCACCGCTACTCCCCCGCCAGTGGCCTGCCGGAGCTGAAGAAGGCCATCGCGGAGAAGACCTTGCGTGATTCCGGCTACACCGTTGACCCGTCCCAGGTGCTGGTGACCAATGGCGGCAAGCAGGCCGTCTACAACACTTTCGCCACGCTGGTGGATCCGGGCGACGAAGTGATTGTGCCCACGCCGTTCTGGACCACGTACCCGGAGGCCATCCGGCTCGCCGGCGGCGTTCCCGTGGAGGTTTTCGCCGGCCCGGAGCAGGACTACCTGGTCACGGTGGAGCAGCTCGAGGCAGCACTCACGGAGAAATCCAAAATCCTGCTCTTTGTCTCACCGTCCAATCCCACCGGCGCCGTGTATTCTCCCGAACAGGTCGCCGAAATCGGCAAATGGGCCGCGTCCAAGGGCCTGTGGGTGGTCACCGACGAGATCTACGAGCACCTGACCTACGACGGCGTCCCGTTCACTTCCATCGCCACCGCAGCCCCGGAACTGGGCGACAAAGTGGTCGTCCTCAACGGTGTGGCCAAGACCTACGCGATGACCGGCTGGCGTGTCGGCTGGATGATCGGCCCGGCCGACGTCATCAAGGCCGCCACCAACCTGCAGTCCCACTCAACCTCCAACGTCTCCAACATTATGCAGATCGCCGCCCTCGCCGCCGTCTCCGGACCGCTGACCGCGGTCGACGAGATGAAGGTGGCCTTTGACCGCCGCCGCAAGGCGACTGTCGCCGGACTGAACGCCATCGACGGGGTGGAATGCCCGACGCCGAAGGGCGCGTTCTATGTGTACCCGGACGTCCGCGCGCTGCTTGGGAAGGAATTCCCGACGGCGGCAGGCACGGCGACGCCGTCGACCTCCGCCGAACTGGCTGCGTTGATCCTGGACGAGGTCGAAGTTGCTGTGGTGCCGGGTGAGGCCTTTGGCCCCTCCGGCTTCCTGCGGCTCTCCTACGCCCTCGGCGACGAGGACCTGGCCACCGGCGTCGCCCGGCTCCAGGACTTCCTCGGCAAGGCCAAGTAGGCCCCCGCCAACCACCCGATGCTCTATCACTTTTGGTCCCTATTTACGGCTTTTGGGGACCATAAGTGATAGAGCATCCTAGGTTAATGTGGGTTAGAGGAGGCGGCGCTCCGCAGCCCACTTGGTCAGCTCGTGGCGGCTTGAAAGCTGGAGCTTGCGCAGCACCGCGGACACGTGGGTTTCCACCGTCTTGATGCTGATGAACAGCTCCTTGGCGACTTCCTTGTAGCTGTAGCCACGGGCGATCAGGCGCATCACTTCCAGTTCGCGGGCGGAGAGCTTGTCGAGTTCGTCGTCGGCGATGTCGGCTGGCGCGGTGCCGAACGCATCCAGCACAAAGCCGGCCAGCCGGGGTGAGAACACGGCGTCCCCGCCCGCCACGCGGTAGACGGCGTCCGTGATTTCTGCGCCGGAAATGGTTTTGGTGACATAGCCGCGGGCGCCCGCTCGGATGACCGCCACCACGTCTTCGGCTGCATCAGAGACGCTGAGGGCCAGGAACTTGGTGGTCCCCAGGAGCGCTGCGGAGCCGGCGATGACTTCTCGTCCCCCGCCGCCCAGGCCGCCTGGCAGGTGTACATCCAGCAGCACCACCTCGGGCCGTTCCCGGGCGATCACTGCAATGGCCTGCTCCACGGTGGCGGCCTCACCCACCACCTGGATGCTGGCGTCGAGGTCGGCTTTGAGGCCGGACCGGAAAATAGCGTGGTCGTCCACAATTACGACGCGGACGGACTGTGCCAAGCGGCCGGGTGCGGCGCCCTGTGCGTTGTTCATAATCTTCCTTCTGCGTTATCCGGATGGCGCGCCGGCAGGCCCAAACGCACCTCGGTGCCGTCCGGGGTGCTGGTGATGGCGGCTGTCCCGCCGTGGCGCTTCATGCGTCCGATGATGGATTCCCGGACGCCCAGGCGGTCCTCGGGAACGTCGTTCAAGTCAAAGCCGGGGCCCCGGTCCTTCACGAAGACTTCGGCGCGGCCATCAGTGACCTCCAGGTACACGGAGACGGTGCCGCCGCCGTGCCGGGAGGCATTCAGCATCGCCTCGCGGCTGGCCTGGACCAGGGCTTCGTGGGCTTCGGTCATGGGGGTATCCCCCACACTGACCACCTCCACGGCGTTGCCCAGGAAGTCCTCCACTTCGGCGGCGGTGGCCTTGATCCGGTCCGAAAGCTGGCCGGCTTCCTTGCCCGGATCCTGGAACAGCCAGCCCCGCAGTTCACGCTCCTGCGCCCGGGCCAGGCGGACCACGTCGTGTTCACTCCCGGCGCGCCGCTGGATCAGGGCCAGGGTCTGCAGCACGGAATCGTGCAGGTGCGCCGCGATCTCGGCCCGCTCGGTTTCGCGGATCCTGCCAGAGCGCTCCGCTTCCAGGTCCCGCCAAAATTTCAGTGCCCACGGCAGCAGCACCAGCACCACCCCGCCCAGGACCGCCACCGATGCCAGCAGCGCCAGCCAGGTCTGCTCCCAGGATCCCGAGCCGGACACCATCACCAGCACACCTGCCACCACCAGCGCCAGGCCGGCGGCGAGGCGCCCCCAGCCGCCAGCCTGGTCTGCCTTGGTTTTGTCCACCAACCCGGCACGGCGGTTTTCGTCGAGCTGCATCCAGGCGATGGCTGCACCGCCCAGCACGGCGGCGGCGGGTATGAGGGTCCCCAGCGGCACATCCACCCCCATGAGTTGCGCAATCATGATGCCCGCCACCAGCAGTAGGCCGGCTCCCAGCAGGATCTCCTTGCCGTAGCGCACTCCACGCCCGCTGAACCACGGCGGATTGGGGGCAGCGCCGTCGACGGCGACGTACGGGACACCAGCGGGCGGGACAGCAGCGGCCGGGACAGGTAGTGGCGGCACAGCAGCACCGGCAGCGCCCGCATTGGAGGGCACGCCTGGCGCGGAAGCACCGGCGTCGGGCATTCCCCACAGAGGAACCGACGGCCCATGGCCGGTAAAGCGCGACGCCGTTGCGGGCGCGGACGTGAGGCTCACGGCCGGAGCAATGGGCGACGCCGGACGCCGGGCGTTGCGCCGGGCGCTTTCGTCTGCGGTGGGGACCATGATCCACAGCCACGCGTAGAATGCCAACCCCGCACCGCCGGCGAGTGTCGCGAGCGCCATGCCGATCCTGACGCTTCGCACCGGCCAGCCCAGATGAGCCGCGAGGCCGGCGCACACGCCCGCGATGACGCGGTCGGTGCTGCGGACCAGCGGGGGGCGGGTAAATGCGGTGGTCATGAGTCAATCCAAGCACGGATCAGGGTCCCCCGGACCCGCTTCCGGCCGGAACCGGGGGTGACTCAGGGACGAGTCAGGGTGTTCCCCAGTAGAGCCCGGCCGCCGCTGACGGCAGGATCGAAGTATGAACTCGCAGACCCCTACCCCCGACGACGGCCAGCCCACCGAACCCGTTCCACCAGGCGGTCAGGACCAGCCCACTGAACCCTTACCGCCCCGCGGTCAGGACCAGCCCACCGAACCCCTCCTGCCGCCGCCCCCGGCCGCAGGCCAGCACACCCGCCCGCAGGCGGCCGGCCAGCCAACTGACTTCTTCCCTTGGATCCGGAGCCACGGCATCTTCCGTGGACGCGACCGGTGGATCGGCGGCGTCGCCAGCGGCATCGCACACCGGATGGGCATCGACCCCCTGATCGTCCGGGGCATCTTCATCGTCCTGACCCTCTTCGCCGGAATCGGCGTCCTGCTCTACGGCTTGGCATGGGCCTTCCTGCCCGAGCCCGACGGGCGCATCCACGTCCAGGAAGCCGGCGCCGGCCGGTGGTCAAGCGGCATGACAGGCGCGCTGATCACCACAGTCCTCGGGTTCACCGGCCTCGGCGGCGGATTCTGGGGCTGGAGCCACAACGGCTTCGGCGGATTCCTCTGGACCGTCTTCTGGGTGGGCGGCGCCATCTACCTCATCTATTACCTGACCCAACGGAACAAGGCCCGGAACGGAGCTCCCATGAACGCCACACCCCGGCCCGCCGGCCCGGGCGGCAATGCCGCCTTCGCGGCCCCCTATGCCACGCAGAACCCCACGGCCCCGTATGCCTCGCCCTACGCCGGAACTGATGCCGGCTCCGCCGTAACTCCCCCCTACACGCCGTCCGCAGGGGCCGTGCCGCCCTCCGCCGGTGCGTTCCCCGGCGGCGACAACTATGGCGCCGGCAACTACGGTGGCGGGAGCTACGGTGGCGGGGGCTACTCCGGTAACAATTACGACGGCGGCGGTAACTACGGTGGCGGCTACCAGGCGCAAGGCCCTGCCCGGGCACCACACCCCCGCCCCTCTGGCCCCGGCGCCCCCGCCGTGGCAGTCACCGCCGGCGTAGCGCTCCTGGTGGGCGGCGGACTGAAGGCCCTCGACGCCTTCAACGTGATCAATCTCGGCCAATCCGCCAACGCCGTCGTCTGGGCGAGCGGCGCAGCCGTGGTGGGCCTGGGCATCCTGGTTGCCGGCCTCCGCGGAAAGACGGCGGGCATCCTCAGCCTCTTCGCCGTGGTTGCCCTCGTCATCGGTGGCATATTCAACGTGGTGGGCAACGGTGACAGGGTCCGATTCACTGATGTGAACTGGACGCCTGTAAGCATTGACCAGGCCCGGGACGGCTACAACGTCACCGCGGGCCGGGGCACTCTTGACCTCACCAACCTGAAAGTTACCGCCCCGCTGACGTCCGACGTCGTGGTTCCCCTTGACATCACAGCCAGCAACGTCACCGTGGTCATCCCGGCGGATGTCCCCGTGACGGTGCGGGCCGATATGACCATGGGCAACATCCACGAAGGCGCCGACAGCCGCAGCGGCATCACCACCCGCGAAAGCAAGTACAACACGGACAAACGCGGGGCGAGCCTGATCGTGCAGATCGACGGCACCTTCAGCAACGTCACCATTCAGGAAGGAAACTGACATGAGCAGCTTTGATCCGGCACCGGATTCATACAAGTCGGGAAGCACGACGCCGGCAACGCCGTCCGGAGCCGACGCACCGCCGCAGCCATCGGCCCGCGTCGGCACCATAGTCTGGAGCCTCATTGTCCTGGCACTGGCAGCACTCATCATCGTCGCCCAGTTGGGATTCGTGACGCTGAACGGCACCTATGTGCTGATCGGGCTCATGATCGGGGCGGGCGCCGCCCTCGTCATCGGCGGCCTGCTCTCGGCCCGGAAACGTGACAACGAAACCACAACAGGGAAGTCTTGAACCATGGATAAGTTCTTCAGCATCGTCAGGGGCTTCGGCCTGAAACGCGGTCCGGAAAGCTGGCTGGGAGGCGTGTGCGGCGGCATCGCAGCGAAGCTCAACGTGGATGTGGCCTTCGTGCGGATCGCTTTCCTAGTCTTCTGCCTCCTGCCGGGTCCCGCTGTCGTGTTCTACATCGCGGCGTGGCTGGTCCTTCCCGACCAGCGCAACTCCATTCCCCTGCAGAACTTCCTGGACCGCCGTTCCATCAGCTGATCCTGGCACCAAGCAGACAATGCCCCGCAGCACGGGCCCCCGATCCGGAGAACCCCTCCGGATCGGGCGTCTTTTGTTGTATCGCCCAGAGGGTGCCCTATGTCACGGGTTTGTGTCGTAACGCACACGGCCGACTACAATCTAGGTGAGCTCAGCGTGGCGCTCTGCCCCTAACCCCCTTCACATCAGGATTTGAGCAGAGACATGAAAATTGGAATTCTCACCAGCGGTGGGGACTGCCCGGGACTGAACGCCGTGATCCGCGGGGCGGTCCTCAAAGGTATCGCCATCCACGGCCACGAATTCGTAGGCTTCCTGGACGGCTGGCGCGGTGTGGTGGAAGGCGACATCATCGAGATCCCCCGCACCTTGGTCCGGGGTATCGCCAAGCAGGGCGGCACCATCCTGGGCACCTCCCGCACCAACCCCTTCGAAAACGGCGGCGGCCCTGAAGTCATCAAGGCCCATATGGACCGTCTCGGGATTGACGCGATCATCGCGATCGGCGGCGAAGGGACCCTGGCAGCCGCCAAGCGCCTCACGGACGCCGGCCTCAAGATCGTGGGCGTGCCCAAGACCGTGGACAACGATCTCGACGCCACGGACTACACCTTCGGCTTTGACACCGCCGTCCAGATTGCCACCGAGGCTATAGACCGCCTCCGGACCACGGGCGAGTCCCACCACCGGTGCATGATCGCCGAGGTCATGGGCCGCCACGTGGGCTGGATCGCCCTGCACGCCGGCATGGCGGCCGGCGCCCACGCCATCCTGATCCCGGAGCAGAAGGTCAGCATCGAGCAGATCACCGAATGGGTCCAGGAAGCCCACGACCGCGGCCGCGCGCCGCTGGTAGTGGTTGCTGAAGGATTCGTGCCGGACCACATGGAAACCCCGCACTCCGAGCGCGGCCTGGACACCTTCGGACGCCCCCGCCTGGGCGGCATTGCCGACCAGTTGGCGCCCGAGATCGAAGCGCGGACCGGCATCGAAACCCGCGCCACCATCCTGGGCCACATCCAGCGCGGCGGGGTGCCGTCAGCGTTCGACCGCGTCCTGGCCACCCGCCTGGGTATGGCGGCCATCGACTCGGTGGTGGAAGGTTACTGGGGCACCATGGTGGCGCTCAAGGGCACCGACATCGAGCACGTCGGCTTCGAGAAGGCCCTGGGCCAGCTCAAGACTGTGCCGCAGAACCGCTACGACGAAGCCGCCGTCCTGTTCGGCTGAGCCGCGCACTCCCCCTAGGCTGGGGATATGACTCTTGACCCCGGTACCGCCGCCATCATCCAGCTCGCGTGGGCCCGGCACCTGGGGCTCGACGACGACGCTTTCGGTTCGTCCCTGGCTTCCGGTGAGCGGGTGGTCAGGGCCGACGAAGCGGCCAAGACAGTGGAGTTCGTCAGGCTTTTTGGCAGCTCCGCCCTGGTGGGTCCGCAGTGGCTGATCGACGCCGCGGCCGGCATCCCGGATGACGAGATGGCCCAGCACGTGACCCTCCTGACCCTGACGCGGTCCCACGGAGGCCACGGCCTGGGTGCTGCCGCGCTGTTCTTCGCCGACGACCTGCCGCTGCGCCAGCCATCCGAGGAGCTGACCGTGTCCCACGGCAACCCCGAGGCCATAGAGCTGGAAGGGCTTTGCCCGCCGGATGACGTCAACGAAGTGGGCCTGTCCGAGCTCGACAACCGGTACACCATCGTGCATGAGGTGGACGGCCGGCAGGTGCCCGTGGCGTGCGGTGCGTACGCAGAATGGGAGGGCCTGCTGGGCCACCTCGGAGTCCTAGTCGACCCAGAGTGGCGGCGCCGGGGACTCGGTTCGCTGGCAGCCTCGATCGCGGCCCATGAAGCACTCGCCGCGGGCCTGACTGTCCAGTGGCGGGCCGAGGTGAGCAACACCGGGGCGGTTGCCCTGGCGCGGCAACTGGGCCTCACCGCGGGCGGCATCCAGACCAGCGTGCAGCTGGGCTGAGGCTCCGGCTATGCGGGCCGGGCAGCACCTTCCGAGGCTTCCCCGGCCGCCGCAGGCGCAGGTCCTGCACCCCAACCAGCAACGGCCTTTGGCTTGGCGAAGAACAGGGCCACGGCCGCCCCAAGCAGGATCACTGCAGCCGGCAGCATGATGGACTGGCCCATCGCCGTCGAGAATCCTTCATGCAAGGCCTCAGGCAGGGTTCCCCCGAACGACATGGGACTCGCGCCCCCGGGCGCACGCGGCAACTCGGCCGCAAGCCTCGCCTGAATCAGCACGGCAATGGCGGCACTGCCCAGCACCGCACCGATCTGTCGGGTGGTGTTGTAGACGCCGGACCCGGCGCCGGCCTGGCGCGGCGGGAGGTTGCGGGTTGCAGTGGTACTCAGCGGAGCCCAGATCCCGGCGTTGGCGAACCCCAGCACGGCGCTCGGCAGGAGGAACAGCCAGATGGGCGTATCCGGATGCATCAGTGCCGAGTTCCAGAAGAGCGCCACGGACATCAGGACCAGGCCTGCGGCGGTGATGTACTTCGGATTGACGCGGTCAATGATCTTGCCCACCACCGGGGCAAGACCGCCGGAAATCACGGCCATGGGAACCATCATCAGCGCGGACTGGGTGGGTGTCAGGCCGCGGACCACCTGGTAATAGAAAATCAGGGGCAGGCTAAAGGCTGTGACCGTGAAACCCACGGTGGTGATGCCGATATTCGCGAGCGAGAAATTGCGGTCGCTGAAGAGTGCCAGGGGCAGTAGCGGCTCACCTTTGTTGAACCGCTGCCAAAGTACGAAGACCACCAGGACGGCAATGCCGGCAATGATGAGTCCCCACACCGTGATGGGCCCGGTGATGGTCCCCCAGTTGTAGGTCTCGCCTTCCTGGATGCCGAAAACCAGCAGAAAGAGGCCGGCGGCGCTGAGCAGCACGCCCGGGATGTCGAATTTGTGCGGGTGGGTGCTGAGTGAGGGAACGAACCGCCACGCAAGGATGAAGCCGACGACGCCCACCGGGATGTTGATGAAGAAGATCCACTCCCAGCCCAGGCCGTCCACCAGGACGCCGCCGAGGATGGGGCCAACCAGCGTTGCCACGCCGGCGGTGGCGCCCCAGATGCCCATGGCTGCGCCGCGGCGGTCCGGCGGAAAGATCCGGGTGATAACTGCCATGGTTTGCGGCGTCATCACGGCCGCACCCAGACCCTGCAGAACGCGGGCCATGATGAGGGTACTGATGTCACCCGACAGTCCACACCAAAGCGATGCGAGGGTGAAGACCACCAAACCTGAAAGGTAAAGCCTCTTTGGCCCGAAGCGGTCGCCCAGCCTGCCCGTGATGAGCAACGGGACGGCGTACGCCAGAAGGTATGCACTGGTCACCCAGATGACGGAATTGATGTCCGCATTGAGGCCTTCCATGATCCTGGGATTGGCCACGGAGACGATGGTGGTGTCGATCAGGATCATGAAGAACCCGATCACGAGGGACCAGAGGGCGGGCCACGGCCTTGCTACATTTTCCAAAGGTCAGCTTTCCAGGAGGTTGAGGATTTCGGTGCGGGCGAACATCTGCGCCGCCGCGCGCGCTGAGGGGGTGCCGGAGTCCGGATCAGCACCGGCCTCCAGCAGGACTTTGGCGACGTCCGTGTACCCCTTGAAGGCAGCGCCGGCCAGCGGCGTCTGGCCGCGGTCGTTTGCCTTGTCGGCCTCGGCCCCGTGCTGGAGGATCAGCTGCACCGTCCCGGCGTGGCCATGGTAGGCGGCGAGCATCAGGAGGGAGTCCCCGGCGGCGTTGGTCATGGAAGCCGGGGCGCCGGCGTCCAGGTACGCCCGCAGGAGCCCGGTGTCCCCCTCCCGGGCGGCCTGGAAGAGCTTCTCTGCCAAGGCGAGGGTTTCCTCGTCAGGCGCTTGAGCGCCGGCTGTCGTGGAGCCCGGCGGCGTTGAGCCCGGTGCGGAGTATTCGGTCATCAGCGGGTCCCCCTGAGGAATCCTGTCTGGCGCCCGACGACCTGGCCGGCATCGGGGGCAACGATCACTTCCTGGGCGGCGGTGTAGTGTTCCTCGCCGTCCAGCACGGTCAGAATTTCATCCGGCGCCACGGAACGCTTGATGACCGCCAAGGCAATCGGACCCATCTCGTAGTGCTGCGCCACGGAGGTCACTGTGCCCACCTTCCGCTCGCCGAGCAGGACCTGGCTGCCCGGTGCAGGCATGGTGTGCTGGGACCCATCCAGCTGCAGGAAGACAAGCCGGCGCGGCGGGTGTCCCAGGTTATGCACCCGCGCGATGGTCTCCTGGCCCTTGTAGCAGCCCTTGGCCAGGTGCACCGCGGTGCGGAGGAGGTCCAGTTCGTGCGGAATGGTTTTGTCGTCGGTTTCAGCGCCCAGCCGGGGTCGCCAAGCGGCGATGCGAAGGGCTTCGGCGGCCAGCATCCCGGCCAGCGGGCGGTCGGCCACCGTCTGCTCCAGCTCGGCGGCGGGCACCAGGTACTCGATCCACGGACGTTCGAGGCCTGGGTGTCCTTCTTCGGGAACCACCGAATACGAGTAACCCCCGGCACCCACGTGCGGCCACGGGTCGCGCCAGGCGAGCAGGCCGGCCCACTCGGCTACCTCCTTGGCGGACCCGAGCACCGCCCAGTCGCCGGAGACGTCGCTGATTTCCACCCGGAGCATGAACTTCATCTTGTTCAGCCACTCAGCCAGCGGCGCAGCCTCGGCGGCCTCGACGATCAGCCAGGTGGTGCCGCCGTCGTCCACTACCCGGGCGTCGAACTCGATTCGGCCCTGGACGCTCAGCAGGAGCAGTTCGCTGGATTCCCGCGGCTGCAGGCCGGTGACCTGTTGCGAGGACAGGGTGTTCAGCCACGTCAGCCGGTCCGGACCGCTAACGGTCACCACACCACGATGGGAAAGGTCGACGACGGCGGTTCCGGCTGCGAGCGCGCGCTGCTCGCGCAACGGCTCACCGTAGTGGGCTGCGACGCCGGCGTCCGCGCCGGCAGCCTCGACGGCGCCAGGGCGCGACAGGAGTGGGCTGGGGGTAGTCATACTGGCGCAACGTCCTTTAGTCAGTGAGTATTCCGGCCGGCTAGCGGTACTCCGGGTTTTCGAAATCGAAGCGCGTACCGGCTTTCCATTCTTCAGGAAGGTTGCCGTAAGCGGGAATCCCGCCGGCGTCCTTGAGTATCCGGGCAAGATGCAGCAGGTTCCAGGTCATGAAGGTGGTGTTGCGGTTCGTGAAGTCGGACTCCGGGCCGCCGGATCCTTCGTCCAGGTAGCTCGGCCCCGGACCCACGGGTCCGATCCAGCCGGCGTCCGCCTGGGGCGGGATGGTGAAGCCGATGTGCTGCAGGCTGTAGAGGACGTTCATGGAGCAGTGCTTGATGCCGTCTTCGTTGCCGGTGATGAGGCAGCCGCCCACTTTGGGGTAGAACGCCCACTGGCCTTTGCTGTTGAGTTGGCCCGAGTGGGCATAGAGCCGCTCAATGAGCTTCTTGGTCTGCGAGGAGTTATCACCAAGCCAGATGGGACCGGCCACCACTACGATGTCTGCTTCTTCAACAGCCGGGTATAGCGCCGGCCACTCATCGGTTGTCCAGCCGTGCTCGGTCATGTCCGGGTACACGCCGCTGGCGATGTCGTGATCCACCGTCCTGATCACCCGCGTACTCACGCCCTGCTTTTCCATAATGAGGCGGCTGACCTCAACGAGGCCCCCGGTGTTGCTGGTTTCCGGCGACTTTTTCAGCGTCCCGTTGAAGAACAGTGCCTTCAGGTCGCTGTAATCCGAGGTGTTCTGCGGTGCCGCCATGATGCTCCCTGGTTCACTGGCACGGGCTGACCCGTGCGGACTGGGCTGTGGAAACCAAGTCTACTGATGGTCAGCGAATCAGGGGCGGCGTCAGGAGACTTTCTTCAGGAACGCAGAAGCGTGCGCTTCAAGGCCGCTGCCTGGGTTCGCGGCCCCACCTGCGGCGACGTCCCAGCGCCAGAGCAGGTTGCCGTCCACCAGGCCGAAGATGCGCGTGGCAGCGCTGTAGTCCTTCGAGTGGCTTCCGCGCATCACCATGTCGGTGGTGAGCTGGATCTGCGGGCCCTTGATCTGCCCGTAGTAGAGCTCGGAGATGCCGCCGGGATGCGCGATGGACACGGAGATATCGAAGCCGCCGTCCTTGTTGCGCAGGGCTTCGACCTCGTCGGCGCTCTTGAGCGCCGGAACGATGTCGGCCGGGATCAGGCCCGGGCCGCCGTCGGCGTCCAACTGTTTGCGCTCAAGCGCCCAGAAACCGGTCTCAACCGTGAGCGGCCGAAGGCGGGTTCCGTCGTCGTCCGTCAACCAGCTCTCCGCACGGTACTGCAGATACGGCAGTCCGTTGTGTGTGAAGGAGACGTGCTGGACGAAGTGTTCCGAATCCTCATCCCCGCTGCCGAGCCGGCCGCTGCCCTCCCACTCACCAATGAGCCAGGAAAGCGGAACAAGTTCCGGTGTCAGGTCTGTAGGAATCTCAATCGGCACAACAATTACCTCAGGAAATCGCTAGCTGCGGGACGGGTTTACTTCTGGCCTTTGAACAGGCGGTAGACCACAAAGCCGGCAAACCAGGCCATGGAAAGGCTGGCGACGCCGAGCAGGACAAGGAAGAAGATTTCAAATGCAAGTACGGACATGATGCCATCCTAACCGTTAGTAGATGAGTAGTTTGTCTATGAAGTAGGCAAGGGAACCCACAGCGGACACGGGTGCCAGACCCATGCTAAGGGCTGCGGCGAGATTCAGCGGAGCGCCGCGGAGTGTGACAAGCCGGCGGAAGCTCACCAGGACCGCGCCCACCACCACGCCGAAAATCGCGGCGGGCAACACAGCAAGGTCCGAGAAGACCAGCCCTGCGAGCGGTCCCGCGAGACCCGCCAGGACGATCCCCAGCGGAGCAACCACCCTGTCCGGCCAGCGGATCAGCCCGGCGCACAGAGCCACGGCGGCACTGATGGCTGCCACCAGCATCATTTCGCGGACCCCGTTGAACCGGGCACCGGCAACCCATCCGGCGCCGAGGCAGGAGAGGAGCACACCGGCGCAGCAGCCCAGCGTGGATTCCAGCCGCTGGGCCTGGCCGGTGCCTCGGATGAGCTGCACCACGAAGACGGCCATCATCCCCAACGCCATGAAGGCGGGTGTCCAGTCCAGGAAACCCGGCGCCGGGACCAGGCCTGCGGCGATTGCGGACCCAACGCCCGGCAGGGCAATGACAGTGGCGAGCGTTTTCTTCGCCGGAATTCGGAGGAAGTGGGGCCAGCCGATGCCTACCGCCACAGCAATGGCACCTGCAACGCCGACGAGCGCCTCCTGCGAGACGTACACGCCAACGATGATGGCTACGAGACCCGCCACGCCTATCAGGCCAATGACCCAGGAGCCCAGTGACCGCGCCGGGGCCTGTTCTTCCCCGCTCACGCTGATCCCAGTCCTTCCGGTCCGCCGCTTCGACACTGCACTCAATTCGTTGCATTCCCATTCTGGCTATAACCCGGCGGCCTTGCCCTCCGCGGGAGGGCATTCTGCCCCACGGCTCAATCCTGCCTTATGTGACTCGGATATGTCGCAAAACGAAGGTCTGCTGGGCCGGAATCCCTGTTCGCGGGAACGCCGTTCGGTATACTCAAAGTTCAGCTACGCTTCCTGCAACGGTTGCCGGCCGGACAGATGCTTTGCCGGCCTCGATCGTGGCAGTGAGCTGGTTCCGGCCGGTGAAAACCCGGTTCAGTCGCCCGAAGATGCGCGGACGCCCCTTGGAGGAACAATGTCGCACATCCTGCTATTGACGAACAGCACTGGTTCATCGGTGGACATTCTGCCTGCCCTTGAATTACTGAACCATCGCGTGCACATCCTCGCCGCTGAGCCAACCGCCCTGCTGGAGACTGATCCCTGCGACATCGTGCTGCTGGATGCGCGCAAGGACCTGGTGGGTGCCCGTTCACTCACGCAGCTACTGAAGGCCACCGGCCTGAGCGCACCGCTTGTCCTGATCCTCACTGAAGGCGGCATGGCTGCCGTTTCTTCGGCCTGGGCTGTGGACGACATCGTGCTCGACTCCGCCGGTCCGGCCGAGGTGGAAGCGCGCATCAGGCTCTCGGTGGCGAGGGCTGTACCCGAACAGGACGATGCTCCCACGGAGATCCGGGCAGCGGGGGTGGTCATCGACGAGGCCAGTTACACGGCCCGTGTCAACGGCGCACCGCTGAACCTGACGTTCAAGGAGTTTGAACTTCTCAAATACCTGGCCCAGCACCCCGGCCGCGTCTTCACCCGCCAGCAACTGCTCACCGAGGTGTGGGGTTATGACTACTACGGCGGCACCCGCACCGTTGACGTCCATGTCCGCCGTCTCCGGGCCAAACTCGGCGCGGACCATGAAAACCTGATCAGCACCGTCCGCAACGTCGGCTACCGCCTGACGCTCGTACGGCAGCAAGAGGACGAACTGACGGAAGCCTGACCGCCGGCATCCAGAATTAACGCAACAGCCCCGGACCGCCGGTCCGGGGCTGTTGCTTTTGTCTGTTCGTGGAGGACATACGGGTCGAACGTATCGAGGCCACCCCACTGGTGGATCCCCCTCGCTCCCGCCAGTCTCCTGCCGGGTGAGATATCGACTATACGTAACCGCAGGGGCGGCATCAAATCGGGGCACGTTCCGGCCCGGACGTATAGCCTAGCCTCATGAGTCCTGCGCACCCGGAAAAATGGCCCGTCCTCGTTGTCCACGGCGGTGTGGATGAGCAACTGCTGAAGGACTGCCTGGGGCTCCTGGCCGCCGCCGAGGAATCCGACGGCAACCCCTCGCTGTCCGAGCAGACAGTGGTGACGCTCCGCGCCGGGGATTCCGCCGAGCATTCCCTCCTGGCTCTTGCCCTCTACGCCCCGGACGAGGACTCGGACCCGTCCTCCGGCCAGGACCTGGCCGGGTTCGCAGTGGTGGTGGAAGAAGCCGACGGCAGCGGGCTGCTGGAGATTGCGGTCCACCCCAGCTACCGCAACCAAGGCGTGGCGGACCGCCTGGTAGGTTCGCTGAAATCCGGGCGCGGCCTTAACGGTTTGAAGGCGTGGTCGCACGGCAACCACGAGGCGGCAGCGGACCTCGCCGCCCGTTACGGCTATGGCCCGGTGCGGGAGCTCTGGAAGATGAGGCTGACCACCGCCACCGCTGAACTGCCCGACGTCGGCCTTCCGGACAACGTCACGCTCCGAGCCTTCGTGCCGGGCCGGGATGAGGACGGCTGGCTTTCGGCGAACCGTGCCGCCTTCGCCCATCACCCTGAACAGGGCTCCTTGACCCGTGCGGACCTGGATGCCCGGATGGCCGAGGACTGGTTTGATCCCGCCGGCTTCCTGCTTGCCGTGGACGCGGACGGCCAACTCCTGGGTTTCCATTGGACCAAGGTCCACCCACGGCATGGCTCACACCCGGCGATCGGTGAAGTGTATGCGGTGGGAGTCACCCCGGCTGCGCAGGGCATGGGCCTGGGCAAGGCGCTCACTGTTGCCGGGATCAGGTACCTGCAGGGCCTGGGGCTGCACGCCGTCATGCTGTACACGGACGCGGACAACACGGCGGCCGTCTCCCTTTACCGTGGCCTGGGTTTCACGCGCTGGGACATGGACGTGCAGTACGGGCCTGTGACCACGGCATAGCTTCCCCTCGGGTGAGGTATCCGGCTCGCTGGACGAAAGGCTTCCTCTGGCCCTAAGCACAGGGCCAGCGGACCCCGTTTGATTGTAAGGTTGGTAGGGAACCGCGCCGGCGGTGGGCCAGCATCAAGCGCCAGGTAAGAGGAGACACCATGAAACCGGAACCCGCGGGAACAGCCACGTCCAAGGGCACTTCAGCACCCGTGCGGGCCCGCTTCGGCTCATCCGAAGTACCGGCTTCGCGCGCCACGCAGGACCGGATCGACATTCCTGAGTTTGCGCCCAGCCTCGTGCCGGAAGGCGACATCCGGCCCGACCGTTTCCTCGACCGCGAGCTGAGCTGGCTTGCCTTCAACTCCCGGGTCCTGGAGTTGGCCGAGGACCCGAACCTCCACCTGTTGGAGCGCGTCGCCTTCCTTTCCATCTTCGCGTCCAACCTGGACGAATTCTTTATGGTCCGTGTGGCCGGCCTCAAGCGGCGTATCGCCACGGGCCTCGCAGTCCCCTCCCCCGCCGGCCTCAGCCCGGTGGAGGTCCTCGAAAAGATCGGCGACGAAGCCCACCGCCTCCAGCAGCGCCACGCCCAGGTCTACGCGGAGCAGATCCGGCCAGCACTGGCCTACGAGCATATCCATCTGATGCACTGGGACGAACTGGACGACGCCGCCAAGCAGCACCTCAGCGCGATGTTCGCCGAAAAGGTCTTCCCCATCCTGACGCCGCTCGCCGTCGACCCGGCGCATCCCTTCCCTTACATCTCGGGACTATCGCTGAACCTGGCGGTGGTGGTGCGCAACCCCGTAAGCGACAAGGAACTCTTCGCCCGCCTTAAGGTTCCGGACCAGCTTCCCCGCCTGATTTCCATCGACGGTCCGCGCGCCGGTGCCATTGCAGGGCGCGTGGCGCGTTTCATCGCGCTCGAAGAGGTCATCGCCGTCCATCTGGACAAGCTTTTCGCCGGCATGGAAGTCCTGGAACACCACATCTTCCGCGTCACCCGCAACGAGGACCTGGAAGTTGAAGAGGACGACGCCGAAAACCTGCTGCAGGCGCTTGAGAAGGAACTGCTGCGCCGCCGGTTCGGGCCGCCCGTCCGCCTCGAGGTCAGCAATGACATCAACCCGAACATCCGCGCGCTCCTGATCCGCGAACTCGGGGTGGAAGAGTCCGAGGTCTATTCGCTTCCCGCACCGCTTGACCTCCGCGGGCTTTCCGTCATTGCCGGCATCGACCGCGCCGACCTCCATTATCCGAAGCACATGCCGCACACGTCCCGGTTCCTCAACGAATCCGAGACATCCAAGGCCGCCAACGTTTTTTCGGCCATGCGCCGCCGCGACATCCTGCTCCACCACCCCTATGACTCCTTCTCCACATCGGTGCAGGCGTTCCTGGAACAGGCAGCAACCGACCCCAAGGTGCAGGCAATCAAGCAGACCCTGTACCGGACTTCGGGCGACTCCCCCATTGTTGACGCCCTGATCGACGCGGCCGAGTCGGGCAAGCAGGTGCTGGCGCTGGTGGAGATCAAGGCCCGCTTCGATGAGCAGGCCAACATTTCCTGGGCCCGCAAGCTCGAACAGGCCGGCGTTCACGTGGTGTACGGGATTGTGGGATTGAAGACGCACTGCAAGTTGTCGCTGGTGGTCCGGCAGGAAGTGGACGGGCTTCGCCGCTACTGCCACATCGGCACCGGCAACTATCATCCCCGCACCGCCCGCTATTACGAGGATCTTGGCCTGCTGACCGCCAACGAGCAGGTGGGCGAGGATCTTTCCAAGCTGTTCAACCAGCTTTCCGGCTACGCACCCAAATCCACGTTCAAGCGCCTGCTGGTGGCTCCCCGCTCTGTCCGCTCGGGGCTGATTGACCGGATCGAGACCGAAATCCGCAACGCCCGTGCCGGGCTTGCCGCCCGGGTGCAGATCAAGGTCAACTCCATGGTGGATGAGGCCATCATCGATTCGCTCTACCGCGCATCGCAGGCGGGTGTGATGGTGGACGTCATTGTGCGCGGCATCTGCTCGCTGCGTCCGGGGGTCCCCGGCCTCAGCGAGAACATCACGGTTCGTTCCGTGCTGGGCCGTTTCCTTGAGCACTCCCGGGTGTTCGCCTTCGCCAACGGCGGGAACCCCGTGGTCTACATCGGCTCGGCCGACATGATGCACCGCAACCTGGACCGCAGGGTCGAGGCCCTGGTCCAACTGACCAACCCGGATGACATCACCTACGTCCTGGACCTGCTGCGCCGGTACATGGATCCGGAGACGGCCAGCTGGCACTTGGACAACGAGGGACTGTGGAACCGCCACCACATTTCCGACGACGGCACGCCCCTTGAGGACATCCAGTCGTGGCTGTTGGCATCGCGTGACCGCCAGCGCAGCTTGAGCCGGCGGTAGGGCCGGCGTTGTCGAGCGACATCCTCGTAGCAGACCAGACAGACCATCCCGGCGAAACAGTCGCGGTGGTTGCTGCCGGGGCCATTCCCTGGCGGGTTAACTCCAACGGCCTTGAGGTCCTCCTGATCCACCGGCCCCAGTACGACGACTGGTCCTGGCCTAAAGGCAAAATCGACGCCGGCGAGACCATTCCCGAGTGCGCCGCCCGTGAGGTGCGCGAGGAGATTGGGCTGTCAGCGCCCCTGGGCATTCCCTTGCCACCCATCCACTACCACGTGGCTTCCGGCCTTAAGGTGGTTCATTACTGGGCGATCAAGGTTAACGGGGCCAAGCTGGTTCCGGACGGCAAGGAAGTGGACCGGGTAGTCTGGTGCGCCCCCCAAACCGCCGCCGGGCTGCTGTCCAACCCGTCCGACGTCGTCCCGCTGGATCATTTGCGGGCCGCCCACAAAAACGACCAGTTGGACACGTGGCCGCTCATTGTGGTGCGCCATGCGAAGGCCAAACCCCGCTCGTCCTGGACCAAGGCGGAGGGTGAGCGGCCCCTGGCGGCTACCGGCATCCGGCAGGCGCAGGCCGTCGGCCGGCTGCTTCAGGCCTGGCAGCCGCCGCGCGTGGTCACGAGCCCCTGGCGGCGCTGCGTGTCCACGGTGGCGCCCTATTTGAAGGCGTCAGGAGCAAAGGTCAAACTTATCGATGCGCTGACGGAACACCGGCACGCCCGCACCCCCAAGAAGACGGGTGCCGTCGTTGAGTCGCTTCTGGACAAGCAGCAGCCAGTGGCCGTCTGCACGCACCGGCCGGCGCTCCCCACCGTCCTGGCCCAGTTGGGCAAGCACATGCCGGGCAGGTTGCGGGCCCTCCTGCCGGATGCGGACCCGTTCCTCTCTCCCGGGGAACTGGTGGTCTGCCATGTGGCGACCAACCACAAGCAACGCATCGTGGCAGTGGAACAGTTCAAGCCTTTCGACGACTGAGAAACCGATGCGCTTGCGGACGTGGTTCATCCCTTCCCTCCTGCTGTTATTGGCCACGGCTGGAGTCGGCGCAGCCCTGTATCGCGGGATGCCGGATCCTGTTCCAGTGCACTGGAACGGCGCCGGAGAGGCCGATGAGTTCACCGCGAAGTCGGTGCTGGCTGTCTTTTCGCCACTGCTGATCGGAACCGGAACAGTGACCTTCCTGTGGCTGCTGCACCGGTTCCTGCCGGCCCGTTCGCTGCAGATGGGGGGCCAGGACGCTGCGCTCGCGGAGGCCAACGCGGAAGCCGGCCGACACATCCTTGCCGCGATCACACCCGCAATGTCAGTGCTGTTCAGCTGGCTAAGCATCCAGGGCTGGCTGGGACTGACCGGAGCCGCCGTCATCTGGGTTCCTGTGCTGGCCATCATGGTCTACACCACGGTCATCATCGCCCGGGTCATGTCATCCGCCGCCACCAGCGCTGCTCCCGCCGGCCGCCCCGGTAGACTTTAGCCGTGAGCATCCCGACGCCTTATGAAGACCTCCTGCGCGATGTCCTCGACCACGGCACGCACAAATCCGACCGCACCGGCACCGGAACCACCAGTGTTTTCGGCCGCCAGATCCGCTTCGACCTGGCCAAAAGCTTCCCGCTGATCACCACCAAGCGGGTGCATTTCAAGTCAGTGGCGGTTGAACTCCTGTGGTTCCTGCGCGGCGAATCGAACGTGAAATGGATGCAGGACCTGGGGGTGACCATTTGGAACGAATGGGCCGACGCCGAAGGCGAACTCGGCCCCGTCTACGGCGTCCAGTGGCGCAGTTGGCCTACCCCTGACGGTGGCCACGTTGACCAGATCGCCGAGTTGGTGGAGAACCTGAAGTCCAACCCGGATTCCCGCCGGCACATCGTGTCCGCGTGGAACGTCTCCGAACTCAAGAACATGGCACTGCCGCCGTGCCACGCGTTCTTCCAGTTCTACGTGGCGGACGGCAAACTGTCCTGCCAGTTGTACCAAAGGTCCGCCGACATGTTCCTGGGCGTGCCATTCAACATTGCCTCCTACGCGCTTTTGACCTGCATGATTGCGCAGCAGGTCGGGCTGGAACCAGGCGAGTTTGTCTGGACGGGCGGCGACGTCCACATCTATGAGAACCACATGGACCAGGTTTTGAAGCAGCTGGACCGTGAACCGTATGAGTACCCGCAGCTGAAGATCACCCGGAAGCCGGCGTCGATCTTCGACTACACACTGGAAGATTTCGAAGTGGTGGGCTACCAGCACCACCCCACGATTAAGGCTCCGATCGCCGTATGAGCACCGAGAACACAGCAGATTCCCAGGCCTTCAGCGAGGAGCTGGCCGATACCGTCACCGGCGTCGGCCTGGTGTGGGCGCAGACCTCCGGTGGCGTGATCGGCAAGGACGGCGACATGCCGTGGGACCTGCCGGAAGACATGAAGCACTTCACCCGGCTCACCGTGGGGCACCCGGTGATCATGGGCCGCAAGACGTGGCTGTCCTTCCCGGACAAGTACCGTCCGCTGCCCGGCCGCACGAACATTGTGATCACCCGGCAGAAAAACTGGGGCGAATCACCCGAGGCGGAGGGCGCCGTCGTAGTTCCTTCCTTGGATGATGCGCTCCTCGAGTCCCAGTTCGTCGACGGCGGCGAGACGGTCTGGATCCTGGGCGGCGGCGAAGTGTTCCGACAGTCCACCGAACTCGCCAACGTCGCGGTGGTCACCACCATCGATGTGGAGGCCGACGGCGATACGTACGCTCCCGAGCTCGACGAGACGTGGGAGGCGGCCGCCGCTGTCCCGCCGGACGGCTGGCTGACGGCAGCGAACGGGACGCGTTACAGGTTTACCAAATGGGTTAGGACGCAAGGCTGAGATGTTGAAGAAACCGGAAACACTGTTTGTACTGGGCTATATGCTCCTGCCGCTGCTCGCGCTGCTGTCCGCGATCGTTGGCCTGACCATGATCCTGGGCGGCAACAAGATCGCCGGCGCCATCGTGCTGGTGGTGGTCACGCAGGTCTTCACTTTCGGCGCCTTCTTTGCGTTGCGGGCGCGGAAGGCTGCCGTGCTGGAGGAGTCCACCCGGAAGTAGCCCCTTCCCCGGAGCGTGGGATCCTCGTCCCCGTCCGCCTTGTCACTTCCCACCTGCCAGTGACGTAACCGACTGCGCCCTTCCGGTTCCGAAGTCTAAACTGTACGAATGACTACAGCAGCTACCCCCTCCGTCGGCCTGGTCGGATGGCGCGGCATGGTCGGCTCCGTCCTGATGCAGCGCATGCAGGACGAGGGCGACTTCGCCAACCTCAACCCGGTATTCTTCTCCACGTCCAACGCGGGAGGTGCCGCCCCCTCATTCGCTGATGGTGCCGGCAAGCTCGAAGACGCGTTCGACGTCGACACCCTGGCGAAGCTGCCCATTATTGTCACCGCACAGGGCGGGGACTACACCAAGCGAGTGCACACTGAGCTGCGTGGCCGCGGCTGGGACGGCCTCTGGATCGACGCCGCGTCCACCCTGCGAATGAACGACGATTCGATCATCGTGCTCGACCCGATCAACCGCGACGTCATCGACAAGGGCCTGGTCAACGGCACCAAGGACTTCATCGGCGGCAACTGCACCGTCTCCTGCATGCTCATGGGCCTGGGCGGGCTGTTCAAGAACGGCCTCGTCGAATGGGGCACCTCCATGACCTACCAGGCAGCCTCCGGCGGCGGTGCCCGGCACATGCGCGAGCTGCTCAGCCAGTTCGGAACGCTCAACGCCGAGGTCAGCTCGGAACTGGACGACCCGGCGTCGGCCATCCTGGAAATCGACCGCAAGGTCCTGGCCCACCAGCGCACCGACATCGACGCCACCCAGTTCGGCGTGCCGCTGGCCGGCTCCCTGATCCCCTGGATCGATGCGGACCTGGGCAACGGGCAGTCCAAGGAAGAGTGGAAGGCCGGTGTGGAGACCAACAAAATCCTGGGCACCTCGGACGAGAACCGGATCATCATGGACGGCCTGTGCATCCGCATCGGCGCCATGCGCTCCCACTCCCAGGCGCTGACGCTCAAGCTCCGCGAAGACCTGCCCGTGGCAGAGATCGAAAAGCTCCTCGCCGAGGACAACGAGTGGGCCAAGGTCATCCCCAACACCAAGGAAGACTCCATGGCCGGGCTGACCCCCGTGGCCGCCTCCGGCACGCTGGAGATCCCGGTGGGCCGTATCCGCAAGATGGAGATGGGACCGGAGTACATCAGCGCGTTCACCGTGGGCGACCAGCTCCTCTGGGGTGCCGCCGAGCCACTGCGCCGCATGCTCAACATCGCCACCGGGAACCTGTAGCCCCGCCGCCTGGAGCGGTCCTGACCCGCAGGAGCGGTGCTGCCCAGCACCGCTCCTGCGGGTCAGGGCCGCTTTCGCGGTTAACCGGCAAGAGCTTGGCCTCGCAGAATCCGGGACCGGTCCATTGCGGCCCCGAGGCGCCGGCGCAGTTCTGCGGGCTGCGCCACATGCTTCCACTCAACGCGGAGTACCAACCAGCCTTCTTCGATCAGCTCATCCTCGCGGCTTCGTTCGGCGAGCAGCACCTCGTCAGTCGGCTTGTAGTCGGTGTACTTCCCCCTGCCATCAAACTCGATCACCACTCGCGACTCAGGATCCGCGAAGTCTGCCCTGAAGCGGCCCCTCACGGTCGGGATTTCAAATTGTGGAATGAACATGGTCAGCCCGAAAGACCGGAGTACCAGCCGTAACCGGGTCTCCCCCACCGATTCTGACCGACCATCGAGGACATCTAGAAGGTTAAGTGCCCGGCGGCTGCCGCGCTTGACCGGACTCTCTTCCAACAGATGGCGCATACGTTCGACGCCGGCTCCCTTCCGCAGTGCGTGGTCGCCGATCACGGCGGCCTGTTCCAGTGGAAGGATACGGGCGCAATCCAGTACTGTGCGTTCGATGCCAGTGGTCAGGATCTCCCTGGCGTCCGGGCTCCACAGTGTCCAAAGGTCGGCGGGCTGCAGATCCATACGGTGCGTCCGGACGTCGCGGCCTGCGCTCTTCGTTGTGTTGGCGTAGTCCGTGGTGACGTGGACCAGCGGCCCTATGTCCCAAACGTGACAGCCATGCAATCTGGCAGCGCTGACGTGGCTGTAACGGGAAAGCCCGCCGGTGGACAGGAAATGCGCCTGGAGCCTGAGGGCGTCCCTGGTCCAGGGCTCGGCGGCTTTCCAGTCGGCGCTCCGGACATAGGCGCCGCGACGAAGCCTCAAGACGAATCCGCTGCGGACGGCTGCAGTCAGCACGCGTTCGTCCAGTCCGGCGGCGGCCAGCTGTTGGGTGGAGGCCACGGGGAACGCCGGCCACCGTGCGTCCAGGACCACGCGCAGCTTGTCGCTATTCATGCTCCAAGGCTCCCGGACAAACCAAAACAACGGCAGGTCCAAGCCACGCTATGTGGACAACTCCGCGGCCCGGCGTGCCCGCGTGCCTCCGCTTCTGCCTTGCTTCAGCGGCCCTCTCCCGCATACGCGGTGCTGGCCAGCCCCGCGTATGCGGGAGAGGGCCGTTCGTGCGGGAAACGGCCGTTCGTGCGGGGCAGGGTCGGGATAGGCGCCGCTTTTGCGTGGGGGCCTGCGGCGTCAGGTGTTGAGGAAGCTGAGGTACTGTTCGGCGGCCTTGGCGAACGCAGCCTGCGCACCGGCACCGAGGGGCCTGGCGTCGTCGAAGAGTTCAGGTACGACGGCGGCGTTTCTGTTGGTGCCTGCCCTGGCCCAGGTGCCCACCACCTCTCCCCCGGCCACGATGGTCTTCTTGAACACACCGTTGCCGCCGGGGACGATCTTGTCGGCATGCTCGGGCGCCAGGACGAGGCTCCGGTCCTGATAGCCGAGCAGGAACTCGTCGAATCCAGGCAGCAGGAGCACCGACCGCTGGCCAGGCACACCGTCGTCGAGCAGTGCCCCGGTTTCCGCCGACATCCAGTAGGCGGCCCCGCCGAACTCGAGTTCCACCAGCTGCCCGCTGATCTGCTCCAACGCAGCCCGCACCTCGGGCAGCGGAAGCTGCGTCCACCAGGCAAAATCGCGGACCGTGGCAGGGCCGTGGCTGCGGAAATAGCGCAGCATGAATTCGGCGATGGCCGCCTGGCGCCCGAGCGTCCGCGAAACCGGTATCCACTCGTCGAACGCCACCAAGAGCGGCTGGTTTCCCGCGAGCGGGCCTTGGACCAGCCATGCGTGGCGGCACAGCGACCCCAGGATATGGATCCCCCGCTGGCCGGTGGTTGGCTGCCCTGCGGCCTCAAACATGGCGAAGAGTTCGCTGCGGCTGACAGACCCGCCGCCGGCCACACGCTCCAAAGCGACGTCGCGGCACTTTTCGATGTCCGCCCAGGTGATGTCGAGCTCCCGGTGCCGGCCGGCAACCACGCGGTGCAGCCGTTCCGCCGTGAGGTCCAGCATCCACCGCAGATCCTCCGGAGCCACGAGGTGGAGCGTTCCACGCATCGGCCACGAGCGAACCACGCTGCCATCCTCCAGTGCGGCCCGGACATCCGTCAGCCCTGCCCCGGGAACCCGCAGGCCGACGGCCAGCAGTGAGGCCTGCAGGTCCTGCGCCTGGGTGGCCGTCATCCAGCGGACAGCCTCGGCAACCGAGCCCGGCCGCGCCGGCCCGAGCAGACCCTGTGAGGCCAGCCGGAGCCTGCCCATGACCTTGCGGCTTACCCGGTTCGCTGCCATGCCCTCATCCTAAACGCTGTCCAGATAGGGTAGATCCATGACTTTGGGGAGTTTATGGCAGTTGTTCGAGCGTGAAACGAAAGGCTGGATGCTGGGAGGGACCGTCGCGGTACTGGCGGGCGTGACCATTGGACTCGCCCCTACCCTGGGATCCGCGTACGGCGGATCCGGCGACGGCGGGTTCCCGGTTGTTGGATTCTCAGGCCGAGCAAGCATGGAGCTCCTGCTGCCGTCCCTGTTCCTCTCGTTGGGTGGTGGGTATGCCGTCCTGTTTCCCGGGCTGCGGGCGGGCGCCGACGTCCATCTAGTCCGCGACTGGAAGGTCTCGCCGCTGAGCGGCCGGCTGCTCGGGGCACTCTCCCTTGCCACCGCGACGGCGGGCGTCATGGCCTGCATCCTCGCGGCCGCGACGCATTCGGCAGTTCCAGCGGCCCTGGTCTGGCTTTTTATGGGCCCGTTCCTGGCGCTCAGCGGCTGGACCGCTGCTCTTCTGGGGACAGCAACGGCCGTCCGGTTGGCAGACGCCAGAGACGCGCGCGCCGCCGTGGCCACGCAGCCCTGCTGACCGGCTAAAGCGTCAGCCCGATCAGCAACGGTTCAGGGTGCAGTTCAATGCCAAAGCGTTCGACGACGCCGGCCCGCACCTCGCGCGCGATCGCCAGCATGTCCTTGGCGCTGGCTGAGCCACGGTTGGTGATGGCCAGCGTGTGCTTGGTGGACAGCGACGCCCTCCCGCCGGAGACGCTGCCAGGCTCCAGGCCGTAGCCCTTGCCGAACCCTGCCTGGTCGATCAGCCAGGCAGCGGAGAGCTTCACCATCCCGTCGACGCCGGCTGGATACTGCGGTGCCGAATCGGGCAGACCGGCGGCCACATCAACCGGAACAACCGGGTTGGTGAAGAAGGAGCCGGTGGAATAGGTGTCCCGGTCCGCAGGGTCCAGCACCATGCCCTTGGATGCGCGCAGGCGCAGTACTTCACGCCGGACGTCATTGGAGTAGGCACGTTTGCCGGGTTCAACTCCCAGGGAGCGGGCCAGTTCGGCGTAGCGGATGGGCGCACTCATCCGGCCGAGAGGCAGCTGGAACTCAACGGTCAGCACGACGTAGCGGGGCGACCCGTCCACGGTGGCCTGCTTCAGGATGGAATCGCGGTAGCCGAACTTCAGCTCTGAGCTGGTGAAGGTCTGAACCGCGTTCCGGGTCCGGTCCCAGGTGCGGACCGCGGCGATCGTCTGGGAGACATCCGAGCCGTACGCGCCGACGTTCTGCACCGGAGTGGCACCTGTTGCACCGGGGATACCGGAAAGCGCCTCGATTCCGGACCAGGCATGGAGCACGGCGTGCTCAACCAGGGCATCCCAGTTGTGTCCGGCCTGGACCACCGCCGCCACGCCGCCGCAGGAGTCCTCCGCGTTGACGGTAAACCCCTCCGAGGCGATCCGCACGACGGTGCCGGGGTACCCGTCGTCGGAGATCAAGAGGTTGGAGCCACCGCCAACAATGAGGACCGGCTCCCCTGCGGCGTCGGCCGTTCGGACGGCGTCAATAATCTCCGCCTCGGTCCGGGCCTCAACATACTTGCCGGCGGGACCCCCGACGGCGGCCGTGGTCAGGGCAGAAAGCATTGTCTGGCTCACAGCTTCACCCTAGGACAGCCTGACGACGGCCTGGGCCTTCATCAGCACTTTCTGCCCGGCCGCAACCACGGTGAGGTCCACGCGCGCGGTGCCCGCCTCGGCGTCGAGCTTTCCGATGGCGCCGGTGACTTCGATGGTGGCCCCCGGCTCCGTGGTGCCGGTGGTGTCGGTGACCAGGACCGGTTTCGTGAAGCGCGTCTGGAAGTCGACGACGGCGGCAGGGTCGCCTGCCCAGTCGGTCACCAGCTGCACGGCGGCACCCATGGTGAACATGCCGTGGGCGATGACCCCGGGCAGTTCCACACCGGTGGCGAAGGCTTCGTTCCAATGGATGGGGTTGAAGTCACCGGAGGCACCGGCGTACTTGACCAGGTCGGTGCGGGTGACCGCGATGGTGCGGCTGCCGATTTCCTGGCCGGCGCTGAGTTCGTGGAAGCTGGGGCTCATGGTTACTGTCCCTCTCCGCGGACGAGGATGGATGAGGTCGTGGTGGCGACGGCCTCGCGTGAATCGGTGCCGCCGTCGGTGAGGGCAAAGATCTCGGCGCGGGTGGTGATCATGGCGCCGCCGCCCATGGCGCGGACGCCGTCGACATGCAGCTCGGCAACGAGCCGGTCACCGGCGAAGATGGGGCGGTGGTGGATGAAGCGCTGGTCTGCGTGGACCACGCGGGTGAAGTCGATGCCGGCATCCGGGTCCTCGATCAGCTGTGCGTCGGCCCGCTGGGCGATGATGATGGCGAACGTGGGGGGCGCCACCAGGTCGGTATGGCCCAGGGCCTTGGCGGCTTCGACGTCGAAGTGGGCGGGGTGCCTTGCCTTGACGGCGCGGGCGAACTCGCGGATTTTCTCGCGGCCGACGTCGTACACCTCTGCGGCAGGGTAGCTGCGGCCCTGCAGGTCCGGATTGATAGTCATGGGCTCAAGCCTATCGCCCGGGCAGCACGCAAGGGTCTTGCGCCCTGTTGATATGATGGATTCATCATCCCATCAAGTGACCCGTTGCAGGGTCACAGAGGAGCGCTTCTTATGTTGTCTCCCGCCCAGGCTCCGCTCTACGAGATCAAGGCCAACCTGTTCAAAGCGCTGGCACACCCCGCCAGGATCCGGATCCTCGAACTGCTCGCTGCGGCCCCGGACAACACCGCTGCCGTGAGCCACCTCCTTGTCGAAACAGGGCTGGAGGCCTCGCATCTCTCCCAGCATCTGGCCACGCTGCGGAGGCACAAGGTGGTGACGTCGGTGCGGAGCGCCAACGCCGTGACCTACAGACTGGCGCACCCTGGTATCTCCCAACTGCTGGCGATCGCGCGCACGTTCCTGCTGGACAGCCTCGCCGACTCGAATGAACAGCTCAAGCTCGCGCAGCAGCTGCCGGCCGGGCACCTGCAGGACGGGGCAGCGTCGTGAGCACCGAACTGCGATCCAGTTCAACCGGGCTCAGCCGCTTCCTGCCATCCCGGGCGGACTATGCCGGCCTCCGGCAGTCCTGGCGGACGGACGTGTTGGCCGGGATAACCGTGGGCATCGTGGCCTTGCCGCTGGCACTGGCATTCGGGGTCAGCTCCGGGGTGGGTGCGGAGGCGGGCCTCATCACGGCGATCGTGGCCGGGTTGGTTGCCGCCGTCATGGGCGGCTCCCACGTCCAGGTCTCAGGACCCACCGGGGCCATGGTGGTGGTCCTCGCGCCGGTGGTGGCGGTGCACGGGACAGGCAGTGTGGCCCTGGTGTCCCTGATGGCCGGGCTGATGGTCTGCGTCCTCGGCTTCAGCGGCCTGGGGAAGGCAGTGGCCTTTATCCCCTGGCCCGTGGTGGAAGGCTTCACCCTGGGAATCGCGGCCATCATCTTCCTCCAGCAAGTGCCCCTCGCGACCGGTACGGCCGGGATCCCGGGCCATAACACGCTGCTCGCCGCCATCGAGGCGGCGTCCGGGGCGGTGGCACCCACAGTCCTGCTGACCCTGGCACTCGTGGCGGGGGTCGCCGTCGTGATGGTCCTGGTCCAGAAGTACTTCCGGGCGCTGCCGGCGAGCCTGCTCGCGGTACTACTGGCGACGGTGGCTGCCGAACTTCTGCGGCTGGACGTGCCCCGGATCGGCGCGCTGCCGCACTCCCTGCCCTCCCCCTCCCTTCCCGCTATGGACCCGGCGTCCATTGGCGCCCTGGCGATGCCCGCCGTCGCCATCGCCGCCCTCGCGGCTATCGAATCTTTGCTGTCGGCCCGCGTTGCAGGCGGGATGGTTGGCCCGGACGGGACCCCGAGCGGCGCGTACAGCCCGGATCGGGAACTGACGGGCCAGGGCCTGGCATCCATCGCCGCCGGCTTGTTCGGCGGAATGCCGGCCACGGGAGCCATCGCCAGGACCGCCGTGAATGTGCGCTCGGGCGCGAAAACCCGCGTATCCGCCGCAGTGCATGCCGTGGTCCTGCTGGGCATTGTCTATTTGGCCGCCGGGCTGGTGGGCAGCATTCCGCTCGCGGCCCTCGGCGGCGTGCTGATGGTCACCGCGGTGAGGATGGTCTCACGGCGCACGGTGAACGCGATCCTGCGCTCAACACGCTCGGATGCGGCGGTCTTCGTCCTCACGGCAATCATCACCGTGGCGTTTGATCTGATCGTGGCGATCCAGATCGGGCTGGCCGCAGCGGCACTTTTCACGTTGCGTAAATTCGCGTCCCTGAGCAGTGTGCAGCGTGAGGGTATTGCCGGGCCGCCTGTGGCAGGTGATGAACACATTGCCGTCTTCCGGCTGGACGGCGCCATGTTCTTCGGTGCCGCAGAACGCATCCTCCAGGAGATCAGCCAGGTCAAGGACGTCCAGGTGGCCATCATCAGGCTCTCGCAGCTGCGGATGCTTGACGCCACCGGCGCGCACGCACTCGTGGAGGTCATCTCCGCCTTGGAACTGCGCGGCATCACGGTGCTTTTGAAGGGCGTCCGGCCGGATCATCTTGCCTTGGTGACCAACGTCGGCGTGATCCGTTCACTGCGCCACCACAAGCACCTGTTCGAGGACCTGACGGCCGCCGTGGAGCACGCCCGCAGCCATGTGCGCCGGAACGCGGCCGCAGCTACCGCTTGAGGTTCTTGCGGATCGCCTGACCCCGGACCACGATCCCCACGATGTGCAGGACCAGGCCCAGGCCGATAACCGGCAGCGACGCAGTGGCCAGGCCCTGGTTTCCGGACGTGTTGCCGATCAGGTTCAGGACGATTCCCACGCCGATCAGTCCCATGGCACAGAAGACGGTGACCTTGTAGGCGGTGGGCGCGGTGTTCCAGAATTCGTTCAGCACCGTCCAATTCTAGCGAGGCGTCAGAGCGCCGGCTTTACCCCAAAGGCCACTGCGAGCTTCATGATCTTCTCGGCGCGGCCCAGGCGCGGCAGGTCTGAGCCGTCGCGGATGACGCGGCCGTTGGCCTCGAAGTCGTTCATGAAGTCGGTGGCCCAGGCGACGTCCGACGGCGTGGGGCTGATGACCTCGTTGATGACCGGGGTCTGGTCGATGGCCAGGCAGAGCTTACCGGTCATGCCCATCATCACCGTGATACCGGTCTGCTCGCGCAGGATGGGGTGGTTGGTGCCGACCGTGGGGCCGTCGATGGGGCCCGGCAGGTTACCCACCCGGCTGGCGACCACCAGCTTGGCGCGGGGGTAGGCCATGGCCTCGGCGGTGGCGGCCATGCCGGTGTCGCGGCGGAAGTCGCCGGAACCGAAGGCAAGGCGGAACGCTCCCTGGGCCTTGGCAATGTTGTTGGCTTCCTCGATGCCCACGGCGGATTCCACCAGCGGGATCACGGGCGTCTTGCCATCCATCCGGTGGAAGCTCTCGGTCACCTGGTCCGCGGACTCGGTCTTGGCCAGCATCACACCGAGCAGGCCCGGGGTTCCACGCAGGGCGGCAAGGTCATCGGCCCAGAACGGGCTGGTGGCATCGTTGATGCGGACCCAGGCCTTCCCGCCGCCGGTCAGCCAGTCAATGACATGTCCGCGCGCCTGGTCCTTCTGCGACGGGTCCACCGCGTCTTCAATGTCAAGGATGATCGAGTCAGCGCGTGAAACAGCCGACTGGTCGAACAGTTCGGGTTTCATCGCATTGACCAGGAGCCAGGAACGGGCGATTTCAGCTGGGATGTTGCGCTCGGGCCGAACGGTCTCGGTGGCGGTGATTGACGTCATGCTTCTACCGTATCTGGCCGGGCCCTGCGAGCGCTAAGCAGGAATGCCATACGTGATGACCAATACGAACAGTACCGGCGCCGTCCGCGCCCCGGCCGCCGAATGTAGGTAGCAGTAAGTGTGGTTATGACGGCTCAAACCGACACTTACTGCTACCTGGTTGGGGTTACGGGAGGTTGCCGCCCCGGGCCGCGATCCAGAGCCCGTACCAGTCGGCCCGGGTCATGGCCGCCGCCACCCGGACAGCGTCAGCACTCGCGGCGATCCTCCCTGGGTTCACCGTGCCGATCACGGGCGAGATGCCTGCCGGATGCTTCATCAGCCAGCCCAGGAGGACGGCCTCCCCCGTGGTGCCGTATTTGCCGGCCAGCTCCTGCACGAGGACCGCTGTGGAAGTCTCGGCCGTCGTCGGGTCCTCCGGGGCTGCACCGGTGTACAGCCCCCGTGCCAGCGCCCCGTATGCCTGCAGGGTGACCCCGTTGCCGGTGCAGTACTCCAG
Organism: Pseudarthrobacter sp. 01T43; assembly: GCF_056398665.1. Classification (NCBI taxonomy): domain Bacteria; kingdom Bacillati; phylum Actinomycetota; class Actinomycetes; order Micrococcales; family Micrococcaceae; genus Pseudarthrobacter; species Pseudarthrobacter sp. 01T43. The sequence continues at coordinate 69,905 of NZ_JBFTPV010000009.1, read as the reverse complement.
TGTGCCGTGCGGAAAGCCGTAGTCCAGCGAGTCCGCATGGTTCACCAGGACCTGGCTCTCCAACCAGGCCCGCTTCAGCAGGCTCATCTCAAGCTGGTTCGCCACCACGGGCGTTTCCAGCCGGTCCTGCAGCGCCTGGATCTGCGCGCCGGACATGTTGGACACCCCCACCTGCCGCACCTTGCCTTCGGCGAGCAACTGCGCGACCGCGCCGGCCACCTCCGCCAGGTCCGTGAGGGGGTCGGGGCGGTGCAGCAGGAGCACATCGACGAAATCCGTCTGCAGCCGCTTCAGGCTGCCGTTCACCCGCTCCAGGATGGCTTCCCGGCTCAGGTCGTAGTGCGTGGCAAGCCCGCGTTCGTTGAGCCGGATTCCGCACTTTGTCTGCAGCCGGATCCGGCCGCGCAGGCCGGGCGTAGCGGCAAGCACTTCGCCGAAGACGGCCTCGGACTTGCCGCTGCGGTAGATGTCCGCGTGATCGAACAGCGTGATCCCTGCAGCCAGGGCGGCCTCGACGGCGGCAGCTGCCTCGTCCACATGGTCAGCGCCATGCGGCTCGTCGGACCAGCTGCCGCCCAGGCCCATGCAGCCATAGATGAGCTCCTGCATCAGGCTGGACCCCCGCCCGCCACGGCTACAGCCACGTAAACCGGCATCAGCGCAGCCACGCCGTGCTGTTGGCCGGCAGCTTGCCGTCCTGCAGCGGTGAACTACTGAGCAGCACGGTACCGGCGGGGAGTTCGACGGCGGTGTCCCCGAAGTTGGTCACTGACTGCCAGCCACCGGGGCGGCTGAAGTGCAGGACGTCCGGGCTGCCCGTCTCTGACCATTCCAGTTCCTCCCCGGCCTGCAGTTCCCGGCGCAGTTTCAGTGCCTTGCGGTACAGCTCCAGGGTGGAGTTTTCGGCGCCGTCCTGCGCCTCGACGGCGTACTTGCTGAACCAGGCCGGCTGCGGGAGGTGCGCGCCGCCGTCGCCGAAACCGAAGGAGGTGCCTTCAACCGTCCAGGGCAGCGGAACCCGGCAGCCGTCGCGGCCCACCTCAAGACCTTGGCTCCGGAAGAACGTCGGGTCCTGCCGCTCGGCGTCGGGAATTTCCGCCACTTCCTGCAGACCGAGCTCCTCGCCCTGGTAAAGGTAGGCAGACCCGGGGACTGCCAGCATCAGCAGGGTGGCAGCACGGGCGCGCTGTTCGCCCAGTTCCGCATCCAGCTGGTCCGAGGGGCCGCCGGCCAGCAGCCAGGCTTTTCCGTCCTGGCCCTGGGGCTCCATGCCATTCAATCCCTTGGATCCCTTGGATCCCTTGGGCAGCCCGTAGCGCGTGGCGTGCCGGACGACGTCGTGGTTGGAGAAGACCCAGGTGGACGAAGCCCCGGTCTCCTTGGCCTCGGCCAGGTTCCGGGTGATGATCTCGCGGAACTCCCCGGCGTCAAAGTCGGCCTGAAGGAGATCGAAGTTGAACGCCTGGCCCAGGCCCTGCGGGCTGGCGTAGCGGGCGCGGCGGGTGGCGTGCACCCAGGCTTCAGCGACCGCGGTGCGTGGCGGGTTGTACTCGTTGAAGACCGCCCGCCATTCGGCGTAGATCTCGTGGACTTCGTCGCGGTCCCAGAAGGGGTGGGTGCCGTCGTCGAACCCGTCCACCAGCTGCCCCTCCCGGGCAAGTTCCAGCTTGGACAGCAGCGGCTCCGTGAGGTCCTTGGTCAGCGCGTGGGCCACGTCCACGCGGAAGCCGTCCACGCCACGGTCGGACCAGAACCGCAGCGTCTTCAGGAAGTCCTCGCGGACCTCGCGGTTGGACCAGTTCAGGTCCGGCTGCTCCTTGGCGAAGATGTGCAGGTACCACTGGCCGGGCGTGCCGTCAGGTTCGGTGATGCGCTCCCACGCCGGACCGCCGAACACGGAATCCCAGTCCGACGGCGGGAACTCGCCGTTGGGCCCCTTGCCGTCGCGGAAGATGTAGCGCTCCCGGGCGGCCGATCCCCGCGGGGAGGCCAGCGCCTCGCGGAACCATTCGTGCCGGTCCGAGGAATGGTTGGGAACGATGTCCGCGATGAGCTTGATGCCGGCGCTGTGCAGTGTCTTGGCCATCGCGTCGAAGTCGGCCAGGGTGCCGAGCTTGGGATCCACATTGCGGTAGTCGTCCACGTCGTAGCCGCCGTCGGCGAGCGCAGAAGGGTAGAACGGGCTCAGCCACACGGCGTCGATCCCCAGTTCCTTGAGGTAAGGGACTTTGGCCGTGATGCCCTTGATGTCCCCCAGCCCGTCACCGTTGGAATCAGAGAAACTGCGCGGGTAGATCTGGTACACGGCAGCCTGGCGCCACCAGTTGGGGTCGGCCGGACGGTCAGCTTCGGACAGGGTTGCCAGCGTGGCAGTGGAGGGCAAGGCGATGATCCTTTTCGTCTGGGGGGTGATCGTTCCGGGACGGCTGGGTACAATTTAGATAGTTACTAAATATATTCCCTCACCAATTATGGGACGGCGGAATCTGGAGGTCAAGGACGCATGAAGAACGCCGGGGCACCAAGCCCCCAACTGCTGCGGCGGCATAATGCCAACGCTGTCCTGTCCTTCCTGCGCAGCGCGGAGGTAGCCACCGGTTCTGACCTGATGGCGTGGACCGGACTGACCCGGGCTTCGGTCATCGCCGTCTGTGAGGATCTGCTCCAGCGGGGCTGGATCCGGGAACTGGAGGCAGCCCGCCAGTCCGGCCAGCCGAAGGGACGGCCCGCCCGTCGGTTTGAGCTGAATCCGCGGGCCGGCGTGGTTCTGGGTATCGACATCGGGGCGGCCACCACCACTGCCGCAGTTGCGGACCTTCGCGGAAAGATCATCGCGAGGGCCAGCCGCAGCTTCCGGATCCCCGAGATCCCGGCCGCGGAGCGCATCGATGTTGTGGACCAGGCCTGCCGGGCAGCACTTGCGGAGGCGGGTGCCACCTCCCTGGACGTCCTGGCAGCCAGCGCCGGCCTTGCGGCGCCGGTGGACCGTGCCGGCAATGTCTTGGTGACCCGGCCTTTCTGGCGGTTGTTCGACGTCGGCCTCCGGGCCGCCCTGAAGGACCTCCACGGCTGGACGGTGCTGCTGGAGAACGACGCCAACCTCGCGGCCCTGGGTGAGCGGTGGCGCGGAACGGGCGCAGGCGTTGATGACCTGGTGGTGCTGCTGGCCAGCGAGCGGATCGGTGCCGGCATCATCGAATCCGGACGGCTGCTTCACGGACTGTCCGGGGCGGCAGGCGAAATGGGCTACCTGGATCTGGTGGAAGGAGTGGGCAGTTCCGCCGGCATAGCCGTGCTGGCCCGGGAGTGGTACCAGGCCGAAACGGGATCGCTGCTCGAGGCACCGGAGGTCTTCGCTGCCGCGGCCGCGGGGAACCCCGCCGCAGCGGCAGTCCTGGACCGGCTGTCCGAACGGCTGGCACGGGTGGTGGCATCACTGGCGGTCCTGCTGAACCCGGAGCAGGTGGTGATCGGCGGAGCAGTGGCCGGCTCGGCTGGCGCCCTGGTGCCCGGCATCGAGGCGTGGCTTCCGCGCTTCACGGCGACCGTTCCGCGCATTACAGTCTCGCCGCTGGGCGATGCGATCGTGACCATTGGGGCAGTCCGGCATGCGCTGGACTTCGTGGAGGCCAATGCACTGGACCTGGCGCTTGCGCCCCGGCCGGCTTGAGGCGCCCTGCTCACTCCGGCATGATCATGGTCCGCAGGTCCAACTGGCGCAGTACCCGGTCAGCCACCTCGGGATCCATGTCGGGTTCGTTGCGGGCCATCACCACTTCCTGCCGCGCCGCATCCAGTGCAATGGTCTGGACTGCAACCGCGAGACCGCGCCCCCGGGACCGAAGCTCGGCCACGCTCTCGTTCTTCAGGCTGCCGTCCAGGAGTTCGGCATGCAGCCGGCCCATCTTTGCCTTGACCAGGGCCACTTTCTCCGGCGGAAGATCCTTCATCAGGTCATGCTGCTTCAGGGCGGCAACAGCCGCCTCCTGCGCCCGCTTGGCAAGCAGACGGGCGGCGTCGCGTTCCTCTGATCCGTCCCCGGAAGCATTCAGGACACGCATCAGCCACGGCAGCGTCAGGCCGGGCAGCACCAAGGTGGCCACCAGTACGGCACAAGCGATCACCAACAGGTAGTCCCGGGCGGGGAACGGTGTGCCGTCGGCCAGGGTGAGGGGCAGCGCAAGCGCAAGGGCCAGGGTCGCGAGCCCGCGCATGCCGCACCAGGTGAGGATCAAGACCTCCTTGGCTGACGTGGGCTGGAGGACATTCGAGCGGTTCCGGGACCCCATGGCCAGGATGGCCATCCATAGGAACCGGACAACGAACACCAGCACGCAGACCAGCCCGGCGACGCCGAGCATGCCGGGGAGATCCGCGCGTTCATCGTGGATGACGTGCCGGATTTCCAGCCCGACCAACCCGAAGGCCAGGCCGGTAGCCAGCAACTCCACCACATCCCAGAAGGCCGCCCGGGTGACCCGCTCCTCCGCGTACTGCGGCCGGGAGTGCCGCTGCATCTCCAGGGCGGTCACCACCACGGCGATCACCCCGGAGGCGTGCACCTCTTCTGCCAGGATGTAGGCCGCGAAAGGCACCACCAGCGTCACCGCACTGCGGGCAACCAGCGAGGTGACCAGCCTGGTGATAAGTCCCGTCAGCCAGCCCATGGCCATGCCCACCACCACGGCGAGCGCGGCGCCGATCACGAACTTGAGGACGACGTCGGGCCCTATCTCGGTGCCGCCCACTGCGGCGGCGACTGCCGCCTGGAAGATGACGATGGCCGCGGCGTCGTTGAAGAGTCCTTCGCTTTGCAGCACGGTGGTGAGCCGGCGCGGCATGTGCACGCGGCCAGCCACCGATTCCACCGCTATGGGGTCCGGCGGCGCCACCATGGCACCCAGCGCGATTGCGGCCGGGATGCCGATGCCCGGAATCATCAGCCACGCGGCACCCGCCACAGCGGCGGTGCTGATGACCACCAGCGCCACCGCCAGCATGATCAGCGTGCGCCAACGTACCCGGAAAACCGCCCATGAACTGCGCTGGGCCGTGGCAAAGAGCAGCGGCGGCAGGAAGATGGGCAGGATCAGCTCAGGCGCGAAGTTCAGGTCAGGGAAGCCTGGGATGAAGGTCAGCCCGATGGCCAGCAGGAGCATAAGCACCGGATATGGCAGCCGGAGCCGGTCCCCCAGGCCGACAGCCACCACAGTGGCCAACAAAAGTCCGATGATGAGTGCCAGCTGATCCATGTGCCTGCTTCCCCGGCGGGGCGGCCTGTCCCGCCGCCCGGTGGGAGGCGCCTGCCGCCGGTCCCAGTTTATCGGTGGCGGTACTCCAGCGGCGGTACTCTAGCGGCGCCTGTACTCTAGCGATGGCGGCACGGCAGCCCGGCCGTCCGTGCGGGACCTCCCGTTAAGGCAGAGGTTCCAAAGCCGCCGCAATGGGCAGGGTGCCGTCGCGGAATTCGATGGTACGTCCTGCCGTTTCGGGCAGGTCCAACACTGCCGCTGCCACGCTGGCAGTGTTGCTGCGGGAGGTTGCCCCGTCGCCGTCCCGGGGCGGGTTGACCTCGATCAGGCCACTCGCTGGCTGGTCCGTCAGCCTGCCGGGACCCAGGATGGTCCAGGCAAGTTGGGTGCCGCGCAAGTACTCATCCGCCGCGGCCTTCGCGTCCGCATAGGCGAAGAAGGAATTGTCCGCCGGGACGCCGTGGTCCGGGCCGGCCCCCAGGTAGGACACCATGACATAGCGCCCGACGCCGGCCTCGGCCGCCGCGTCCATCGACCGGATGGCGGCATCACGGTCCACCCCGTAGGTACGTTCCGGGTTGCCGCCGCCGGCGCCGGCTGACCAGACCACGGCGTCGTGGCCGCGGATCGCGTCTGCGATGGCCGCCGTCGTCGAGCTTTCAACATCCAGGACCGACGGCGTAGCCCCCGTTGCCGCGACGTCTGCCGCGTGGTCCGGGTTGCGGATGATCGAGGTGACGCTGTGGCCCTCTGTGGCGAGGAGCGAGGACAGGTGGAGGGCCACTTTGCCGTGGCCGCCGATGATAGCGATGCGGGTCATGCCCCCATTCTGCCCCCCAACACCGTTCCCCGCAGTCAAGCGAGGGTGCGGTAACTCAAATAGACCACGCCGTTGCCGAACCTGCGTTCCGCCAGGAGTTCGAGCCGCAGGTTCAGGCCGTCGGGCAGGAACCGTAAGCCGCCGCCAACCGCCACCGGGTTGACGAACAGCTGGCACTCGTCCACGAGCCCGGCCTGCAGGGCGGCCGCGGCGAGGGTGGGGCCGCCGATGCTGATGTTCCCGTCTGTGCTGTCCTTCAGCTTCTGGACTGCGTGGGCGCCGAATGTCCGCTCGATCCTCGTGCGGGCAGTCTGGACGGTTGCAAGCGACGAGGAGTAGACGATCTTGTCTGCCCCCTGCCAGATCCGGCCGTAATCCTGGATATAGTCCGGCGCACCAGGCGTGCTGCCGAGGGTTTCCCAGACCGACATGACCTCATACATGCGGCGCCCGAGGAGGTAGGTGCCTACGTCGCGCTCGAGGTCATTGACGAACTTGTGGACTTCCTGGTCCGGTTCGCTCCAGCTGAAATTGCCGTCCCGGTCCGCCACGTACCCGTCAAGGGACGCGATGCCTGTGTAGATGAGCTGGCCCATCCGCCCATTGTGCCGTCGCCGTACCGTGTTGGATAGGCCGCGCCACTCACTTGACGAGGGACTGCTGTGCCAAGGTCCAGAGGTTGGTGATGGTCCAATAGGTCAGGACACCGATCGGGAAGAGGATGCCGCCAACACCGAAGATCAGCGGCAGGACATACAGGAACATCCTCTGCTGCCGCATCAGTGGATTATCAGCGGATTCTTCCGGCATGCTTCTGGCCATGATCCGCCGCTGCGCAAGGAACTGCGCGGCCGTCATCACCAGGATCATCACAACAGTGAGCACTATGACCGCCGTCTGGTCGCCTCCGACTCCGTGCAGCACGGAAGCTGACAGGGGGGCGCCGAGAATGCTCGCCTGGTCAAACTGCGCCACCTGCTGGCGGCTCATCGCGCCGATGCCCTGGCCTTGCCCGGCCGCAGAGGTGATGCCGGAAAGGACCTGGAAAAGGGCAAAGAAGAACGGCACCTGGATCAGCACGGGCAAGCAGGCCGACAATGGATTGGTCCCATGTTCCTTGTACAGCGCCATCTGCTCCTGCGCCATGGCCTGCCGGGAAAGCTGATCCGTTTTGCCCTGGTACTTGACCTGCAGGTTCTTCAAGTCCGGCTGCAGGCGCCGCATCCGGCTCTGGGCGTTGACCTGCCTCAGGAAGACCGGAATCAAAGCGGCGCGGATGACCAGCACCAGCCCGATGATGGAGAAGGTCCATGTCCAGCCATTGGCAGCCGGCATGCCGAGGCTGCTCAGGGCATCATGGAACCAGACCATAAGGGCGGAGACAAGCCACTTGAACGGAGCCATGACCGATGCGAGGACGTCCACTGAAACCCCCCATCGCCAGATGCTGCCAAGCTACGGCGAAAAGCCACGCTTGTCACTGCCCCGCGCAGCAGAACCCGGGTTAGCCCGGAACCTCGCCGATCTGGGTGAACACAGAAAAGCCCCCGGAATCTCGGGGACTCCGGGGGCTTAGCCTGTAGCGGTGGGGAGGCTCGATCTCCCGACCTCACGATTATGAGTCGTGCGCTCTAACCAACTGAGCTACACCGCCACGAATGAGAAAAACCTGCATCAAGCCGGTCAAAACCGCCTTGACACAGGCCCTCATTCAGAGCCCCCCACCGGAATCGATCCGGTGACCTCGTTCTTACCAAGAACGCGCTCTACCACTGAGCTAGGGGGGCAACGAGTAAATACTCTACCGGAAGATTTGGCCACCAACAAATCGGGGGCCAGACGCGGCCAAAGGCGCGAAAAACCCCTGAATCCCGGCGCCAAAGAGCCACTCCGGGGCCCATGAAGGGCTGATCGGAGCGTGCCCGCGAAACAGGTGTGACGAAGCGAACATGCGGGATTTGAGGTTGAAGGGTTAAAAGCCAAGGGGCCGGCTCGAAAGCCGGCCCCTTGGGGAGAAACTTGTCAGACTAACTGACGGTTACCACTTGCCCTTGCGGTTGAAACCGCCCTGTCCACCCTCGGTGCGGGGCTTGCGTGAACCGTCGCCGTGGCCGCCGAAGCGGGAATCGCTGGCCTGGCCGCGGCTGGAACCGCTGTCGGCTCCAACGCTGCGCTCTGACCGGTCGCTGTAAGAACGGCCACCGCGGTCAGCGGAGGAACGCTCGCCGTCGGTCTTGCGGTATTCCTTCTTGAATCCGCCGCTGCCCTTGAAGTTGCCGCCACGGTCGCCGCCGCCGGAGTAACCGCCGCGGTCCCCGCCGCCACGGTTGCCCTGGTAGCCGCCACGCTCGCCGCCGCCGGAAGGCTTGCGGCCGTTGTCCAGCTCGAGGTGGATCAGCTCGCCGCCGATCCGGGTGCGGGACAGGGCGCGCAGCTGATCGGCGCTCAGGTCCGCCGGGAGCTCCACGAGGGAGTGGTCCGAGCGGATGTCGATGCCGCCGATCTGGGCCGAGGAGATGCCACCCTCGTTGGCAATGGCGCCCACGATGGAACCCGGCATAACGCGCTGGCGGCGTCCGACGGCGATCCGGTAGGTGGCGTTGCCCTCTGTGAGCGTGCGGGTCGGGCCACGTGAGCCGAAGCCGTCCTTGGAGCGCTCGCGCTTCTGGAACTCAGGAGCTGCGGGCAGTTCCTTGACCAGCAGCGGCTGTCCGCCCTGGGCCATGACGGCCAGCGCGGCAGCGATTTCCGAGGCCGGAACGTTGTGCTCCTGCTCGTAGGAGGCAATGAGGTCGCGGAACGCCGAAACGTCCTCGGACTCGAGGGTCTCGGTGATCTTCTCGGCAAACTTGCCCAGACGCAGCGTGTTCACGGTCTCGGCGGTGGGCAGGTGCATCTGCTCCACCGGCTGGCGGGTGGCCTTCTCGATGGAACGCAGCAGGTACTTCTCCCGCGGCGTCATGAACAGGATGGCGTCGCCGSWACGGCCTGCACGGCCGGTGCGGCCGATGCGGTGGACGTARGACTCSGTGTCRTGCGGGATGTCGTARTTGACCACGTGGCTGATGCGCTCAACGTCAAGGCCGCGGGCGGCGACGTCGGTGGCCACGAGGATGTCGATGCGGCCTTCCTTCAGCGCGTCAACAGTGCGTTCGCGCTGCTGCTGCGGGATGTCGCCGTTGATAGCGGCAGCCTGGAAACCGCGGGACTTCAGCTTGTCAGCCAGGTCCTCGGTAGCCATCTTGGTGCGCACGAAGGCGATAACGCCGTCGAACTCTTCAACCTCGAGGATGCGGGTCAGGGCGTCGAGCTTGTGCGGGCCCATGACCTGCAGGTACCGCTGGCGGGTGTTGGCGCCGGTGGTGGTCTTGGACTTCACCGAGATCTCGGCGGGGTTGTTCAGGTACTGCTTGGACATCCGGCGGATCTGGCTCGGCATGGTGGCCGAGAACAAGGCAACCTGGCGGTCCGAGGGGGTCTGCTGGAAGATCTGCTCCACGTCTTCGGCGAAGCCCATGCGCAGCATCTCGTCGGCCTCGTCCAGCACCAGGTACTGGAGCTCGGACAGGTCCAGGGAACCCTTGGAGATGTGGTCGATCACACGGCCGGGGGTACCGACAACAACCTGGGCGCCGCGGCGCAGGCCGGCGAGCTGGGGGCCGTAGGCGGAGCCGCCGTAGACGGGGAGGACGGTGAAGTCATCGATGTGCTTGGCGTAGGAGGTGAAGGCCTCGGCAACCTGGAGCGCGAGCTCGCGGGTGGGGGCCAGGACCAGGGCCTGGGTCTTGCGGGACGGGCCGTTGAGGTCGTGGAGCTCGGCCAGGCGGGACAGGGCCGGTACTGCGAATGCTGCAGTCTTACCGGTGCCGGTCTGGGCGAGGCCCACGACGTCGCGGCCTTCAAGCAGCAGCGGGATGGTCGCTGCCTGGATGGGGGAAGGCTTTTCGTAGCCGACGTCCTGCAGTGCGGCGAGGACACGGCCGTCGATGCCGAGATCGGCGAAACGGACGCCTTCTTCTTCGGCTTCTTCTGCCTTGGCGGGGGCTTCTTCGGCAACCGGAGCTTCGGCGGCGGGCGCTTCGACTGCAACCGGAGCTTCGGCAGGGGCTTCGAGGGCGGGCGCTTCGGTTTCGACGGCGGGCGCTTCGGTTTCAGCGGCAGGCTCGGCTGCGGGGACAGCGGCTTCGGTGAATTCGACGGCAGCGGTTTCTGCGGTTACCGCTTCGGTGGCGTCGTTCTGATTTTCGGGCATAGGGAAGTTTCCTCATCCATAGGGGGCCAGGCGGCACAACCCGAGGTGAGCGGAGCCGCAGTACGTGTGCCGTGGGTGCCGGGCATACATTGACCGGCCGGTCACTGGAAGTCCGGCGCTTTCGCAATCCCGTGGCAGGACTTCCCGCTGCATCTCTTGGCTGCTATCCCAGCAGTCTGTACAGCGTTTTCTTTAGCCGGCTCTCCCTATGAAAATGCCCGCATCGCTTGTGCGGGCCCCAACACTTGCCAGTCCTGCCTCAAAAATTGGGCAGGAATAAGGGATTTCCGGAGTGGGGGATATTTCAAGTGTAAGGTACGTATCCGCTTTGCGGCTAATTGAACGAACGACGGCGGCGGTGAGCTTGCGCACACGGCCCCTGCGGGTGCCGCTGAGGGGCGGCCTGGCGGCTGCTACGGGGTCAGCTGCCGCTGCAGCCGCTCGAATTCCTCCCGGTACTCGGGTTGCAACCGGATCTCGCCGTCAGCGTCGGCGTCACGCAACGCCTCCATCGACTCAAGGTCCGGTTCGCTGAACCATTTTCCGATCGTGATGCCGTGCTTCGGGACGAACAGGCGGTGGATATGGTCGCCGGCCCGGATGGTGCCGGTCTGCACCACCCGGAGGTACGCGCCCACGCGGCCTGCTTCGGTAAAGCGCTTCACCCACTGCGGCTCGCCCATGGCGCGTTGGAAGGTGGCGCACGGTGTTCGCGGGGAGGTGACCTCAACCTCGACGTCCAGACCGATCTTCCAGCGTTCGCCGATGACGGCGCCGGTGGTTTCGATCCCGGTCACGCGCAGGTTCTCACCGAAGATCCCGGGCGGGAGGTCGCGCTGAAGCTGGTTCATCCAGTAGTCGGCGTCCTTCTGGGAGTAAGCGTAGAGGGCCTGATCTTCACCGCCGTGGTGCACACGGCTCGCCTGGATGTCGCCGTGGAGGCCCAGGTTGTGGACCTTTACAGGCCCTTCCACCGGCCGTTTGTCGATGGCTGTGACACCCACGCTCCCCTCATCGGGCAGGAGCTGATGGACGCGGCAGACGGCGAGCACAGAAGCGGATTCCATGGCACCAGTGTAGGTTCCCGGCCACGAGTTCGGGTGGCGGGCCGGGTGCGGACTTCTCCCCCGGTTACCGTCGCAGCCGGCCGGGGCACCGGCTAGGCTGATTTCAGGATTGAGCTTCCGGCGCACCGCTGCGCCCACATTCAGCATGGACAACCGAGGGGGACGTCATGGACCCGGACAAGAACCGGGGCAACGGTCCGGACAACGGCCAAGCCAAAGACCAACAAGCCAAGGGCAACGACCCCGCTACGGACGCGCCAAAACCCCCGCCTTGGCAGGTGCCCAAACCCGAGCTGCGCCCCGAACTCCTGAACCAGCCGGTGCCCACGGTGGACCCCTTCGCCAAGGACCGCGAGCGCCAGGCGCATGAAGTGGCCACCCGCAAGAAGCGGTCACAGCGCCGCACCGTAGTGGTGGGCCTCGGCGTCACCGCCCTGCTCGCCGGCACCATCACCGCCATCGTGGCAAGCAACGACGATGAGCCCGAGTACGCGCAGGTCTGTTTCAACGATGAGACCGGCGAGCGTGTGGAAGACACGCAGTGCAACAGCTCGGCGGGCCGCAGCGGCGCCCTCTACGCCTGGTACTTCTACGCCCGTGGCGCCAGTGTGCCCGGGGTGGGCCAGAACAGGTCAACGGCGCCCAACTTCACCAAGACAGTCCCAAGCGGCGCCAAGGCCTCGACCGGCTACAGCACCAAGGGCGGAACGGTCAGCAGGGGCGGCTTTGGCAGCAGCTCCAAAGGCGGAAGTACGGGAGGCTAGGCGTGAAACGGTTGCTATCGGAGCCCAGGCCTGACTGGAAACAAAAGATCGAAGAGCAGGGCCTGGTCTTCTCCACCACCACCATGCCCGACGGCCGGAAGATCGAATACTGGAACGAGTCCGCCTACTACGAATTCACCATGGACGAGGTGGAATCCCTTGAGTTCCAGGCCGAGGACATGCACAAGATGTGCGTGGAAGCCGCCAAGTTCATGGCCACCGGCGCCATGGGAAACATCGGCATCGGCCCGCAGGCCCTGGAGCTTGCTGCCGAGTCCCTGCAGGCTGGCGACATGGACGTGTACGGACGTTTCGACTTTATCTATGACGGCCAGGGCGGCCCGGCCAAGATGCTGGAGTACAACGCTGATACCCCCACGGGACTGATCGAGGCTGCGGTAGCGCAGTGGTTCTGGCTGCAGGACGTGTTCCCGGAGAAGGACCAGTGGAACGGCATCCACGAGGCCCTGATCCGGCAGTGGAAGAAAATGCAGTACCGCACCGGGATGAGCACCCTCCACATCGCCCACTCCGAGGCCGAGGAGTCCGGCGAGGACTGGATGACTGCTGCCTACATGCGCGACGTCGCCAGCCAGGCGGGCTGGACCACCATCGGCATCAACATGTCCGACATCGGCTGGGACCCCAACCTGAACAGGTTCGTGGACCTGGACAACTACATGATCAGCACCATGTTCAAGCTGTACCCCTGGGAGCTGATGATGAAGGAGCCGTTCGGGCACCGGCTGCTCCAGCGTGCCCACAATCCACGCTGGGTGGAGCCCGCCTGGAAGATGCTGCTCTCCAACAAGGCCCTGCTCGCCGCACTGTGGCACCTGTACCCGGACCACCCCAACCTGCTGCCCGCCTACCTCAACGAGCCCGGGCCGCTGAAGGAGTGGGTGGCCAAGCCGCTGCACGGGCGCGAGGGCGACAACATCAAGATCCAAGCCAGCGGAATCAGCCTCGAGCAGCCGGGCGGGTACGGCCGCGAGGGCTGGTGCTACCAGCAGTTCCATGCCCTGCCGGACTTCGACGGCAACCACCCCGTCCTGGGCCTCTGGGTGGTGGACGGCGAGTCCGTAGGCTGCGGGATCCGGGAATCGGACGGCCCCATCACCGACTACTTCTGCCGTTTTGTGCCCAACACCATTGACGCCCCGGCGCCGCTTTCGGCGCAGGCCCACTCCAGCACATCAAGCAAAGCAGGTATCGCGCTATGAGCCCCCTGACACTTCCGAGCCCGGTAGCACTATGAGCGCGGAAACCACGACGGCGGGCGGCGGATCCGGCGGCGGTGCCGGTAGTGCCGTCCCGGCCAAGGGGCTCCGGGCAGGAATCCTGGACCTCGGCGACTCGGTCATGCTGGGCCTGGCGTCCACGGCGCCCGTGTATTCACTCGCCGCCACGCTGGGCCTGATCGTGGCCGTCAACGGCAACTACACTCCCCTGATCCTGATCCTCGGCTTCATCCCCGTCCTCTTCATCGCCTATGCGTTCCGCGAACTGAACAGCGCCATGCCGGACTGCGGCACCACCTTCACGTGGTCCCGCCAGGCGTTCGGGCCCTGGGCCGGCTGGCTGGGCGGCTGGGGCTTGGCCCTGGCCGGCATCGTGGTCCTGGCCAACCTGGCGCAGGTGGCAGGACAGTACTTGTGGCTCCTGATCGGGGACGGCTCGCTGGCCCAGAACAAGCCGGTGGTCACGGCCACCGGTGTGCTGTTTATTGTCTTTATGACCCTGGTGAACTACCGGGGCATCCGGCTGGGCGAGCATGTCCAACGTGTCCTGACCTACGTTCAGTACATTTCGCTGGGTATCTTCGCGCTGGCCATCATTATGAGGATCGCCGGCGGCGCGCCGGAGGGCCAGGCGTTCGAGTTCGAATGGTTCAACCCGGCCGGCGCCTTCGCAGATCCCGGTGCCGTGGTGCACGGGTCCCTCCTGGCGCTGTTCATTTACTGGGGCTGGGACACCTGCCTCGCTGTCAATGAAGAAACCGAAAACCCGTCCACCACGCCCGGGCGCGGGGCCATCATCTCAGCCTTTGTCCTCGTGGCGATCTACGTTTCGGTGGCCCTCCTTGTGATGATGTACGCCACTGTTGGCACCGAGGGCATCGGCCTGGGCAACGAAGCGAACCACAACGATGTGTTCCTGGCCATGAAGGACGTGGTCCTCGGTCCGTGGGGCTGGCTGATCATCGTGGCCGTCCTGGCCTCGGTCCTGTCCTCCACGCAGACCACCATCCTGCCCACGGCCCGCGGCACGCTCTCCATGGGCGTGCACGGTGCGCTCCCGCCGAAGTTCGGCGAAGTCCATCCCCGCAACCAGACTCCCGGATTCTCCACCCAGGTCATGGGCGCCGCCGCCGTGGCGTACTACCTGGCCATGAGCATCCTCAGCGAAAACCTGCTCGCCGACTCGATCAGCGCCATCAGCCTGTTCATCGCCTTCTACTACGCACTGACCGGCTTTGCCTGCGTCTGGTACTTCCGGGGCACGCTCCGCGAATCGGCCCGCAACCTCTGGTTCCGGGGCGTCCTTCCCCTCATCGGCGCCCTGATCCTGACTGCGGCGTTCTTCATTTCGGCGATCCAGATGTGGGATCCCGCCTACGGCGACACACAGATATTCGGCATCGGCGGGGCCTTCATCAGCGGCGTGGTGCTCCTCGCCCTGGGCGTGGTGCTCGCCGTCGTCTGCCGCTTCCTGCCGTCCACGCGGGGGTACTTCACGGGAAGCCGGCCGCCGCGCAATCCAATGCCCGCTCCCCCAAGTAAGTAGCAGCAGATGTCGTCTTGAGGGCTCAAAACGACATCAGCTGCTACTTAGTTGGGATCCTATGTTGGGGCGGGGGCTAGGCGGCGGCCACCGGGACGGGCTCCTTGGCCGTCTTGTCCTTGCGGATGGTCGCGCTGATGACGGCCGCGATGGTGCACATGGCGGCCGCGCCGAACCATGCGTAGGTGTACTCGCCGGTGGAGTCACGGATGGCACCGGCGCCGAGGGCCGCTGCGGCCGCGCCCAGTTGGTGTGCAGCGAAGACCCAGCCGAAGACCACACTGCCGTCCGCACCGAAGGCCTTGCGGCAGATCGCTGCGGTGGGCGGAACGGTGGCCACCCAGTCCAGGCCGTAGATCACCACAAACACGATCATGCTGGGCTGGATGGTGGCGCTCAGGAGCAGCGGCAGCACCAGCAGCCCGATCCCGCGGAACTGGTAGTAGACGGCCAGCAGGACTTTGGGGTTGTAGCGGTCCGTCAGCCAGCCGGAGGCGATGGTCCCCAGGATGTCGAAGATCCCGACGACGGCGAGCAGGCCGGCCGCGGTGGTTTGCGGCATGCCGTGGTCGTGGGCGGAGGGGATGAAGTGGGTTCCGATCAGGCCATTCGTGGTGGCGCCGCAGATCGCGAAGCCTGCCACGAGCGCCCAGAACGTGCGCTCCCGGCTGGCCCTCTTGAGGACCTGGAGGGCGCGCACGGCGGCGTTGCTGCTGCGGCCGCTTTCCGGTGCAGCCGGCGTGGCCGCGGCAGCGGATGCAGTTGCTTCCTCTTCTGGTGCGGTTTCGCCGTAAGGCAAGGCGCCGACGTCGGCCGGTGAGTTCTTGAGGAACTTCAGCACCAGCGGAACCACGGCCAGCGCGCCGGCCGCAATCAGTAGCGAGGCCTGCCGCCAGCCTGGATCCTGGGCCAGCATGGCGATAAACGGCAGGAACACGAGCTGGCCGGCGGCACTGCCGGCGGTCAGGATGCCGATGACCAGGCCCCGGCTCTTGGCGAACCAGGTGTTGGCGATGGTGGCCGCGAAGACGAGCGCCATGGAACCGGTGCCCAGCCCAATGAGGAGCCCCCAGGTCAGGAGGATCTGCCAGGACTGGCTGACCAGGACCGTGAGGGCGCTGCCGGCGCCGATCATCACCAGGGCGACGGCCGTGACAGCGCGGATCCCGAACCGTTCCATCAGGGCAGCAGCGAAAGGCGCCGTCAGGCCAAACAGCACCAAGTTGATGCTGACGGCGGCGGACAGGACGGTGGTGGACCAGCCGAACTCCTGCTGCAGCGGCACCATGAGGACACCCGGGGCGGCCCGGAATCCGGCGGCGCCCACGAGGGCCAGGAAGGCCACTGCGGCAACAATCCAGGCGGGATGCAGGCGCCGGCGGCGGGTGGTTTCGGTGGCGCTCATGCTGCTGCGGCCGTGGCGAGCTGGACCGGCGAGTCCGTGCGGGTGAGGCTGTGCCAGCTGGTGTTCGCAGCGGTAAGCCGTTCCCCGCATCCGGTGCAGGTGTCCGCGGAACTGGTCCGCTGGCCGCAGCCGGAATGGATCACGAACATGTGGGCCTGCTCGGAGGGCGCGGGCAGGTGCTTTTCCGCCCACATGACCACGGCGTTGAGCACGGGAAGGGCGTCCTCTCCCTTGAGTGTCAGGACGTACTCCTGGCGGGTGCGTCCGCCGTCGTCGTAAGGTTTCTTGACCAGCAGGCCGGAGTCCACCAGGGCTGCCAGACGCTTGGTGAGCACCGAGTCGGCCACCGCCAGCCGGGACTTCATGGCGTCGAACCGGCCGTTCCCGAAGAAGATCTCACGGAGCACCAGCATGGTCCAGGGATCCCCGAGGATGTCGAGGCCGCGGGCCATGCTGCAGGTACGTTCGGACCAGTCGGATCGCAGAGGCATGGCTTTAGGGTATCTGGCTATCTTCAAGAAAGCCAGGGTTGCCGGAAAATGAGCCATGGCCCGCCCCGAGGGGCTGGGCCATGGCTCTTTCCGGGCTACTCGAGAGTGGTTACTCGTAGTATTCGATGCGCGGCTCCCCCACCACGCCTGCACGCTTCATCGCGTCCTGGAGTTCGGAACTGGCGAAGAAGGCACGGGCCTTGTCCACAGAATCAAAATAGTGAAGGACAAGAACGTTGTCCGGATCATCTGCCTCCCGGTGGAAGGACTTCTGGGTGACTCCGCCAGCGGCCTGAAGGTCGGCAACAGAGACGTAGACGGCATGCCAGGCGTCGAAGTCGGCCACCTTATGTTGAACAACGGAAAGGGCCATGGCCCGCTCCTCCTGAGTTATAGGACTCGATAGAATTCAGCGGGCGACAGTTCGCCTGCCATGCGCAAGGCTAGACCTGCCCCCGAAGGCCGTCAATAGACTCCGGACTGGGCGTGGAGGGGTGCCTCGCGGGGCACCCCTCCACTACTTCAGGAACGTGAAGGCGTGCTCCAGGTCCGCGATCAGGTCCTCTACGTCCTCAATGCCGCAGGAGAGCCGGATCAGGTTGACCGGCACCGCCAATTCCGTACCCTTGACCGAGGCGTGGGTCATCTCGGAGGGGTAGTTCATCAGCGATTCGATGCCGCCCAGTGATTCCGCCAGAGTGAACACCGAGGTGTTTTCCGCGACGGTGCGCGCCGCCGCTTCGCCGCCCTTGAACTGCACCGAGACCATGCCGCCGAACTTCTTCATCTGCTTCTTCGCCAGCTCGTGGCCGGGGTGCGAGGGCAGGCCCGGGTACAGCACGGCCTCCACCTCGGGACGCTTCAGGAGCCATTCGGCCACGGCCTGGCCGTTGTCGCTGTGCCGGTCCATGCGGACGCCCAGCGTCTTCAGGCCGCGGGTGGTGAGGAAGGCGTCCATGGGCCCGGACACCGCGCCCACGGCGAACTGCACAAAGCCGATCTTCTCCGCGAGCTCCGCGTCGTTGACCACAATGGCGCCCCCCACCACGTYGGAGTGCCCGCCGATGTACTTGGTAGTGGAGTGCACCACGACGTCGGCACCCAGGGCGAGCGGGTTCTGCAGGTAGGGCGACGCAAAGGTGTTGTCCACCACCAGGAGGGCCCCGGCGTCGTGCGCCACCTTGGCGAGCGCCTCGATGTCCGTGATCTTCATCAGCGGGTTGGACGGCGTTTCAACCCAGACAAAGCGGGTTTTGTTCGCGGCCACAGCTTTGCGCACCGCGTCCAGGTCGGCCATGTCCACCGGGGTGTTGCCGATTCCCCACTCGCCGAGCACGCGGCTGATGAGCCGGTAGGTGCCGCCGTAGGCGTCGTTGCCGAGGACAATGTGGTCACCCGGCCGGGTCAGCGCCCGGATCAGCGAGTCCTCCGCCGCGAGGCCGGAGCTGAAGGAGTAGGCATGGGTGCCGCCCTCGAGCGCCGCGAGCTGCTCCTGCAGCGCGTCACGCGTGGGGTTGGTGCCGCGGCCGTATTCGTAGCCGTCGCGCAGACCGCCGATGCCGTCCTGCGCGTAGGTGGAGCTGAAGTGCACCGGCGGGACCACGGCCCCCGTCCGGGGCTCGAAGGCCTGGCCGGCGTGGACGGCGCGGGTGTTGAAGCCCTGGGATTCAGAAGCAGACATTGATAATCCTTTCGTGGCGGGTTTCGGCAGGCTCAACCACCTGGCCGGTTAGCTGCTGAGGTAGGCGAGCAGATCGTGGCGGGTGAGGATTCCCACCGGGGCGCCAACAAACGTCACCATCACGGTGTCCACGTCGGAGAGCAGCTCGCGGGCCGCGGAGATGGTTTCCAGCGAGCCGATGACAGGCAGCCTCTCCCCCATGTGTTCGGAGATCTTGTCCGTCAGCTTGGCCTCGCCGCGGAACAGCTTGCTGGTCAGGGTGCGCTCGTCCACTGCGCCGAGGACCTCGCCCATCACCACGGGCGGTTCCTGCGAGAGGACGGGGATGTGGCTGACGCCGAACTCGTTCATGATGTTGATGACATCGCGGACGGTCTCGTTCGGGTGGATGTGCACCAGGTCCGGCAGTTCGCCGTTCTTGGTCTTGATGACCTCGCCCACGGACGCTTCTTCGCCGCCGGAGAGGAAGCCGTAGGAGCGCATCCAGTGGTCGTTGAAGATCTTGGCCAGGTAGCCTCGGCCGGAGTCGGGGAGGATAACCACCATCACGGCGCTTTCGGGGAGGTCGCGGGCGGCCTGCAGCGCTGCCACCACGGCCATGCCCGAGGAGCCGCCCACCAGCAGGCCCTCCTCACGCGCCAGCCTGCGGGTCATCTCGAACGAGTCGGCGTCGGTGACGGCAATGACGTCATCCGGCACGGACTTGTCATAGTTGTCCGGCCACATGTCCTCGCCGACTCCCTCAACGAAGTACGGGCGCCCGGTGCCGCCGGAGTAAACCGAACCTGCGGGGTCCGCCCCAATGATCTTGACCCGGCCGCCGTCGGCCTCGGAACGGTCCGCGGAGACCTCCTTGAGGTAGCGTCCGGTGCCGGTGATGGTGCCGCCGGTGCCGGCGCCGATCACGCAATGCGTGACCTTGCCGTCCGTGTCCCGCCAGATTTCCGGCCCGGTGGTCTCGTAGTGGCTGCCCGGCGCGGCCGGGTTGGAGAACTGGTCCGGCTTGTACGCGCCGGGGATTTCGGTGACGAGCCGGTCCGAGACGCTGTAATAGCTCTGCGGGCTGTCGGGGGCCACGGAGGTGGGCGTGACCACCACTTCGGCGCCGTAGGCCTGAAGCACGGCGCGCTTGTCCTCGCCCACCTTGTCCGGCACCACAAAGATGCATTTGTAGCCCTTTTGCTGGGCCACGAGCGCCAGCCCCACGCCGGTGTTGCCGGACGTCGGCTCAACAATCGTTCCGCCGGGCAGCAGCTTGCCGGTCCGTTCGGCCTCCTCGATCATCTTCACCGCGATGCGGTCCTTGATGGAGCCGCCGGGATTGATGTATTCCAGCTTCACCAGGACAGTGGCTTTGATGCCTTCCGTCACGTGGTTGAGCTTGATAAGCGGCGTGTTTCCGATGAGGTCCAGGACGGACTGCGCGTACTTCATAGGTACAAAGTTACCGCTTGCCGTGGCGGGCTCTGCCCGGGCGTCACTTCCCTGCGGCGGAATCCGTCTGCCAGAGGCCCATGATGTTGCCTTCCGTATCCGTGAAATATGCGTACCAGCCCATACCGGGAACGGCTTCCTTGGCCTGGGCCACCGACCCGCCGGCGGACTCGACCTGCGCCAAGGCCGCATCAACGTCTTCCACATCGATGGTGATGATGGGGGTTTTGAGGCTGTCCGTGCGCGGGAACAGGGCCCCGTTGATGGCTCCCGGCGTGCTCGGCATGCCAGTCTGTTGGTCGGACGGCGTGGTGATGGCGCTGGTGTAGTCCATCCCCTGCATGGGGGTCAGGGTCCAGCCAAACGCGCTTTGATAGAAGGTGTTGGCGCGTTCTTTGTCACCGGTGGGAATCTCGAAATGCACAACTCCAGCCACTGCATGCTCCTTTGAATGCGAGGGGAAGGCGCGGACGCCCCGCGCCACTTGGAGTCTAGTCCCGGCATCCAGGGTCCGTAAGGGCTCCGGAGCGCGCGTTGTCAGCCTGCCGTGGGACGATGAAGACATGACCATTGCCGACGCTCCCGCCCGGCTGGCCGCCGCCGCGGACGCGTCCCTCCGGTGGCATCCGGACGGCCCTTACAGCCTGCAGCAGACGCTGGGCACACTCCTGCGGGGAACCGGTGATCCCTCGTTTTCGTTCCGCCCCGACGGACTGTGGACTGCCTTTACGACGCCGGACGGCCCGGTCACGCTGCGCCTCACTGCTGCCGGCGGCGCGGGTTTGCACGGCGGAGCGGGTTTGCACGGCGGAGCTGAGGTCGCCGTTGATGCCCAGGCGTGGGGGCCCGGTTCCGCTGCCGGGCTCGCCGGCGTGCCACGGCTGTTGGGCGCCGACGACGACTGGACAGCCTTTGACGAGCCGGCCTTCCACGCCACGCTCCCCCGGCTGGTCCGTGACGCCCGACGCCGGAACCTGGCTGTCCACCTGCCCTCCACCGGGCGCGTGGTTGACTGCCTCGTGCCCACCATCATGGAGCAGAAGGTCACCGTTATCGAGGCCCGGCGCGGCTACCGTTACCTGATGTACCGCTTCGGTTCCCCGGCGCCGGCGGCAGGTCTGTCCGCGCCGGAAGGACTCCGCGTCCAGCCCACCCCGGAGCAGTGGCTGCGCATCCCCTCGTGGGAGTGGCACCAGGCCGGAGTTGGTCCGCAGCGGTCCGCAACGGTCATGCGGGCGCTGCGATCCGCCGTCGCGCTTGAACGCCTGGCCGCCCTCCCGGCTTGGGAGGCGGCGGCAAAACTGCAGGTCATTCCCGGCATCGGAATATGGACAGCGGCCGAGGTGGTGCAGCGCACCCACGGCTGCCCGGACTCCATCGCCGTGGGCGATTACCACCTCGCGGCCTACGTGGGCGCTGCCCTGACCGGCCGGCGGACGGATGATGCCGGGATGCTGGCCCTGCTGGAACCGTGGAAGGGCCACCGGCAACGGGTGGTCCGGATGATCGGCCTGAGCGGCTTCCGCAAACCCACTTTTGGCCCGCGGATGACCATCCAGGACCACCGCCGGCACTGACCTTCCTTCCAGGCGGGGTCAGAGCCCCAGGCGGGCCACGGCTTCCTCACGCATCTCCACTTTGCGGATCTTCCCGGAAACAGTCATCGGGAAGCTTTCGCGGACGTCCACGTAGCGCGGGACCTTGTAGTGCGCCAGCTTGCCGCGGCAGAATTCGGCGACGGCGGCTTCGGTCAAGCGTTCCGCCCCGGGCTTCAGGATGATGCACGCCATCAGTTCCTCACCGTACCGGGCGTCGGGGACGCCGATCACCTGCACGTCCTGGATCGCGGGGTGGGTATACAGGAACTCCTCGATCTCGCGCGGGTAGACGTTTTCGCCGCCGCGGATCACCATATCCTTGATCCGGCCCTCGATCAGCACGTAGCCATCCGCATCCATCCGTGCGAGGTCGCCGGTGTGCATCCAGCCGTGGGCATCAATGGCTTCGGCGGTTTTCTCGGGCTGATCCCAGTAGCCCTGCATGACCGCGTACCCCCGGGTGCACAGTTCGCCAATTTCCCCGCGTTCAAGGACCTCCCCCGAGCCGGGGTCAATGATCTGGCTTTCGAGCAGGGGCATGGTGCGGCCCACGGTTTCCGTCCGCTGCTGCATGGTGTCCCCGTCGCGGGTCATGGTAGAAACCGGCGAGGTCTCGGTCATGCCGTAGCAAATGGCCACGTCCACCATGTGCATTTCGGAAATGACCCTGTTCATCACCTCGATGGGGCACAGCGAACCGGCCATCACGCCGGTCCGCAGCGTGGAGAGGTCGTAGGAGGTGAAGTCCGGCAGGGCCAGTTCGGCGATGAACATGGTGGGCACCCCATACAGCGATGTCCCGCCGAAGTCCTGGACAGCCTCCAGCGCGGCAGCCGGGGTGAAGCCGCGCCCCGGAATGATGGTGGCGGACCCATGGCTGAAGGCGGCCAGGTTCCCGATCACCATCCCGAAGCAGTGGTAGAACGGCACCGGGATCACTACCCGGTCATGCTCCGTGTAGCCCAGGAGTTCGCCGATGGAGAAGCCATTGTTCAGGATGTTGTGGTGCGTGAGCGTGGCACCCTTGGGAAAGCCGGTGGTTCCGGAGGTGTACTGCAGGTTGATGGGATCATGCGGGCCCAGCTCCGCCATCCGCTCCCTGAGTCCGGAATGGCCGACGGCGTCAGCCCGCTTGAGCAGCTCGGCGTACGTCAGCTCCGCCTCACTTTCGGGGACCCCGGCGTCGATCCCGTCCGCATCGGGGGCCGGCAGGAACACGAGTTCGCCCAGGTCCGGGCAGGCGGCCAGCGCCTGGCGCGCCATTCCCACATAATCGCTGTTACGGTCCGACGGCGCCGTGACCAGCATCCGCATGCCGTTCTGCTTCACCACAAACTCGAGTTCATGGCTGCGGTAGGCCGGGTTCACGTTCACCAGGATGGCGCCGGCCTTGGCGGTGGCGTACTGCAGGAGGGTCCATTCGGCGCAGTTCGGGCTCCAGATACCCACCCGGTCACCCTTGGCGACGCCCGAGGCGAGGAGCGCGCGGGCCAGGCGATCGACGTCGTCGTTCATTTTCGTGTAGCTCCAGCGGCGGGCATCGCCGCCGGGAACAGCCGCGGCCTCGATCAGCGCGTCGTGGAAGGGAAACCGGGCCACCACCCGCTCGAAGTTCTGTCCGATGGTTTCCTCAAGGAGCGGAACGTCAGTGTTCCCGGCTGTGTAAGCGCGCATGGTGGCACGCTACCAACTGGCCCACAGCAATGAAAGCGTAAGACAAGCGCAACATGAGGGTGTCCGCGCGTCAGCCGCACAGGGCGCCGCCCGGGGGCCGGTATTGTGAAATCCATGAGTGCACCCATCGACCTGCAGGCAACGTTCATCCCCAACGACGGCGAGTTCTTCCGTGTGAAGCTCGCACTGGAAATCGCGATTGACGAGGTGGTGAACGAGCCGGGCTGCATCCGGTACGAGCTGACCGAGGCCACCGAGGAGAAGCTGGTCCTGACGGAACAGTGGGCGTCCGAGGAGGACCTGGAAAAGCATTCCAAAGGTATCGCCCTGCAGGACCTCAACGAATCGCTGAGCGCACTGCTGGCCGAACCCGTGAAGATCGAACGGCCCTAACTCCCGCTTTAACCATCGATTGCTCCGTAAAGGCCCTTTAGGACGTTCAAAAGGGCGCTTACTGAGCAATCGATCGGTTTAAGGGGCGGTTAGAGATCAGGGATCTGGGTGCCGTCCTGCGGGCCGGCACTCTTGGTGGCGCCCGGGTTGCTGCCTGCGGCCGCCGCGGCTTCCGCCTGCGAGCGCGCCACGTGGGCGTGAACCTCGTCCATGTCCAGGGCCTTGACGGCGTCAACAACCTGTTCCAGCTGCTGGGCGTTCAACGCACCGGGCTGGGAGAAGACCAGGACTTTTTCGCGGAAGGCCATCAGCGTGGGGATGGACGTGATGCCGGCCTCCGCGGCCAGCTGCTGCTCGGCCTCGGTGTCCACCTTGGTGAACAGGACGTCGGAGTGCTTTTCCGACACGGCGCTGTACGTGGGTCCGAACTGCTTGCACGGACCGCACCATTCAGCCCAGAAATCCACCAGGACAATGTCGTTGTCTTCGATGGTCGATGCGAACTGTTCACCTGTGATGTCTAAGGTAGCCATGGCTCCAACGGTACGCGAGCCACGGGCGGATGTCCCAGCCGGAGGCGCCCTTGTTCGCTGCCCGCGTCATCGGGAATATCCGCTACCCTGCCGTGTACACCGGGCAGTGCGGGGCCTAACGTAGGGGCATCAGCCGCTGACAGCCGCACACAGGAGGGATCATGGCCCACGCTATCTCCACCCGGTCCCTCACCAAGAAATTCGGCCGCCGCGAGGTGCTGCACGGCGTGGATTTCAGCGTGGAGGCGGGCTCCGTGTTCGGGGTCATCGGCCCCAACGGCGCCGGCAAGACCACCACCATGCGCTGCCTGCTGGACATCATCCGGCCCAGCTCCGGGGAGGTCCGGGTCCTGGGCAAGGACCCCCGGCTGGGCGGCCCCGAACTCAGACGCCGAATCGGCTACCTGCCGGGCGAGCTGTTCCTCGAGGGCCGCGTGACCGGGCGCAAACTCCTGTCCCACTATGAGGCCATCAGCGGACCGGTGGCGCCCGGCAGAATTGATGCGCTGGCCGAACGGCTGGGGCTGGACCTCGACCGGCACACCCGCAAGCTGTCCAAGGGCAACAAGCAGAAACTGGGACTGGTCCAGGCATTTATGCATAATCCCGAACTCTTGGTTTTGGATGAACCCACCAGCGGCCTGGATCCCCTGGTGCAGCAGGAGTTTCACGCCATGGTGCGGGAAGCCCGGGAGCAGGGGCAGACCATCTTCCTCAGTTCCCACGTGCTCAGCGAAGTCCAGCAGACCGCCGACACCGTAGCCATCCTGCGGGACGGCCGGATCATCGCGGTCGAGTCGGTCAGCGGGCTGCGGGAAGGTGCCGTCAGGCACCTGCGGTTCTCGGCAAACGGCATCACGGCGCACGACGCCGGCGCGCTGCTGGGGGCGGTGCCCGGCGTCGGGCACGTGGAGGTGCTGGAGTCCGACGGCACCGTCACCCTGTCCGCCACCCTGGAGGGCGCCATCCAGCCCCTGGTCAAGGCCTTGGGCACCCTGCAGCTGAAGGACCTCGTCCTGGAGGAGCCTGACCTGGAGGAATCGGTGCTGCAGATGTACTTCAGCCCCGAAGAGTCCAGTCCCGGGGCTCCAACCCCGGGGGCTCCCGGCTCCCGGCGTTCGCTCCCCCGGGAGGCCGCCACGTGAGCACCACCCTGCCGCTGTTCCGCCGCGCGTTCTTCGACACCTGGCGCTCCACCCTCGCCTGGGCGGCCGGACTGGCCGGCGCCACCTTGCTGTACCTTCCGCTGTACCCGTCCATTGGCGGGAGCGCGCAGATGCAGGACATGATCGACGCCCTCCCGCCCGAAATGATGAAGGCGCTCAACTACGACCAGATCGCCACCGGTCCCGGCTACACCCAGGCAACGATCTTCGGGCTGATCGGCTTCCTGCTGATGACCATCGCCTCGGTGGGGTGGGGCGCCGCCGCGGTGGGCGGCGACGAGGAATCCGGCCAGCTGGAACTGACCCTCGCCCACGAGGTGACCCGGGTCCAGGTTGTGCTGGAACGCGCCCTTGCCCTGTTGGTCCGGGTCCTGCTTCTGGCGGCGCTGGTCTTTGTGCTGGTCCGGTTGCTCAACGATTCCGCCCAGCTGGGTATCAGGCCGGAGAATCTCTTTGGTGCGGCGGTGCTGTTTGCCGGGCTGTCGCTGCTGACCGGTACCGCGGCCCTGTGCGCCGGCGCCGTGTCCGGCAGGCGCACGTACGGGCTGGCCGCGGGAGCCGCCGTTGGCGTCCTGGGATACGTCTTCAATGCCGTCGGAAGGCAAAGCCCGGACGTTGAGTGGCTGCTCAACCTGAGCCCCTACCACTGGGCCTACGGGAACGCGCCCGTGGCCAACGGAGCCGACTGGGCTGCGGCCGGCTGGCTCTGGGGCATCTCGGCGGCACTGGTGGCTTTGGCTGCCTTTGCTGTCAGCAGGCGCGACGTCGGCACATAGTCAGACCGTGGCTTCCCACAGGTGCGGCGCGGGCGTACGGCTGCCAGGGAGGGCGTTGGTTTCACGCCACTCGTGGATCCATTCCGGCAGCACCAGGTCCGCCGGCGGCTGGCCGAACTCGCGCAGTATCTCTTCCTGGCTGACAGGTTTGCCTTTGCTGACCAGGCGGGTGGCGATGTAGGCACGCGCGTAAATCTCGCCGTCGGATACCATGCGCTGCTCGAAATAGATGGCTTTGGCATCCAGCCCGATGATCTTCGTTTCAATGCTGTACTGCTGCCACAGCTGCAGCGACTTCCGGAACGCGATAGTCTCCCCCGCCGCCACCGGGCTCCAGCGGCGCTGGCGCATCCTCTTCCACACGCCGCTGCGGACCATGAGGTCGAACCGGCCCAGGTCCATCAGGGAAAAGTACATGCCGTTGTTGACGTGCATGGCGATGTCGATGTCGGTAGGGAGGACCCGCAGCGGCACGGACGACGTGTCCCAGATGGTCAGCGCCGGGCGGCGGGTGGACGTGAACAGCATCAGGAGGGTGCGCAGAAGCAGGTGCATCACCCAATGTTACCCGTGGGTAACATGCTGGCAAATTCGGCGGTCCGGGATGGTTACCGCGGGCCTCATCATGCGTGGCAGCTGGCTCCGTGAGCGAGTACCAGCGCGAACGGCGTTGAGTAGGAGACTCAGGCCCGGCCAAGTAGGCCGCAGAAATAATGGGGTAGCCCCTACTCGTGCCCCGCCGGCACGGCCTTCCTAGACTCGGAGTTCCTAGGGCCGAACAACGTTGCCGGCGCATCCTCCAATGCTGGGCTGGGTGATGCCGCTTCATTGCGGAGCATCCGTATCTTTCGTAGACGGGCGCCTCCCATCGTGCGTTGAGGGGTTCCGGCTAGAGGCCGGCAACCCCTCGCAGCGCATCACACATTGCTCCGTCCAGCATCCGGTTGGTGGCTTAGCCACGGAACCTATTGCGGGCCGACCCTCGATGGGCCACCAATGAACCAGTCGACCGTAAACAACGCCGAAAATCCCCGCCGAAATTTCGAAACAGACCTCCCCGGGGTCGATCCCTTACCAGGCCGCAGACCGGTCAACACCAAGCTGTGGGCAGGCATGGCGGGCGCCGTCGTAGTCGCCGCTGTCAGCATTGCCGCGTTGACAGGACCCGCGGCAACAACGCCCGGGGCACCTTCCGCCGCGGGTGCAATCACGACGGCGGACGCACCGGTTGAGCAAGCCGCCGGACCGATTGTCCCCGCGGCCGTGGACGAGCCCTCGGCCGCCGCCGTTGACCCCGCCGCTGTTGACCCTGGCGCCGTTGACCCGGCTTCGGTTCCAGCGGCAGTCGCCGCGCCCGCCGAAGCGCCGGCCCCACCGGCTCCTGCACCTGCGCCGGCAACCGACGCGAACCTTTACACCGTGGTCCCCGGCGACACCGTGGGTGGGATCGCGGCCCGGCATGGCGTGGACATGAATGCCATGCTCGCTGCCAACGGCCTCGGCGGTTACAGCGTCATCGTTCCCGGCCAGACGCTGAAACTGACCGGTCCCGCCGTCGCACTTTCCGCGCCCGCACCTGCACAAGCCGCCACTCCAGTACAGGCCGCCGCGGCGCCCGCACCGGCGGCGGCTCCCGTGGTACCGGCGGCCCCGGCTGTCCGGACCATCTATGTGGCGGGCGCCGGCGGACAGTCCATGGTTGACGCCTGCATCGGGCCGATCCATTACACGCCGAATGACGGGTACTCGCTCTTCATCACGGAGCACGATTTCTGTGGCGGCTGGGCGCGTTTCTCCGGCATTGGCGTGGGTGAAACCGTCAGCATTCCCGGTTACGGCACGTTCAAGGCGACGGCGCGGGGCCAGGTGCCTAATCCGGGCACCACAAACGACGTCATCCGGGTATTCGGTGGATTCCCCCGGGCCATCCTGCAGACGTGCATCCCCGGCACGAACCAGATGCTGCTGATCGCCCTGAACTGAGTTCCTCAGCTTGTTCGCGGTTCCGAACCTTCAAGGCAAGGAACCGCGAACAAGGCTGTGTTGGAATGCGTTGGTGAGGCAGTTTGCTAGGCCGACATATGGTGGCGTTCAGAAATGTGCTCCACCAGCGCGCCCACGCGGTCCTCGGTGTAGTTGCGTGCAATGTCGCCCTGGCTGATGATGCCAACCAGCTTGTGGTCGGCGATGACCGGGAGCCGCCGGATCTGGTGGCGTTCCATCACCTCGATGGCTGTATCAACACCTGCATCGGCGTCAACCCAGCGGGGCTTGCCCGAGGCGAGCTCGCGGGCCATCATCTCGCGGGGACTGCGGCCGGCGGCGACACACTTGAGCACAATGTCGCGGTCAGTGATCATGCCCTTCAATCTGCCGTCATCGCCACAGATCGGCAACGATCCGCAATCCAGGTCCAACATCATCCGCGCGGCATCTTCGAGCGTCTGCTCTTCCTTGATACACCGGGCATCCGTTGTCATAAATTCGCGCACAACACTCATTGGTCCTCCTTCATCGATTGAGTATCGACGCAGGGCATCGGGGCACATGCGCCGATGGTGCCAGACTACGCCCGGCCCGAAGTGCCTGTCGACGACAGATTGCGGGCAGGCTTTCCCCGCAGCTTTTCCCCGGCCGACGGTCTATTCCCCCGGCTAACGCCGCGGGGAATAGACCGCCAGGCGGGGAGTGCCGGACCGGCCGGAGCCAGCCGGAAGCACCGTGGCCGGCTTGGCCGGTTCCCCGGGCACGAAAAAGCCTCCGCAACCTAGTGGTTCCGGAGGCTTTTCCTTGGGTGGCAGATGAGGGATTCGAACCCCCGTAGGCGTTGCCAGCTGATTTACAGTCAGCCCCCTTTGGCCGCTCGGGTAATCTGCCGAACTTCAAAAGAAGATCACCCCCGGCTGCAGTCTGCAGAACGTCCGTTTCCGGGCCGTTCCGCTTCCAGTAACCGCGGGCAAGACAACTTTACAGAACTTCTGCCGAAGAATCGAATCGAGCCGCTTCGCCATCGAAACTGGCCCCAAAAGCCGCGCCGTTCCACGGGAAAACCGGGAAATCAGACCTCGCCGAGAATACGTCCGGCCAGCTTTGCCTCGAACTTCAGCGCCTGCTCCTCGGTGATCTGGTTCAGCTGGACGGCCCTCCGCAGGTCCGCGCTGACGCCGTGCATGCGGGCGGATGCATCCGGGGCCGGGCTGAAGAGGATGGAGCCTGCCAGGGCTGCGGCTGCGACGGAGGTGGCTGCCATGGCCACTGCCCCGGCGGCCGCGACGGTTGATCGGGTGACGTAACGGACGGCGTTGTTTTGCATTGCTTCCCTTTCGCGCTTCTTCCAACTCGTTCAACTCTCCCCTGACCGGCTTCGTTCCCGCCGGGCGTCCGCTATGAGGGAACTGTGAATCGATCCGTGCCACCGCTGGGGCATCCGTATTAGGCTGGAATCCAGAGATCCATGCCCTCCAGAGCCAATGCGGGGGCACCACCGGCACAAGGAGAGTCATGGCAGGCGAGTCAACGTTCGACGTCGTAAGCAAAGTGGACAAGCAGGAAGTGGCCAACGCGCTGAACCAGGCACAGAAGGAACTGGTCCAGCGCTACGACTTCAAGGGTGTGGGCGCCGAAGTTGACTTCAGTGGCGAGAAGATCCTGATGAAGGCGAACTCGGAGGAGCGCGTCCTGGCGGTCCTGGACGTACTCCAGTCCAAGCTGATCCGCCGCGGCATCTCGCTGAAGTCCCTGGACACCGGCGAGCCTTTCGCGTCCGGAAAGGAATTCCGGCTGGAAGCCTCCATCAAGGAAGGCATCGAGCAGGACCTGGCCAAGAAGATCAACAAGCTGATCCGGGATGAGGGGCCCAAGGGCGTCAAGTCCCAGATCCAAGGCGATGAGCTCCGTGTCTCCTCCAAGTCCCGTGACGACCTGCAGTCCGTCATGGCGCTGCTGAAGGACTTCGACGAAGCCGACCTGCAGTTCGTGAACTTCCGCAGCTAGGACCCCGGCACGGCGCCAGGACACAAGAACGGGCAGGGGACACCGGAATTCCGGCGTCCCCTGCCCGTTGCGTCTCACCAGTCCGTTTCCGTGTACCCGCAACGCGGACGACGGCGGAGCTTGGCTTATGCAGTACGCGTCAGTTAAGCGGCCGTCCCGCCATCCGTTCCAGCCGGGTGATCCGCTCCCTCATGGGCGGATGCGTGGCGAACAGCTTGGTCATGGCGCCGCCGCGGAACGGGTTGGCGATCATCAGGTGCGACGTGTTGACCAGCTTCTGGTCCTGCGGAAGCGGCACGATCTGCACTCCCTGCTCAATCTTGCGCAGGGCTGAGGCGAGCGCCAGCGGATCGCCGGTGAGCTGCGAACCGTCCTCGTCGGCGTCGTACTCCCTGGTCCGGGAAATGGCGAGCTGGATCAAGGAGGCTGCGAACGGCGCCAGCAGTGCCATGGCCAGCATGGCCAGCGGGTTGGAGTTGCGTCGGTCCCCGCCGCCGAAGAAGAGCAGCATCTGGCCCACGGAGGTGATGACGCCGGCCACCGCCGCGGCCACCGACGACGTGAGGATGTCCCGGTTGTACACGTGCATCAGCTCGTGCCCCAGGACCCCGCGCAGTTCGCGGGCATCGAGCAGCTGCAGGATCCCTTCGGTGCAGCAGACCGCGGCGTTCCTGGGATTCCGGCCCGTCGCGAAGGCGTTGGGGTTCATGGTGGGCGAGAGGTAGATGCGCGGCATGGGCTGATTCGCCCGGACGGAGAGCTCCCGGACGATCTGGTACAGCTGGGGCGCCTGGGCCTCAGTCACGGGGTAGGCCTGCATGGAGCGGATGGCGATTTTGTCGCTGTTCCAGTAGCCGTAGGCGGTGGTGGCCACACCCACCAGGGCCATGATCCAGATGGGCGCTGCGCTGCGCGTGTTGAGCCCGATCAGGCCGCCTAGCCCCAGCAGCACGGCCCAGAGCACCCCGAAGAGTGCTGCAGTCTTCAGTCCGTTGTAATGCTTGTGCACGTCCACTCCTCCACGTCACCCCAACAAAACAGGGCCCTACGGCACCGGGTCATGGGCATCGTACTTCCGAAAGCCCGGCTGTAGCTGAGAGACCAGCCAGGCCACCAGCACGCACAACGCCCCGCCGAGGAACAGGACCCAGCCCTCACTCAAAATTTTAGTCCCGCCGCCTGCCAGCAGGTCGCCCACTCGGGGGCCGCCGGCCACCACCACAATGAAGACCCCCTGAAGCCGACCCCGCAGGTGGTCCGGGGCGGCTGCCTGCAGGATGGTGTTGCGGAAGACAGCACTGATGGAGTCTGCGATCCCGGCCAGGGCACAGCACAAAGCCGCGGGTAACAGCCAAAGGGTGGCGCCGCCGTCGTGCGTCCGGCCCGCCAGCAGCACCACTACACCGAAACCGGCAATGGAGGCGCCCCAGCCCATGACGGACCACACCACCGCGCTCCCCTGCCACCGGACCCGGCCCAGGGGGCCGGAGAAAAGCCCGGCCAGGAATGCGCCCACGGCGGTGGAGGCCAGCAGGATGCCCACCGTTGATTCGCCGCCGCCGATCATCAGCGCGCCGATGGCCGGCATCAACGCCCGCGGCTGGGCCAGGATCATGGCCACGAGGTCGATGATGAACGTCATCCGCAGGTTGGGCCGGGTGCCCAGGAAACGGAACCCTTCAAGCACGGACCGGATCCCGGCCCGGCCCGCGTGCCCCGTGGGTGGAGTCGACGGCAGCCGGAATACCGCCCACAGGACAAACACAAAGCACATGAAGTCGATGGTGTAAGTCCACCCGAAGCCCACCCACGCCACCAGGACGCCGGCCAGCAGCGGCCCTATGGTCATCGCCAGCCCGAAGGTGATCATGTTGAGCGCATTGGCTGCGGGCAGCAGTTCCTTGCGGATGAGAGTGGGGATGATGGCACTGCGCGCCGGCTGGTTGATGGCCTGGGCACCGCTCTGCAGCGCCACCAGGAGATAGAGGACCCAGACGTTTCCAAGCTGCAGCCAGGACTGGAGGGCAATCATGCCGGTGGTCAGCCACAGGACGGAACTGGCCAGCAGAGCCACCGTGCGGCGGTTGTGGGAATCGGCAATGGAGCCGCCCAGCAGCCCGCCGAACACCAGCGGCACCAGCGCGAAGACGCTGAGCAGGCCCACATAGAAACTGTCGTGGGTGAGGCGGTAGACCTCCAGGCTGACCGCCACCAGCGTCAGTTGGCTGCCCACGGCTGCCACCGCAGAGCCGAGCCATAGGCGGCGGAAGGCAGGGCTCTCGCGCAGCGGTGTGATGTCAGCCAGTAGTTTCCCCACCCCGCAACCCTAATGGCCACTTCCGGGTCCGGAGGTCCCACCCGCTTGGTATCCTCAGGCGGGGAAGGAGGTGGCCAATGAATCTATCCAGGCGGCTTCTTTACGCATCGGAGATCTGGGAAGTGGCCCGGCCCCGCACTGCGCTGACGGCAGGGCACGTACTCATCCGGCTGACCAACCCCGCCATCCCCTTCGATCTCCGCTCCGCAACTGACTGGCTCGTGTGCCATAACGCCGCCCGGCAGGCACTCACGGACGGGCTCGGAGCCACCCGCTGCACGGTGGTTTTTGCGCACCAGTGGCACCCCATTGGCGCAGCTATCGGGGAGCCGGAGGTGGAGTCCTCCACGCCCACGTTCCACCTGTTCGGGCGCTGGGACGGCGAGACGGTCACCCCGGGCGAACAGCTGCTGCTTCCCACCCAGCGCCGGGTGCCCGTGGCGCCCGAAGAGCTCCAAAGGCACGACGACGGCCTGCGCACCGCCCTGCGCCGCTCGGCTGTGAAGCGCACCACGGAGCCGGACCCGCGTGTTGACGTAGCCCTCCCGGAAATACTGTCGAAGACTCCTGAGGTTAAGGCCGGGCGGCACCATACTGTCCTGTCCCCGGCGCCGGGCGGTGTGCTGACACCCGGTCAGCTGCTGGCCCTGGCCGCCTCAGTGCAGGAACTGACCGATCGCCCCGGGGTCACGGGGCTGAGCTGCGTGGTGCCGGATCCCGGTGCGGGACCGCTCGCCGTCCACGCCTTGGGCCGCTCGGCAGGCGAATCCCTGAACCCCCTCAAGGAATTCCTTTCGTTGCCGAGTGTTAACCGAGCCTTATTGTGATGAGCTCATAATAAGTGCAATAATGGAGACATGACGGAACACCTTGGCGGCCATGATGCATGGGCTGCTGCCCTGCGGTCCCACGGCCGCCGCGTGACCAAACAGCGGCTGGCCGTGCTTGCCGCCGTCGAACACCACCCCCACTCACCGGCAGAGAGCATCCTCGCCGCAGCCCGGGCCGAGCTTCCCGAGCTCACCGCACAGTCCGTCTACGTGGTCCTGGGCGACCTCACCGACCTGCAGATGCTGCGCCGCTTTGAGCCGCCGCACTCCCCCGCCCTGTACGAGACCCGCGTAGGCGACAACCACCACCACGCCATCTGCATCAGCTGCGGCCGCGTGGAGGACGTGGAATGCGCCGTCGGCCATGCGCCCTGCCTAACCCCGCACTGGGACGAGAACGCCAAGCCCATGACCATCCAGATCGCAGATGTGATGTACCAAGGCATCTGCCAGGACTGCCAGCAGTCCCAACAACGCCCCTCTGAACGTAACCAAGTAATCGAGAAATAGGAGAACAATGACTGCCATTTCAACCACCCAGTCAGGTGCCCCCGTCACGTCCGACGCGCACTCCCAGTCAGTTGGTGCCGACGGTGCCATCATCCTGACTGATCACTACCTGATCGAAAAGCTCGCGCAGTTCAACCGCGAGCGCGTGCCGGAGCGTGTAGTGCATGCCAAGGGCGGCGGCGCCTTCGGCACGTTCAAGACCACCTCGGACGTCTCCAAGTACACCAAGGCAGCATTCCTGCAGCCGGGTGTCGAGACGGACATGCTGATCCGTTTCTCCTCGGTCGCCGGCGAAAGCGGCTCCCCCGACACCTGGCGCGATCCTCGCGGCTTCGCCGTCAAGTTCTACACCACCGAGGGCAACTACGACCTCGTGGGCAACAACACCCCCGTCTTCTTCATCCGCGACGGCATCAAGTTCCCGGACTTCATCCACTCCCAGAAGCGCCTCCCGGGCACCCACCTGCGTGACGCCGACATGCAGTGGGACTTCTGGACCCTGTCCCCCGAATCCGCACACCAGGTCACCTGGCTGATGGGTGACCGCGGCCTGCCGGCTTCCTGGCGGGAAATGCAGGGCTACGGCTCGCACACCTACCAGTGGATCAACGCCGCGGGCGAGCGCTTCTGGGTCAAGTACCACTTCAAGTCCAACCAGGGCGTCAAGGCCATGACCGGCGACCAGGCCGAAGAACTGGCCGGCTCGGACGCGGACTTCTATATCCGCGACCTGCAGGAAAACATCGCCGAGGGCAACTTCCCGTCCTGGGAACTGCACGTCCAGGTCATGCCGTACGAAGACGCCAAGACCTACCGCTTCAACCCGTTCGACCTCACCAAGGTGTGGCCGCACGCTGATTACCCGCTGATCCACGTGGGCACCATGGAGCTGAACAAGAACCCGGAGAACTACTTCTCGCAGATCGAGCAGGCCACCTTCGCGCCGTCGAACTTCGTGCCGGGCATCGCGGCTTCGCCGGACAAGATGCTGCAGGCGCGCATCTTCTCCTACGCCGACGCACACCGTTACCGCGTGGGCACCAACCACGCACAGATCCCGGTGAACCAGCCCAAGAGCCAGGTCAACAACTACAGCCAGGACGGCGCCGGGCGTTTCCACTTCAACGCTCCCTCCGTTCCGGTGTACGCACCGAACTCGGTAGGTGGCCCCGCCGCCGTTGAGCCGGCGTCCCCGGCCGGTGGCTGGGAGAACGACGGCGAGCTCACGCTTTCCGCGCATTCCCTCCGTTCCGAGGACGGCGACTTCGTCCAGGCCGGCACCCTGTACCGCGAGGTATTCGACGACGGCGCCAAGGCCCGCCTGCTCGAGACCATCACCGGTGCTGTGGGCGGCGTAAAGACCGCTGACATCAAGGAACGCGCCATCCAGTACTGGACCAACGTTGACGCCGAGCTCGGCGCCAAGCTGCGCGCCAACCTGGGCGCCGGCGCCGTTGACTCCGACGCTGAGGCTGCCAACAAGATCGGCTAATTCGGTCGTTCCGCAGAACCTGAACACCCCGCCACGGACTGTCCGTGGCGGGGTGTTTTGCCTTAGTTCGCGCCCGCCGCCGCAGGGCGGTGGCCCTTCTTGGCAAGCTGGATTTGTTCGTAGACGTGGTGGCGGAGCTCGGTAAAGCGGGGCAGGGACCTGGTCTCCAACTGGTCGCGGTCAACCGGGAGGTCGATCACGATGTCCTCCTGGACCACGGTGGGTGAGGAAGACAGGATGATGACGCGTTCGCCGAGGTAAACGGATTCGTCGATGTCGTGGGTCACGAAAAGCACTGTCACCCCGAATTTCTTCCAGATCGTGCGGATCAGGTCCTCCAGATCGGCGCGGGTCTGAGCGTCCACAGCGGCGAACGGCTCGTCCATCAGGAGCACCTCAGGCTGGTAGGCGATGGCCCGGGCGATCGCCACGCGCTGCTGCATGCCGCCGGAGAGCTGCCACGGGTACGAGCGCGGGACGTGCGCCAAGCCCACCGCCTCAAGGGCCTCGTCCACGAGCCTGTCGCGTTCAGCCTTGGCCACACCCTGGTTCTTCAGCGGCAGTTCCACATTTTCCCGGACGCGCATCCATGGGAACAGGGACCGGCCGTATTCCTGGAAGACCACGGCCATCTTCTTCGGCGGACCCGAAACGCGTTTGCCGTCCAAAAGCACCTCACCCTCGGTGGGAGCCATCAGCCCGGAGATGCACTTGAGGAGCGTCGTCTTGCCGGAGCCGGAAGGACCCACGAGGCATGCCAGTTCGCCGGCGCGCAGGTCGAAGGTCAGGTTGCGCACCGCTTCGATGTCGCCGCCGTCGCTCTGGTACACCTTCTTCAGTCCGCGGACGGAGAGCATCGCCTCCGGCAGAGACTTCCCGGACGGCGGTGTCTTCCCGGCTGGCGCCGGGGTGGGGTCAGGCTGCATTTTCTACCTCTTTCTGGCCGTGGTACCAGCGCAGGATGTTCCGCTCGGCCCACTGGAAGATGAACGACATGGCCACACCCAGCAGACCGAGCACCACGATCCCGGACCACATTTCCGGAATGGCGAAGGACCGCTGGAACTGGACGATGGTAAAACCAAGCCCTGAGGACGAGGCGAACATTTCGGAGATGACCATCAGGATCAGCCCGAGGGACAGTGACTGGCGCACGCCAGCCATGATCTGCGGGCTGGCCGAGGGCAGCACGAGGTACCGGACACGGGCCCAGCCGTCGATGCCATAGGTGTGCGCCGAATCAGAGAGCACACCGTCCACAGCACGGACGCCTTCGATGGTGTTCAGCAGGACCGGCCAGACACAGCCGGAAAGGATCACCGCCACCTTCATGGAGTCCGTGATGCCCATGACCAGGATCAGGACCGGGACCAGGACGGGCGGCGGGATCGCACGGAAGAATTCCAGCGTGGGTTCCAACAGCGCCCGGAGCCATTTGACCGAGCCGATCAGGACGCCGCCGACGACGCCGATGATGATTGCCGCGACCACGCCCACCAGGAGCCGGCCAAGGCTGGGCAGCACGTCGCTGAAGAAGCGTGGGCCGAACCAGACCTGGCCGAACTTAGCGACCAGGGTGGCGGGGGTGGGGACGAAAAAGTTCACCGCGCCGAGGGTGGAGGCCCACCAGAGCAGGACCAGCAGGACCGGCAGTGCCAGAACGTAGCCGAAGGTCTTCAGGGTTTTCATACGATTACCTCGGAACGGACGGAGGAGTGCCAGGACAGGGTCTTCTTCTCGATGAACCGCATCACCGCGTTGATCAGCATTCCGATCAGGCCGGTGGCCAGCACCAGGGCATACATGCCCGAGATGGCACCGCCGGACTGGGCGAGCGCGATTTCGCGGCCGAGCCCCGGAGAACCGATCACCAGTTCGGCCGTGATGGCCAGGACCAACGCCACTGTGGCGGCGAGACGGACGCCCGTCATCAGGTAGGGCAGGGCCGTGGGAAATACGACGTAGCGGATCCGCGCCATGCGGCCCAGTCCGTACGTTTTCGCGGTGTTGTTGGCGACCATGTCGATGTCGGCCACGCCGTAGAGGACCTGGATCAGGACCTGCCAAAACGCGGCATAGGTAATCAGCATGAGAGACGATTCAATCTTCACGCCGAAGAGCAGCACCGCCAGCGGAATCAGTGCCACTGAAGGGATGGGGCGCAGGAATTCCACTGTGGAGTTCGTGGCCTTGCGCRGGAAGTCGCTGGCGCCGATGATAAAGCCCAGCAGAACGGCCAGGGCGACGGCGATGACCAGGCCCAGGAACCACGCCGTCATCGTTTCGCCGACCGAGACCCAGAATGCGGTCAGACCGAAGTCCCGCATCAGCGCGACAATAACTTCGCTGGCCGGCGGGAGAAAACGTTCATTGATGATGCCCAGCCGTGGAATGAGCTCCCACGTGCCCAGGAATCCTACAATCCCTGCCAGGCCAAGCAACTGTTTTACCGGTAACTTGCGGACCGACCGGCGGTCCCGTCCCGCACTGGAGACGGGACCGCCGGAGGTTAGAGCGTCTGCACTCACGGGAGGAGGTCGCCTGCGTTCGGCGCCTTGGTCAGTGTGCCGTACTTGGCGGCGGCATCGCCGAGAGTCTTAAACGCGTCCTTGTCGAAGTCGACGGTCCAGTGGGTCAGCACCATCTTGGCCCGTGCGGCCTCGTCGATCTTGGTGTACGTACCCACAATGTCACGGACCTCCTGCGGGTGGGCCTGGGCGTATTCAAGGGACTTGTTCATGGCCCGGGTGAACTTCTGCGTCAGCTCAGGCTTGTTCTTGACCGTGTCAGCCTTGGTGAAGTATCCGGCAATGTCCAGCTTCGGGCTCATTTCCACGAAGTTCGAGGACACTACAGTTCCACCGTCGGCCGTGGCCTTGGACAGGAACGGTTCCAGGATCCAGGCCGCGTCCACCTGCTTGTTGGCCAGGGCGGCGGGTGCATCGGGGAAGGCCACCTCAACAAACTTCACGGTGGAGGGATCGCCGCCGTCCTTTTCGATGGCCGATTTGATGGTGGTGTCACCGATGTTGGAGAGGTTGTTCACCGAAACCGTCTTGCCGGCAAGGTCCTTCGCCGACTTGATGCTCGACCCGGCCGGAACGACGACACCGCCGACGTCCTTGCCGTTCTCGCCCGTGGTGGACGCGCCGTTGGCCACGAACTTCAGGTCAAGGCCCTTGTCCTTGGCCACCATCACGGAGATGAGGTTGGAAAAGGCGAAGTCAAAGCTTCCGCTGACCACACCCGGGACGATTGCTGCGCCGCCGGTGGCCGTCTGGATGTCCAACTGCAGGCCCTCGTCCTTGAAGAACCCCTGCTTATCGCCCAGGTAGATCGGTGCGCAGTCCACGATGGGAATGACCCCGACACTGACCTTTGTCAGTTCCGTGCTTCCGGTCGAACCGGCCGTGGAGTTTCCACCGCCGGTGGAACTCGGTGAACCGGACCCGCAGGCCGACAAGCCCAGGACGGATGCTGCGGCGAGCACCGCGATAACGCTACGACGTTTCATGTTTCACTCCTTTGTGATCTGCATGGGGAGTGAGACGCCCCCAAGCCAACTCTGTTCGCAGTCCGAACAGACGTTCAAAGAAAGTCTCGGTCACGGGACGTTGAAGGGTCAACCAGATCGGCCCATCGTTACCCTCATGATACGTAAGGGACCGCATGGTGGACAGGCTCCCGCATATTCGCATATTGGGTGAAAGTGATGTTTTCCACTTAGGCGCTGCCGGCTCTGGCTGGAGCCGAGGGCCCGTGCCTAGGATCACTGCATGGGTACATTTGAGGGCATTCCCGCAGGAGCATTCGCGTTCTACGCCGAGCTTGAGGACAACAACAACCGCGAGTGGTGGCTGGAGCACAAGGATAGCTACACAAGCCTGATCCGGGAGCCGCTCACCGCACTCCTGGCTGAACTGGAGCCGCGGTTCGGTCCGGCGAAGATTTTCCGGCCCAACCGGGACGTCAGGTTTTCCCCGGACAAGTCACCCTATAAAACCGCCCAGGGCGCCTTCGCTTCAGCCCAGGAGGGTGTGGGTTTCTACCTCCAGGTGAGCGCGGACGGACTGCTGGTGGGAGGGGGCTACCATTCCCATACCCCGGCGCAGCTGGCCAGGTTCCGCAATGCAGTGGATGCATCGGGCACCGGCGAAGCGCTGCGGCATATCGTGGATGGCGTCGCTGCCGCCGGCTTTGCGGTGGAGGGCGAGAAACTGAAGACGGTGCCGCGCGGTTACGACCGGGCGCACCCCAGGGCCGAGCTGCTCAAGCACAAGTCGCTCTCCGCCGGCACCGAACTGGGGCAGCCGGAATGGGTCTCGACGCCGGCGGCGGTGCAGGAGATCGCCAAGCTGTGGGACCAGCTGCGGCCCCTGGTTGACTGGGTGGGGCGGCACGCCGCGCCGTGACAGCTGGGCTTGCGCGCTACCGGCGGGTCAGCGCGCCACAGGTTCCGTCGAGTCCAACAGGGCCAGCTCGTGGCGGCGCGGCATGCCTTCCCAGTCGCCCGGCACCAGGCAGGCGAAGGCTCCGGTGCGGACTGCGGTGAGCAGGCGTGCCTGCACCGAAGCGCCGACGAGCAGGTCCGAAATGTAGCCGGCCACAAAAGCGTCGCCGGCGCCCACAGTGTCGATGGCGTTAATCCGGACCGCGTCCTGCTCGTATTCCACTCCGTCGATGACGGCGGCACAGCCCGCGGCCCCGCGCTTGATGACCGCTTGGCTGGGTCCCAGGGCGGCAACGCGCCGGGCAAGCTCCAGGGAATCCTCCGCTGGCCCCACTGCAATGGCGGCTTCATCATCCCCGGCGAACACGATGTCCGCCTGGGCCATAAAACTCCGGAAAACTTCTCCTGCGTCCTCGGGGGACCACAGCGCGGCCCGGTAGTTGAGGTCGAAGGAAACCAGCACTCCGGCGTCCCGGGCTACGTCGAGCGCGTATTGGGCGGCCTGCGCTGCGGACGGCGACAAAGCAGGGGTGATACCGGTGAGGTGCAGGAGTTTGGCGTTGGCAATCAGCTCGCCCGGGATGTCCTCCCGGGACAGCCGCGAACCTGCGCTTCCGGACCGGTAGTACCAGACCTTGAGCTGGTCCATGGTGCGCCGCTCTTTGATCATGAGGCCAGTAGGCGCTGCGTCGTCCCGCAGCGGGTCAACCTTAATCCCCTCGGCGGCGAGCTCCCGCAGCACCAGTTCGCCGAGGCTGTCGTTACCGACCCGGCCAACCCAGGTCACCGAGGTACCAAGTCGGCGCAGCGCAATGGCGAAGTTGCTTTCGGAGCCGCCCATGCCAAGGCTGAGCGAGGACACCTGGGCCAGCGGTCCGGGTGTCTCGGCCTTCATGAGGCCCATGGTTTCGCCGAGGGTAACGACGTCGGTGAAAGTCACTGCGCGCCCCTCGCCTGGACGGCTTCCGCCACCAGGGCGCTCAGCTGCCGGGACCGTTCGGTGAGGCTTCCGAGGTCGCCGCCGGAGAACGCATCCCGGAGCAGCGGGCCGCCCAGGCTGACAGCGAGGGCTCCTGCCGCAATCCAGTCCGGGGCGTCGTCGATGCCGATTCCGCCGGACGGAATGACCCGCATGGCGGGGAAGGGCCCGCGCAGCTGGCCGAGGTAGCCGGGACCCACGGTGGAAGCCGGGAACAGCTTGACGGCCGTTGCGCCCGCCTGCATGCCGGTCAGCAGCTCGGTGGGCGTCAGCCCGCCGGGAAATACCGGAACACCGGCCTCGACGGCGGCGCGGACTACATCGGTCACGATGGCGGGCGTCACGAGATAGTCTGCCCCGCCGTCGAGCGCCTGGCGGGCCTGGTCGCCGGACGTGACAGTACCGACGCCGATTTCCGCATCGCCACCGAACTGCCGTTTGAGCTCGGGCAGCAGGTCAAAAACTCCGTCAGTACTGAGGGTCAGTTCGATGGATCGTACACCGCCCCTAACCAGGGCCTCGATGACCGGGGCGTACTCGCGGGCGTGCCGGGCGCGGAGAACCGCCACCACCGGGTTAGCCTGCAGCATGGCAGAGACTGGTGGGCTTGAGGCTTCGTTCATGCCACTAACGATATAGCGTGTTTCACCGCCGTCCGGCTTACCGGCGGGTGATCGCCTGATCCTCAGCCGAGGCTTGGGCGCGTGCTTCCCCGCCGTCCACCGCAGACTTTGCCGCGGCGAACTTTTCGTTCAGGCGTGAGTGCCTCTGGCCGTAAATGAAGTAGATGATGATGCCGATGACCAGCCAGCCGGCGAAGAACATCCAGGTTTCCACGGCCAGGTTTGTCATCAGGTACAGGCACAGCACCGCGGAAACCACCGGCAGGACCTTGCCGAACGGCACCCGGAAGGACGGCTTCAGGTCGGGGCGCTTCTTGCGCAGCACCAGGATGCCGAGGCTGACCATCACAAACGCGGACAGGGTCCCGATGTTGATCATCTCTTCCAGCAGGTCCACGTTGGTCAGGCCGGCCACGAGCGCCACGGCGGCGCCGCAGATGATCTGGAGGCGGACCGGCGTCGAACGCTTATCGCTGGTCTTGGACAGGGACCGCGGGAGCAGGCCGTCGCGGCTCATCGCCAGCACCACACGGGAGAGTCCCATCAGGAGCACCATGATGACGGTGGTGAGGCCGATCAGGGAGCCGAAGGCGATGACCTTGGCCGCGGTGGTGTTGCCGACGGCTTCGAATGCGGTGGTCAGGGTGGGGTTCTCCGCCGCCGCAAGCTCGGTGTAGGACACCATGCCGGTCAGGGCGAGGGACACCAGGATGTAGAGCAGGGTCACCACGGCGAGGCCGCCGAAGATGCCGCGCGGCAGCGTCTTCTGCGGGTTTTTCACTTCCTCCGCGGAGGTTGCCACCACATCGAAGCCAATGAAGGCGAAGAACACCAGGGCAGCACCGGCGAAGACGCCGAGGGTGCCGTACTGGGCCGGCGCCGCGCCGGTGAGGAAACCGAAGAAGGACTGCTTCAGGACGTCAGAGGCGCCGCCGGCAGTGGGCTCGGCTGCGGGGACGAACGGGCTGTAGTTCTCTATTTTCACGTACGTGAAGCCCACCACGATCACAAACAGCACAACGGCGATTTTGATCAGTGTGAAGACGTTGCCCACGCGGGCCGAGAGCTTGGTTCCGAGCACCAGGAGGACGGTGAAGATTGCAACAATCAGGAAGGCGCCCCAGTACAGGTCCACACCGCCGATCGAGAGGGCCGGCGGGACGTCGGCTCCCATCAGCGCGAACACTTTGCTGAGGTAGATGCCCCAGTACTTGGCAATCACTGCCGCCGCGGTGAACAGTTCCAGGATGAGGTTCCAGCCGATGATCCACGCAAGCAGCTCGCCCATGGTGGCGTACGTAAAGACGTAAGCGGAGCCGGCAACGGGAATGGCGGTGGCGAACTCCGCGTAGCACATGATCGCCAGGGCGCACGTTACGGCGGCAATGGCAAAGGAGACCGTCACGGCCGGACCGGAGAAGTTGGCCGCAGCCTTGGCGCCAACCGAGAAGATGCCGGCACCGACAGCTACCGCGACACCCATGATCATCAGGTCCCAGGTGCTGAGTGACCGTTTGAGCTTGCGTCCGGGTTCATCGGCGTCGGCGATGGACTGCTCGATGGATTTGGTCCGGAGTAGGTTCATGAGTAGTCAATCCTGGTTTGTGGCGGAAAGGGACTTATCAATGGTAGTGTCCGCCCACTGGACGGTCATAGTTGTACCAAATACTGAGACGGCGGTGACACGCATAAGGCCCGGCCTGAAGATCAGGCCGGGCCTTATGCGTGTCGTTCAGACGGGCCAGTCCATCAGCGTGGACCGGATCAGGAAACGTTTGCCTTCGGGTGACTCGACTGAGAAGCCGCTCCCCCGGCCTGCCACCACGTCCACCGTCAGATGCGTATGGCTCCAGTATTCGAACTGCTCCCGTGACATCCAGAACTCCAGCGGCTCCGGCTTGAGCCCGTCTGAAATATCAAAGAGCCCCAGCAGCACGTCAGAATCGCCCGTGATGAACTCACCGGCCGGGAAGCACATGGGTGAGGAGCCGTCGCAGCACCCACCGGACTGGTGGAACATCAGCGGCCCGTGCTGGCGCCAGAGTTTCTTCAGCAGGTCCACCGCCT
This sequence comes from Pseudarthrobacter sp. 01T43, assembly GCF_056398665.1. NCBI lineage: Bacteria > Bacillati > Actinomycetota > Actinomycetes > Micrococcales > Micrococcaceae > Pseudarthrobacter > Pseudarthrobacter sp. 01T43. The sequence goes on along the minus strand of NZ_JBFTPV010000009.1, from coordinate 26,554 downwards.
CCGGGGTGAGCGCCACCCGGGAGAAGTCCTCCCCGGGCAGCGTCACCGCAGCGTCAAGCCGGTTGTTGGGCATCAGAACCTCAGCACCACGCGGCCGTCGATCTTTGCATGCTTCATTTCGTCAAGGACTGCGTTGATTTCCCCGAGCTCCCGCACCGAAACGGTGGGGTGGATCTTGCCCTGCGCGTAGAAATCCAGTGCTTCCTCCAGGTCCTGCCTGGTGCCGACGATCGAACCGCGGACGGTCAGGCCCTTAAGCACAATCTCGAAGATCGGCGCCGGGAAGTCTCCCGGCGGCAGGCCGTTGAACACAATCGTCCCGCCCCGGCGTGCCATGCCGATCGCCTGTCCGAAAGCGGACGGGTGCACTGCGGTGACAAGGACTCCATGGCAACCTCCGGTTTCACGCTGGATGACTTCAACAGGATCTTCGTGCAGGGCGTTGACCGTCAGTTCGGCGCCGTGGGATTTGGCCAGGGCGAGCTTGTCGTCCGCGATGTCCACGGCAGCAACGCGCAGTCCCATGGCAACCGCGTACTGGACGGCGATGTGCCCCAGTCCGCCGATGCCGGAGATGGTGACCCACTGGCCAGGCTTGGCCTCGGTCATTTTGAGTCCCTTGTAGACGGTGACGCCGGCACAGAGTACCGGCGCCACCTCGACGGGGTCGGATCCCGCCGGTATGCGCGCCGCGAAGCGCGAATCCACCAGCATGTATTCGCCGAAGGAGCCGTCCACGCTGTAGCCGGCGTTCTTCTGCGCCTCACAGAGGGTCTCCCAGCCGGTACGGCAGTACTGGCAGTCGCCGCAGGCGGACCAGAGCCATGCGTTTCCGACCAAGTCACCGACGGCGAGGTCAGTGACGCCCTCACCGAGGGCCACCACTTCACCCACGCCCTCGTGGCCGGGAATGAACGGCGGCGACGGCTTGACGGGCCAGTCACCTTCCGCTGCGTGAAGGTCGGTGTGGCAGACGCCGGTGGTAAGTACCTTGATCAGCGCCTCCCCCGGCCCCGGGGTAGGAATGGTGAGCTCCTGAATCTGGAGATCCTTGCCGAATTCGGTTACTACTGCTGCGTGCATTGTCGTCGTCATTGGCGATCCTTAGCGTTTTGAGGGCAGGGCATGGCGGAGCGGTGTTGAGGGGATGGCGGGCAGCCCGGGGGCCACCCGCCCTGGCCGGGCTTAGAAGAAGCCGAGCTTGTTCTCGTTGTAGCTGACCAGAAGGTTCTTGGTCTGCTGGTAGTGGTCCAGCATCATGGAGTGGTTTTCACGCCCGATGCCTGAGGACTTGTAGCCGCCGAACGCGGCACCCGCCGGGTAGGCGTGGTAGTTGTTGACCCAGACGCGGCCTGCCTGGATTTCGCGCCCGGCCCGGTACGCAACGTTGCCGTTGCGGGACCAGACGCCGGCGCCGAGGCCGTAGAGGGTGTCGTTGGCGATGCCCATCGCATCGTCGTAGTCGCTGAACTTTGTCACCGAAACCACCGGACCAAAGATCTCCTCCTGGAAGATCCGCATCTTGTTGTGGCCCTCGAAGACGGTGGGCTGGACGTAGTAGCCGCCGGCCAGGTCGCCGGGAAGCTCCGCACGGGCGCCGCCGATCAACACCTTGGCGCCCTCCTGCTTGCCGATGTCGATGTAGGAGAGGATCTTCTCGAGCTGGTCGTTGGAGGCCTGGGCGCCCACCTGGGTTTCGGTGTCCAGCGGGTTGCCCTGGATCATCTTCTCCACCCGTGCCACGGCGTCGGCCATGAAGGAGTCGTAGATGTCCTCCTGGACCAGGGCGCGCGACGGGCAGGTGCAGACTTCGCCCTGGTTGAAGGCGAAGAGCGCGAAGCCCTCCTGGGCCTTGTCGTAGAACGCGTCGCTGGTATCGGCGGCAACATCGTTGAAGAAGATGTTGGGGCTCTTGCCACCCAGTTCCAGGGTGACCGGGATGAGGTTCTGGCTGGCGTACTGGCTGATTAGCCGGCCGGTGGTGGTTTCACCGGTGAAGGCGATCTTACGGATGCGGGGGCTGGAGGCCAGCGGCTTGCCCGCTTCGACGCCGAAGCCGTTGACCACGTTCAGGACACCGGCGGGCAGGAGGTCACCGATGAGTTCCATCAGGACGAGGATGGATGACGGCGTCTGCTCGGCCGGCTTCAAGACTACGGCGTTGCCGGCTGCGAGCGCGGGGGCCAACTTCCAGACAGCCATCAGGATGGGGAAGTTCCACGGGATGATCTGGCCCACGACGCCGAGCGGTTCGTGGTAGTGGTAGGCGGTGGTGTCGTCGTCGAGCTGCGACAGCCGGCCTTCCTGGGCGCGGACGGCGGAGGCGAAGTAGCGGAAGTGGTCCGCGGCGAGCGGCATGTCCGCGTTGAGGGTTTCGCGGATGGGCTTGCCGTTGTCCCAGGATTCGGCGACGGCCAGCATCTCCAGGTTTTCGTCGATCCGGTCCGCGATCTTGTTCAGGATGGCTGCGCGCTCGGCCACCGAGGTCTTGCCCCACGACGGCGCGACCTTGTGCGCCGCGTCCAGCGCCAGTTCGATATCCTCGGCGGTTCCGCGGGCAACTTCGCAGAAGACCTTGCCGGTGACGGGGGTGATGTTCTCGAAGTACTGGCCTTTGACGGGGGCTACCCACTCGCCGCCGATCCAGTTCTCGTAGCGGTCCTTGAACGTGACCTTCGAACCCTCGGTGCCGGGCTGTGCGTAAACAGTCATTGCTAGCTCCTTTGCTGTGCGTCTGATGCACTGAGCCTAGGAGCCTGGAGGTTGCGGCAAGGTTGCAACTTTGTGGTCCAAGTCACTTGGCCACGGACGCGTTACGCCTACAGACCTGCTGCGAACGCATAGGTACCCGGCAGCGGCGACGGCGCCGCACCGAAGGAAAGCACCACCTCGTCGTGGGCTTTGAGGACCACGTCGGTCACAGCACCATCCCGCTTTGAGCCGTTGACGTAAGCACTCCAGCCTCCGGTTCCGCCATGCGGCGCACCGGAGGCATCGGTTCCGTCCAGGACCCCCCATTCGCGCAGGACCTGGCCCAGGGTGTACGTCAACCCGGGCGTGGGCGCTTCGATATGGATGATTCCGGTGGTGTCGTGGGTGTGCAGGGCGGAAATTCCGTTGGGCTGGCCGCCCGCGCTAAAACTGAAACCGATGTCAGCGGGGACCGTGATGGGCTTACCGTCGACAAACACATCCAGGTGGGCGTGATAGTGCTCGGCAGTGCCTTCGGCGTTCAGGACGTCCAGGCCGGCAGCTTTGATCCGGGCAGCGCCCGCTGCGGGATCGAGGGCCCAGCCGGCAGCCCCGGCGGGCGCTGCCGACGCGGGCACGGTTGCCGGGGAAGCAGACGGCTGGGAAGTTGGGGCAGATGCCCCGCACGCGGTGGTGCCGGCAATGAGTGCGGATACGGTCAGGGCAATGGCAAGGCGTTTGTTCAGCATGGGCGGCTTCTTTCGATCGGCTCTTTCCTACGGTATCGGCCGGAGCTGTATGTCCCCCGACTGCCGCACCCAGGGCGGCGCCGGTGACAGGGCCTGGGTGCCCGGTGATAATCCACCCACCGGCGGCGTGCCGTCTAGGCTCTCAGTTCGGCTTCCAGCCGCTCAAGATCGGCGACGACGGCAGCCCGCTTGGGCGAGCGCCGCGGCAGCAGCTTCAGGGCGGCGGTCCGGACATCGACGTCGTCCCTTGCCTCCGGAAGCGCCGCATACTTGAGCAGCGTCTCGGCACTGCCATCAGTCAGCACCGCTTCGCGCATGAGCGAGGCGACCCTGCCGCGCAGGTCGATGATGCCCGGCGCTTCGGACCGCGGCAGCACGGCGCCCCGGTAGATTTCGAGCGCAATGCGGTGGGCCCCGCGCTGCAGGCAGTTCAACACCTGGCCGCTGTCCGGGACCAGGTCCATGCCGAGTTTGTACGGCCGGGATCCGGGGACGGCGGCCGGGTTGAGCTGCTGTAGGATCTTGCGCAGCCGGACCATTTCGGCGCGGAGCGTCATGGTGGACCCGTCGCCCGGATAGAGCAGCACACTCAGCTCCTCGGCGCTCAGGCCATCGGGGTGGGTGCTGAGGAGGGCCAGGATTTCACTGTGCCGGGCCGACAGCGCCACCGTTTTGCCTTCGATGCTGAGCAACGCCTGGTCACGCCCCAACAGCTGCAGGCTATTGCGGTAAAGGCTGCTGCCTTCCTTCACACCGCCGGCGCCCGCTCCCCCGGCCCGCGCCGAACCTGGCATCGCCGCGGAACTGGAGTTCCGTCGTCGGGATGGCCTGCTGGCCAGGGTTGCCGCCAGCTGCAGCCGCTCAACGCGGAGCTGCGCTTGTGCCGCAGCGACCGTCGCCTCGACGAGCGACAAAGTGTGGGGCGCCACCGCGCTGGCCTTGCCCGTGATGTCCACAACGCCCAGCAGCGCGCCGGAATCCGGATCGTGGAACGGGACGGCGGTGCAGCTCCACGCGTGCACGGACCGCTGGTAGTGCTCCGCCCCGGAAATCTGGATGCCGCGGCCCAGGGCCAGGGCAGTTCCGGGAGCGCTGGTGCCTACTGTGGCCTCCGACCAGTCGGCGCCTGGCACGAACATCATGCCTTCGGCACGTCGCTGCAGGGCCGGATCGCCTTCCACCCAGAGCAGCCGGCCCACCTCATCACCAACCGCAACGAGCAGGCCGCTGTCGTGGCTCGGCTGGACCAGGAGCTTGTGGATCACGGGCATGATGCTGGCCAGGGGGTGCTGCCGCCGGTAATCCTCGAGCTCGTCCGTGTCCAGGGCAAGGGGCGCTTCGGGGTTGTCAGGGTTGGCCTTCAACCGTGCAGAACGCTGCCAGGATTCCTCCACCAGGCTGCGCAGCCCGGTGATGCTTATGCTGCCGGCCTGGCCGGCACCTAGCGGGTCGGATCCAGTCAGCATTTCATGGCCCGCCAGGGCATACCTCTGTGTCAGCTCCACGGCGTCGTCGCCACGTGCTGCCGGGTAGATCGGATTCCGCATTGAACTCCTGCCGGGCACAGCCGATTCCGGGGGTCGCAGGCTCCGGGGCCTGCAGGTGCCCCAGTCTAGCGGGGCACCCGGTGTTTGAAAACGATTCGCAGGATGATTTTCCCCGCCCCTCCCCCGGAGTTAGGCGCGGGAAATGTTGACCATGTCCTCGCGCGGGACTACTTTGATGCGTTCACGCACGACGTCGGCGGTCCCATCGGTGCCGACCCATTCTGCTCCGAGGGCTGCTTCGTGCGCGTCGAGCTTGATCCAGCCCTCCCACGTTGTGTACTCAATGCCGCGCTCTTCCAGGAGGTGGATGATGGCCTGCGGATCCGGGTTCTGGGCCGGAGGCAGGCTGAGCCGGTCCTCCAGCAGGAAGCCGATGGTCTCCAGGGCATCGCCCTTGGTGTGGCCGATGAGGCCCACCGGTCCGCGCTTGATCCAGCCGGTGGTATAGATCCCCGGCACGGGGTTGCCCCCAGCATCCAACACCCGGCCTCCCTCGTTGGGCACCACACCGCGTTTGGCATCGTATTCCAGCTCATCCAGCGGCGAGCCGTGGTAACCGATGGCTCGGTACACGGCCTGGACCGGGTAGTCCACAAACTCCCCCGTGCCCTTGACGTTGCCGGTTCCGTCGAGCTGCATCCGCTCGAACTTGATGCCGGCCACGTGACCGGACCCGCCGCCGGTGCCCTCACCCCCGTATATTTCGACCGGGCTGTGCAGGAAATGCAGGTGCAGGCGGCGGGAGGACGGTTCTTCCGCCTCCGCGTGCTCTTCCACCAGCCAGTTGGTGAGGGTGTTGACCATGGTTTTGATCTGGTTGTTGCTGCGGATGGCGTCATCGGAGGCCTCGTCGAATTCGAAGTCCTCCGGGTACAGCACAATGTCCACGTCCTTCATGTGGCTCAGTTCGCGCAGCTCCAGCGGGGTGAACTTCACCTGGGCGGGGCCGCGGCGGCCGAAGACGTGGACGTCCGTGACGGGCGAGTTCTTCAGGCCTGCGTAGACGTTGTCCGGGATCTCCGTGGTGAGCAGCTCGTCGGCGTGCTTGACCAGCATCCGGGCGACATCCAGCGCCACGTTGCCGTTGCCGATCACCGCGATTTCTTTGGCGTCCAGCGGCCATTCGCGGGGTACATCGGGGTGGCCGTCGTACCAGGACACAAAATCGGCCCCGCCGAAGGATCCGGCCAGGTCGATGCCGGGGATCGGCAGGTCCGCGTCCTTGATGGCGCCGGTGGAGAAGATCACCGCGTCGTAGAAAGCGCGGAAGTCATGCAGGGTGAGGTCGCGGCCATAGGTGACGTTGCCAAGGAAACGGATGTCGCCACGGTCCAGGACTTTGTGCAGGGCGTTCACGATGCCCTTGATGCGGGGGTGGTCCGGCGCAACACCGTAGCGGATCAGGCCGTACGGCGCCGGGTAGGCCTCGAACAGGTCGATGCTGACCTCAAAGTCCCCGTCCTTGACGCCGTTGGACTTGGTCAGGATGTCCGCCGCATACACACCTGCCGGTCCGGCGCCGACGATGGCGACGCGGAGTGGACGCTTGGAGGTGGTTTCGCCTGGGTTAGACACCGGGAGCCCTTCTGGAACGAGGAGATTGCGCCTAAGCGCACAATGCAGGTTGCGCACGGTGCAGGTTGCACACAGTGCCCCTATTCTAAATGTGCCCGGGCCAGGATCGTGCCAGCTGGGCAGCGTACGGCCGGCCGCGGCACAGGGAGGCTAACCGCTCCTTTGCAGCGGCACCACATCACCCTCCCGGTACAGCAGCGCCCGGAGCTCGGACTCGGCAGACTGCACCCGGTGGGGATCGATGGTCTCCCCCGCGGCAAAGTGGTCCAGCAGCCGGGGATCAACATAGCTTTTGCGGGCGATCGACGGCGTGTTCCCCAGCACCGCCGCCGCGTCCTCCATGGCCATACTGATGGCGCGCTTCCGCGCAGCCACCTTTTCCTGGGGCCCGCTGCGCGCCAGGCTGACGGCAGCCGCCACGGTCCCGCGCAGCGTCCTGAAGTCCTTGGCGGTGAAGTCCCGGCCGGTGCGCTCCTTGACGTAGCCGTTGATCTCGGCACTGGTCACCGGATGCCAGCTGCGCCCGTCCTTGTAGGCCAGCAAACGGGCGTTGGCACCGCGGCGCTTAAGGGTCCGCACCAGGGCGGCAAGATCGGCGTCGTGGATTTCCGATTCCCAGTCCTTGCCGCTCTTGGCCGGGAATCTCAGTTCCAGGGATTCCTTGCGGACGTGGACGTGCGCGCACAGCAGGGTGGCCAGGCCGCGGCTACCGTTCTCATTGGTGTACCGCTCGGAACCCACCCGAAGGGATCCGCTGTCCAGCATCCTGAACGCCGCCGCGAGGACGCGTTCCCGGCCAATGCCGTCGCTGCGCAGGTCAAGGGTTACCAGCCGGCGGGCGGCGGGCAGCGACTCAGCCAGCTGCAGGGCACGGTCGAACTTCACCCGGTCTTTCCGCTCCCGCCACGCCGGATGGTAGATGTACTGCCGTCGCCCCACGGCATCTTCGCCGGTCGCCTGGATGTGCCCGTTCTCGAACGGCGCGATCCAGACGTCTTTCCAGGCCGGCGGGATCCCGATGCTTTCGAGCCGGTCCCGGATGGGCCCGGGCGGCAAGGTGGAGCCATCCAGGTCGCGGTAGCTGAAGCCCGTCCCCGCGGCCACTCGCCGGTAGCCGCGGCCGTTGGCGTTACTGCGCCGAAGCCTCATGGCGTGGCATCCTGCCGGTTCGTCCGTTCCATAAAGGCAAGCCTACTGACGAATTGGCGGAATACCCGCCGGGAGCGTGATGTTATGGGAGACGTGCCTACTCCCCACGGTCCCGCCCCCGCCACCAAAGCCGCCGCCGCAAAAGCTGCGGGCGGGCGTCCGGCCGCAGGCCGACCCCAAGCTCCGGCCCTCAAGGCCGTGGACAAAGAGACGACGGCGGGAATCCTGTTCGGGTTCGGCGCCTACGGGCTGTGGGGGCTGCTTCCCCTCTACTTCATTGCGCTGCTGCCGGCCGGGGCGGTGGAGATCGTGGCCAACCGTGTGGTGTGGTCGGTGCTGTTCTGCGCCGCGCTGATTACGGTCACACGGTCCTGGCGGGCCCTGGGCAATGCCTTCCGCGACCGTTCCGTCTTCGGCGCCCTGACCATCGCCAGCGCCCTCATCGCCGTCAACTGGCTGACCTACACGTACGGCGTGACCACCGGCCAGGCTGTCGAAGCGTCGCTCGGATACTTCATCAACCCCCTTGTCTCCGTACTCCTCGGCGTGATTTTCCTCAAGGAGAAGCTGCGCGCCCTGCAGTGGGCCGCCGTCGGAATCGGCTTTGTTGCCGTGGCTGTGCTCACGGTGAGCTACGGCAAACTGCCGTGGATCGCCCTGATTCTGGCATTCAGTTTCGGCCTGTACGGGTTCGTGAAGAACCGCGTTGGCCGCAAGGTGGATGCGGTGACAAGCCTCAGCGTCGAGACCATGGTGCTCGCTCCCCTGGCCGGCGCCACCATGGTGTTCCTCGGCCTGAATGGATCGGCTACCCTCGCCACCCAGGGTCCCGGCCATTTTTGGCTCCTCGCGGCGTCCGGCGTGCTCACGGCAGTGCCGCTGCTGTTCTTCGGCGCTTCGGCCCGCAGGCTTCCGTTGACCACCATCGGGCTGCTGCAGTACGTGGCCCCCATGCTCCAGTTTGTCGTGGCGCTGCTGGTCTTCAAAGAGGCCATGACACCGGACCGCTGGATCGGTTTCGGGGTGGTGTGGCTGGCGCTGCTGGTCCTGACAGTGGACATGCTGCGGACGGCAGGGAAAAACTCGGCCGCTAAACGGCTCGCCCGGCGCTAAGGGCGTTGCTGCCCGGCGGCCCGGCGGTCAGCCGCCCAGCGCACGCCGCATGGCGTCGTACGCGGGCCTTGGCTTCCCGTCGTCGAACAGGAAGTCGTGGCCCTGCTGCAGGCTGCCGGCGTCGTCGATCGCCCAGTTGTAGCGGTTGTCGACGCCCCACGTTGTGTAGGAGACGCAGGCACGCGAGCTCAGGCAGGTGGCCAGCACCGAGGCGTACTGCTCTGCCTGGGCGTCCTTGCCATGGCCGTCCGTGACGTCGTTCTCGGAGATGCGCACACGGAGACCGGCCGCGTCGAACGTGGCGAGCGTCTTGGAAAGCTGTGCCGGCGGAATGGCGTCGGTGTCGAGGTCGTAGATGTGGGCCTGGAGGCCGACGCCGTAGATGTGGCCGCCCTGGGTGTTGGTGTCGAGTGCCAGCTTGAGCAGGGCGTCCTGGCGCGCCCCCGGCACGTCGGCTCCGTTCTCGTTGATGAACTGCTTGACGTCCGGATCGGCGGCGTAGACCGCTTTGGAGACGACCGCCGGGTAGCCGGGCCCGAAGACGCGGTACCAGATGTTCTGCTGCATGCTGGTCCCCTGGTCCACGTCGAAGGGCTCGTTGACGACGTCGAGCGAGGCGAGCTGCCCCTTGAAGTGGGTCACCACGGCGTTGAGGTAGTCGAGCAGGGCAGTGGCGCTGGATTTGCGCTCCGAGTCCGTGCCGCTGGGCAGCTGCTGCATCCAGCGCGGCATCGCCTCACTGAAGGCGATGGTGTGGCCGTGCACGGTCATGCCTTTGCTCTTCGCGAGGGCGACGATCGCGTCCGCTTCCTCGAAGGTGTAGACGCCCTGCTGCGGAGAGAGGAACTGCGGCTTCATGGCGTTCTCCGGCGTGACGGAGCCGAAGTTGCCCACGAGCTCCCGGGCGTAGTCCGCGTCCGAGGCAAGCGGTCCGAGTGCCACGGCCGCACCGATCTTGAAGTCCGGCCGGGTTTTGGCGGCCAGGGCCTGGAGGCCGTCGGCCGACGACTGCCCGTCGGCAACCGCGACCCCCGATGTGCGCAAGCCGGCGCTCTCCGGCGCAACTGCCTTGAGGGACGTGACGTCGAAGGCCCCGGAATCGCTCGATAATCCGAGCCACAACTCCCCGGAGGAGAACAGCTTTCCGAGGGGCAGCGAGGAGAGCGTGTCCCCGCCGCTGGTGACCGCGAGCGTGTCCCCGGACCTGTGCACCGATAGCGGCGCTCCCGGGTCGTTTACCGTCACGTGCTCGTCGTGCACGGGGACAGGCTGCGTCATGTCTTTCTTCTGGGTGCCATCGAAGACGGCAATCTCCAGGTTCTTGCCTTGGAGCGTGAGCCGGAGGCCGGCCGGCTCGATGCGGAACTCGTCCGCGATCACCGGGGGACGGTCATACAGCGCCCAGGACGCATCCGCTTTCACGTCGGCGAACGTCGCGCTGAGTGTGAAGTCCCCGCCGACCACCAAGTGTGTGCCGGCCAGGTTGAGCGGCGGGTTCGGCTGGCCTCCGGCACCGTTCTGTTCGACGATGCGCCTGGCGGTGGCGGTGACCTGCAGGCCGTTGCTCCCCGCCGTCACGCCCGGAATGTCCTGCCAGCTCTGCTGCAACAGGTCGACATTCACATCCGGCTTCGGTGTTGGTTCGGGTGAGGAGCAGCCGCCGAGGACGACGAGAAGGCCGGACGCCACCAACACCATCAGTGAGTGCGCGCGTCCGGCCATCTTGTGTCCTCTTCCCCGTTGTTAAGGCTTGGTCCAGCGGACGTCGTCGAAGTACGCCTGCACTCCCGAGTTGCCCTGGACGATGACCTGCAGGCTCGCCTTGGCAACCGCAGTGGTGCTGGGCGAGTACGTCAGGTCAACGTTGGTCACGCCGGCGGCCGTTACCCCGAGCTTATACTGCCCGGAGATCCACTGGCCGGCGGCGTTGTACTCGTCGATGTAGAAGCCCACCTCACCGCTGGTTCGCGCCGCGACGTTGAGGTAGCTGGCGATCTTGTAGGTACCGGCCGTCACCGCAACCTGCGGGGAGAACAGGTGTTTGTTCGCCGTGGTGGCCGTCGCCTTTACCGAGTTCACCGGGTTGGCCGGGCTACCGTGGTTCGCGGCGTCGGCCACGATGGTGCTGGCCGAGTCCGTTGTCCAGCCCGAGCTGATGCCGGCGTCGAAGGTGCCGTTGGCGACGAGGTTGGACGCCGGCGGCGGGGTGGCCTCCGCGCCGAGCGCCAGCATCTGCACGTTGTCCACGTACGCCGTGATGCCGGTTCCGGTCACCCAGACCTGCAGGCTCGCCGAGGCCACATTGGTGGAGCTCGGCGTGTAGTTGAAGTTCATCGACTCCACCCACCGCGAGTTCTCCCGCTTGCGGAACTGCCCGGAGATCCACTGTCCGGCGGCGTTGTACTCGTCGACGTAGAACCCGACCTCACCGGTGGTGATCGCGGCCACGTTGAGGAAGGCCTTGAACATGTAATTGGTGGTCGGCGTCACGGGGACCGTGGGCGAGAACAGGTGGCCTGTGGTGGCGCCCGAGACCAGCTTCACCGATTTGGCGGAGTCGGGGTAGCTGCCGTTGTTCCCGGCGTCCGCGGTGATCGTCGCCGGGGCGTCGGTCCGCCAGCCATCACCGAGGCCGTTGTTGAACGTCGGATTTGCGAGCTTGTTGGGGGTGCCGTTGACCAAGCCCTTGCTGACGTTGACGTTCTTGATCTGGCCTGCAGCCACTTTCGTCTGCACGTACGCGGCGAGCTGGTCCAGTTCGGCGGTGCCGTACTCGTAGTCGTCCGGGACCTTGCTTGGGCTCGGCCTGATGTCGTGGAAGGTAAAGACGACCCACTGTTTGTTCGCGATCGCCGCGTCCACCTGGGCCTTCAGGTTGGCCACCGGGGTGGTGACCTCCTGGACGGGGACGTCGCGGATGAGGTAGTCGCCGAGGGGCCAGGGGTTGTTGCCGGTGTCGGCGAAGCCGCGCATCGAGCTGTAGTACTTGGCCACCTGGGCGAGCGCGGTCATATCGTAGTCGCCGTACGGCGGGGCGAACGCTGTCGGGTTGAAGCCGTTGGCTACCAGCGTGGCCTTGCTGTTGGCCAGCTCGGCGTCCACTTGGGCGGCCGTCAGCTTGGTGGCCTGGCAGTCGTTGCCGACGCTCACCAGGCACTGATGGTCGACGGTATGGGACCCGATCTCCCAGCCGTAGGTGTTCTGCAGCTGCGTGATCTGGGCCCACGTCATGTAGGGCACATCAGTGTTCGCCCGGCAGGTGTTGGGCGCGGTGGTCATGCCGACGCAGCCCGTGATCACGTAGTTGGTGCCGGTCAGCCCGTATTTCTGCAGTGTGGGCGCCGCCTGCGTGAGCGCGCTGGCCTGGCCGTCGTCAAAGGTGAAGGACACCAGCGGTGTCGGCGCCGGGTTGTCCACGGCGGCGTATGCGGCCGCCGGGGACAGCAGCGCGGTGGCCATGGCCCCCACCGCCCCGATGGCGACGAGCTTGGAGCGCCCCCGCGCCAAGCTGGATCTGATTCCGATCATGAGATTCTCCGTTTCTTGTCGGGAGGCCGACGGCGCCGGGCGACACAGCCGAATGGTGATTACGGGCCCTGCAACTGCTTGAACGCCTGCGCGACCGGCAGGACTTGGATGCCGCTTTGGTCGATGAGCTGCAGCTGGGCGCCGAGGGCGTCGCTGGTGATGGTGCTCCGGTCCGCCGCGATGGTGTGCTCCTGGGTGCCGGTGTTCGCCGGGGTCGCGATCTGGTGGTAGACCATGATGAGCCAGCCGTTCGCCCGGGACGTCTCGGCGAGCGCTTCGGTCAGTTGGGCCGGAGTGGTCTCGTCAGTGACGTAGAAGACCTTCAGGTCGTGCGGGTTGAGGGTCTGCCGGGTGTTGATGCCATCGTCCGTCCCGCGCATGATGTCGAAGTACTTGCTCGCGTACCAGTCCACCTGGGGGTCGGACCGTCCGTACGGGGGTGCCAGGTCGTCGGTGCTGAGGCCGGCTGCCGCCAGGGCCTCCTCACACTTCCGCAGCTGCTCGTCCAACCGGTCGGTGGCGATCGAGGTGAGATCGAGGTGTTCGTAGCTGTGTGCGGCGATCTCATGTCCGGCGTCGTGCATCCGCTGCACCTCGGCGGCCGTCACGAAGTTCGGCGTCTCGATGGAGCTGGGATTGACGTACTGGGTGGTCAGGAAGCCGTGCTGGTTCAGCAGCGGCAGGGCGCGGTCGTACATCGACTGCCAGCCGTCGTCGAACGTGATCGAGACCATGGGCTTGTCCCAGCGGAGGGGTCCTGGTTTGGTGATGTCGTTCAGGGAATAGTCGCGGACAGCTGTGGTGCCGTCCCCGTGCGACACCAGCGTGACCAGCACCGATTTGGCCCCCGCGGGGACCTGGAACGTCTCCCCGATCGTCGTCCATTCGCCCGCCGGGGGCACCGTCTCCAGGTTGTGGAACTCGCGGCCGCCGGCTGCGAGTTCGAATTCCGCCACCACGTCCACCTGGCGCTCGGACTGGTAGGTCGCGCCGAACTCGAAGTACCGGTCGGCGGTCACCGGGACCGGCTCGTACTGCCACTTCGCTTCGCCGTTCTGATAGTTCGAGAGGCGGGTCCAGAGGAAGTTGCCGGCGCCGTCCTTGCCGCGCCCTGATTCCAGGGTCGAAGCCCCGGAGGCGTACGGGGACCATGGGTCAGGTGCGCCCGGCTGGGGACCGGCGAGCCCGGGGTCGGGGATGAGGTTAGGGCCCCTCGTCGCCGCAGGCGGCACCCGGACGTCATCCGCCGCCTCGAGGTACGCGCCCTCGACCTGGAAGGTAGCCGTCGATGAGAGTCTGAAGACGTACTCCACCGCGGTGGTCGCACTTCCACTGTCGAACGCGTCGCTCACCGCGAACGCGCTGTTGCCCGGCCGCTGGAGAGGGTTCCGCAACTGCTCGAGAGTGGAGCTGCCATTGGCGCTGTACTCACGACGCAGCATCGTAAAGTCCGCATCGCTGGTGGTGAACGCCTTGAACAAGTAGGTCTTGCCGGGCTGGACATCCACCCGCGGGCTGGTCAGCGTGACATCGCCCGAGGCGTACTGCGTGATGTTGAGCTTCAGCGCCTGGCCGCTCAGCTGTCCCTTGACCTGGTCCAAAGTGGTCAGGGCGTCCCCGCTGTGGCGGACATCCCAACCGCCCACGGGGCTGGCGGACGCCGAGGGGACCGATGCCACTGCAGCGCCCGCCGTCGTCGCAACGAGCGTGGGGAGCAGGTTCGCGCCGGGCCGCGCCTGAGCGATGCTGCTCTTCCCACCGGTGTACAGCAGCCACCCGGCGGAGATCAGGACGACCACCACCGCGATAACCACGAGCGGATTCAGCAGTACACGGACAATCCACCTGCGTCTACGCACGAGCTACTACCAGCAAGCTGCCGGCCCGCTGCGGCGACTTCCAGGTGTTGATCTCGGGACGCCGGAACAGGCCGCGCGAGCGTGCGATGCAGCGAACCGCCGCCGTCAGTTGCACCAGGTCCATGATGTAGAACAGGAAGTACGCCGTCGGCGCGTAGATGGACAGCCGAACACGTTCACGCAGCGTCAGGTTCTCATCCAACCAGATCGTCAGCAGCGTGTAAGCGGTGATGGTGGCGTACGCCCCAAGTATCAGGGCGGGCGTCTGCGTGACCAGCGACCAGTAGACCGCGTACGTCCAGGCCAGGGGCGAGACGAGTAGCGTGAACTCGCTAAGCACCGCCATCGGCATCCGGTAGTAGGTCAAGGTGCGGGTGTACCGGCGACCCGGGTTGAGAATCATTCCGCGGTACTTGATGAGGTTCTGGAGGCTTCCGTACTTCCAGCGGTAGCGTTGCTTCGCCAAGGCGCGGAGGGTGAGAACGCCCTCGGTCTTCGCCACCACGTCAGCGCCGTAGATCATGCGGAATCGCCGGTTACCCAGGCTAGTGATCTTCGCGCTCAGGCCGATGTCCTCGGTCAAGGTGTCCGTGTCGTAGAAGCCGACCTTGCGCAGCACTCGCATGCGATACGTGGAGGCGACGCCACCCACCACGAACTCGCAGTTCAGCAGCGAATAGAGCTTCTTCGAGCGGTAGCCGATCATGTGCTCGAACCGCTGCAGGATGCCGAGGACCGTCGTCTCCTCGAGAATCTGCACGTTGGCGGCGACACCGGCCACGTACGGGTCGTCGAAGTAGGACAGCGCGTTCCTGATGGCGTTCGGCCCGATAATCGAGTCGGCGTCGAGTGTCATCACAAACTGGCCGCGCGCGTGCCGGCGAAGCGCGGCGTTGAGCGCTGCGCCCTTGCCGACGTTCTTGCGCATCCGCACGATGCGTAAGTCCATCTCGGGATGGCGCACCTGGTAGTCGCGGGCGAGTCGACCGGTGAGGTCACTGGACGCATCGTCCGCGACGAGGACTTCGTAGGACCGGTAGGTGCTGCGCCGGATGGAGTCGAGCGTCCGGACGATCACCGCCTCCTCGTTGTGGGCGGCGATGGCGATGGAGACCAGCCCGGGCACCTCGGGGAGGGCACGGCGGGTCCAGGTTGCCGTGGCCGCACACTCCGGCTCGTACTCGACGGGAAGCCGGACGCCCTTTATCCCCTTCCGTCGCTGCTGCAGGATGTCGTAGAAGTTCGCGCCCACGAGGTATAGGCCGAAGTGCACGACGTAGAGGATGCTGACGCCGGCGAACAGCCAGAAGATCACAAGCGCGATGTCCATGCTCAGGCCTCAGTGGAGTTCGAAGCGAGCGCGGGCAGCTGCGCGGCGGACCGGGGCTCGGAGCGCCAGTTGCGGGACCCGAGGCGGGCCACCGGCATGGACGAGGCAACGGCGGCCGGCGCAGAGGCAGGCCGCAGGAGCTCGTCGAACGTGGCGTTCGTGACGGAGCCGGTCAACTGGAGGGCGGCGGTCAGCTGGACGGCGGCCGGCTGGACCAGATCGATCACGGCCGTGGTGGTCGGCACGACGGCCGTCGGAACGGCAGCGGTCGGCACGACGGCGCTAGGAACTGCAGCGGCCGGAACGGCTGCGATCGGCGCCACGGTCTCGGCAAGAGCCGCGCGCGCGGCGCGACGGCGGGCACCGCGCCGATACATCCCCACGCCGACGAAGCGCATGACCACGGTGAGGATCACCAGGGCCCACAGCCCCACGCTCAGCTGAGCCACGAAGCCGAGCAGGCCTTCGAACATGGCGCTGTCCCGGCCGAAGGTCGCCTGTGCAATCAGGGCGACGCCCTCGGGTAGCGTTGAAAGCTGAGTCATTGCGTTTCCCCTGTCTCAAGCAAGATATTGTCACTGGCAGTGGGGCGTCGCTTCCGCTCCGGGGGCGTAGCCACTCCGGCGTCGAAGTACCCTGTGTCGGTGGAAGTCCCTGTCATCGCGCGATTCCGGACGGCAGCGTCCTTGGCCGGCGGCTGACACGGAACCAATGGGCACGGAGCTCCGCTGACCGAGGCCGGGAGGCGACGGGTCAGGCCGCCGGCAGTGGCGCCGGCGTTCCCCAATCCCGTCTCCGCGGTTTCGATACTATGGAGGGGTTTCATGCCGAGTCTCCTCAGAGTTGGGCCTTCCAGGAGCTGCTTACAAGGCCCGTTGGTAAGTCCAAGTTACGTACCCTTGCGGACACCAAACACGAGTAGCCAGTACTCTAAAAGTTTCTTGGGGGTACTTACGGAAAGCGCCTTGCGGAGGCCGGGAGTTAGGTAGTTCCGCATGACAAGGGTGGGGGTATTAGGTACTTGCCCCTCGGGGACGTTAGGTAGTGCCTCCCTGACACGCCACCAGGACTGCGAGGAAGCAGCACCCCCGCGGCAAGAGATGGTGCCTGTTTCGTCAGCTTCCATGCGGATACGCTGAGGGTGGCAGGCAAGAAATCTTCGGCAAGGAAGCAGGCCAAACTCGTGAAGCCTCACAACGTGGATCTGCTCGTGGTCGGCGGCGGCAAGGCAGGGAAGTCCCTCGCCATGGACCTGGCCGCGGCAGGCCAGAGCGTCGCCATGGTGGAACGCGGCATGATCGGCGGCACATGCATCAATGTGGCCTGCATCCCCACCAAAACCCTCATCAACAGCGCCCGGCTCCTGAAAACCATGCACAGAGCCGCGGAATTCGGCATCACCGGCGCCGAGTCTCCCGCCGTCGACGTCAACCGGCTGCGCCACCGCAAGGACGACGTTGTGGACACCATGGTGGCCGGGCAACGGAAAGCGTTTCTCGGCTCCGGCATGGACCTGGTGATCGGCGAGGCCAAATTCGTTGCAGAACGCACCGTTGAAGTGGCCCTCGACGGCGGGGGCACCCGCACCATCAGCGGAACCAGCGTGGTTATCAACACTGGAATGGTTCCTGCCCTGCCTGCCATCGACGGCCTTGCGGGTGCGAGTGTCCTGACCAGCGAGAGCATCCTTCGGCTCGTGGAACTGCCGCGCAGCATCGTGGTGCTCGGGGGCGGCTACGTCGGTGCGGAATACGCGTCGATGCTGCATCTCATGGGCGTCCGCGTCACCGTGATTCACCGCGGGGCGCACCTGTTGGGCCGTGAGGACGCGGACGTGGGCGCGGCCGTGGGGGAAGTCTTCACGCGCGACGGCATCGAGATGCGTCTCGGCGTTGAGGCCATTAAGGTCGCCCGCGCCGCCGACGGAACCGTGACGGTGAACCTCTCCGACGGCGCCACCGTCACCGCGCAGGACATCCTGGTTGCGCTGGGCCGCACGCCTGTCACGGCAGGGCTGGGACTGGAGAAGACCGGCGTCGAACTGACGCCACGCGGGTTCGTGGCAGTGGACCAGCACCTCCGCACAACTGCCGACGGCATTTGGGCGGCGGGGGACGTGGCCGGTTCACCGCAGTTCACCCACGCGTCCTGGAACGACTACCGCATCCTCAAAGCCAACTTGGCCGGTGGCGACCTCAGCACCACGGACCGGCTAGTTCCCTACGCCGTGTTCATCACGCCGGAGCTGGGCCGCGTTGGCCTAACCGAGGCCGAAGCACGGGCTGCCGGGTACAACGTCCGGATTGCCCGCATGCCCGTTTCCGCCATTCCGCGGGCCCGCACCATCGGCGAGCTCGACGGCGTCTGGAAGGCCGTCGTCGACCGTGACACCGACCTGATCCTGGGCGCCGCGCTGCTCAGCGCCGAGGCCAGCGAAGTCACCGCCGTTGTCCAGATGGCGATGCTGGGCGGCCTGCGCTACCAGCAGGTGCGCGATGCCGTGATCACCCATCCCACCATGGCCGAGGGCCTCCAGCTGTTGTTCAGCGGCGCCTTCCTGGAGTAGCGGCTGCTACCCGGGCGGCGCGCCTTAGGGCGGGCCGCTAGGCGTTGGCCCTGATGGCGGCCGCCAGGACGTCCAGGCCGTCGTTCAGCAGCGCGTCGGTGATCACCAGCGGGGGCAGCAGGCGGATGACGTTGCCGTAGGTGCCGCAGGTGAGGATGATGACGCCCTCGTTGAGGCAGGCGGCCGCGACGGCTTTGGTCAGCTCGGGGTTGGGATCCTTCGAACCTGCACGGACCAGTTCGATGGCCAGCATCGCACCGCGTCCCCGGACGTCGCCGACGACGGGCTTCCCGGCGCCGGCCAGTTCTTCCTGAAGCGTTCGCAGCCGGCCCGTGGCCAGTTCCTCGATGTGGCGGGCCCGGGCGTTGAGGTTGTACTCCTCCATGGAGCCGATGGCAGCCAGTGCCGCGGCGCACGCCACGGGGTTGCCGCCGTAGGTGCCGCCCAGTCCGCCAGCGTGGACGGCATCGAGCAGGTCGGCGCGGCCGGTGATGGCGGAGAGCGGCATGCCGCCGGCGATGCCCTTGGCCATGGTGATGATGTCCGGGACCACACCTTCGTGGTTGACCGCGAACCACTCGCCGGTGCGGCAAAAGCCGGACTGGACCTCGTCGGCGATGAAGACGATGCCCTTGTCCTTGGCCCAGGCAGCCAGGGCCGGCAGGAAGCCCTCGGCCGGGACAATAAAGCCGCCCTCGCCCTGGATTGGTTCGATGATGATCGCGGCAACCTGCTCCCCGCCGATCTGCTTCTCGATCATGGTGATGGCACGGTTGGCGGCCTCGGCGCCGGTGATGGCCGGGTTCTCCTCGCGGAACGGGTAGCTCATTGGCATCCGGTAGACCTCGGGCGCGAACGGGCCGAAGGTCCCGGCCGGGCCCGACTTGTACGGCATGGCCTTGGCGGTCAGTGCCATGGTCAGGTTGGTGCGGCCGTGGTAAGCGTGGTCAAAGGCCACGACGGCGTCACGCCCCGTGGCGAGGCGGGCCACCTTGACCGCATTCTCCACGGCCTCGGCGCCTGAGTTGAAAAGCACGGTGCGCTTCTCGTGGTCGCCGGGGGTCAGCCGGTTGAGCTGCTCGGCGAGGGCCACATAGCTTTCGTACGGGGTGATCATAAAACAGGTGTGCGTGAAGTGTTCGACGGCTTCCTTCACGGCCCCGACGACGGCGGGATCGGACGCGCCGACGCTCGTCACGGCGATGCCCGAGCCGAGGTCGATGAAGGAGTTGCCGTCCACGTCGTGGATGATCCCGCCGTCGGCGTCCGCCACATAGACGGGGACGCTCGAGGCGACGCCCGCGGCAACCACTGCCTTGCGCCGTTCGGTCAGGGCGACGGACTTGGGGCCCGGGAAGTCGGCCTGGACGCGGCGTTTCTGTTCCAGGCGGAAGACGATGTCATTTGCGGTGGTGGTCATGGGGTTCTTTCTTATGAGTCGAGGGCGGACATGACGTGCTTGATGCGCGTGTAGTCCTCGACGCCGTACATGGAGAGGTCCTTGCCGTAGCCGGACTGTTTGAAGCCGCCGTGGGGCATTTCGGCGGTCAGGAGGATGTGGGTGTTGATCCAGACGGCGCCGAAGTCAAGGTCACGGCTCATCCGCATGGCCGTGCCGTGGTCAGTGGTCCAGACGCTGGAGGCAAGGGCGTAGTCGACGTCGTTCGCGAGCTCGAGTGCCTCAGCCTCCGTAGTGAACTTCTGCACCGTGATGACCGGGCCGAAGGTTTCCTTCTGAACGATGTCGTCCGTCTGTTTGGCCCCGGTAACGATGGTCGGTTCGAAGAAGAAGCCCTTCTCCCCCGCCCGGTGGCCGCCGGTGACAATCCTGCAGTTCTCCGGAAGGTGCTCTACCACAGAGGTGACGGCGTTGAAGTGGTTCACGTTGTTCAGCGGGCCGTAGTAATTGTCTTCATCGTTCTGCGAGCCGGTGTGCAGCGTCTTGGTGTGCTCCACCATGGCGGCCACGACGTCGTCGTGCACCGAATCCTCCACCAGCACGCGCGTGATCGCGGTGCAGTCCTGGCCGGCGTTGAAGAAGGCAAACTCGGCGATGGCGGCGGCGCTCTTTTTGATGTCCGCGTCCTTGAACACGATGGCCGGGGCCTTGCCGCCGAGCTCCAGGTGGGCGCGCTTGAGACCGCGTGCAGCACCGGAGGCCACGGCGATGCCGGCCCGGACGGAACCGGTGATGGACACCAGGCCCGGGACCTTGTGCTCCACCATCAGGGCGCCGGTTTCGCCTGTTCCCAGCACCACGTTGAGGACGCCGGCGGGCAGGATGTCGCCAGCCAGCCGGGCCAGCACCAGGGTGGACTCCGGGGTGGTGTCGGAGGGTTTGAGGACTACGGTGTTCCCGGCGGCGAGGGCTGGGCCGATCTTCCAGATGGCCATGAGGAAGGGGTAGTTCCACGGCGCCACCTGCGCCACCACGCCAATGGGTTCGCGGCGGACGAAGGACGTGTGGCCTTCGAAGTATTCGCCTGCGGACTTTCCTTCCAGGATGCGGGCGGCGCCGGCAAAGAAACGCAGCTGGTCGGCCCCGGCAGCCACTTCCTCGGACGCGATCAGCGAGCGCACCTGGCCCGTGTTGCGGTGCTGGGCTTCCACCAGTTCGTCACTGTTGGCCTCGACGGCGTCAGCGAGCTTGAGGAGCATCAGCTGGCGCTGGCCGGGAGTGGTGTGCTTCCAGCTCTTGAACGCATCCTTCGCGGCGGCCATGGCGGCGTCAACGTCCGCCTGCACTGAAACCGGCGCCTTCGCCACCACCTCGCCGTTGGTGGGGTTGACGATGTCCAGCACACTGGTGCCGGCCGGGGTGACGAACTCTCCGTTGATGAAGTTCTGCAAGGTCTGAACCACGATGTACAACCTCTTTCAGGGGGAACACCAGTGCGGTGTTGCGACTGCTCTGAGCCTATGCCCCAGCCCGGAGGACGGGAATAGCCACCTGCACACCGTTCGCCGCCATGTTTAGTGCGCCCGCCCAGCGCGTGGCTATCCTTGAGGCATGGCCATTTCCCTCGCGATGCTGCTCGGTGTGCAGTCCCTGCGCCTTTCCAAGGCAGGACTGGCGGAGACCACCTGGCACCACGACATCAACTGGGTGGCGGTCACGGAACTGGAGGACCCGCAGCGTTTCCTCAACGGCGGGGAACTGGTGCTGACCACCGGGATGCGGCTGCGCTCCGCGCCGGAACAGCGCCGGTTCGTCCGCCAGGTCCAGCGCGCGGGGGCCGTTGGAATCGGATTCGGCACCGGGCTGACGCACGAGGACGTTCCATCGGCGCTGATTGCCGAAGCCAACCGCTGGGGCCTTCCGGTGGTCCGGGTCCCGTACGAGACGCCGTTCATCGCCATCGGAAAACTGGTGGCCGATGCCCAGTCCGCCGATCATGTGGCCAAGCTGGAGCGCCTGATCGCAGGCCATCAGATCCTGGCCCGGGCACTCCTCACCGGCGGCGGCCTGAGCCAGCTCCTGAAGCACCTCGGTGGCATGCTCCGCACTGAGATCGCCCTCACACAGTTCACGGCCCTCCTGCACAACAGCAGCTCCGAACTTCCCTCCGCCCGCACTTGGGCCTCCTATCCGATTCCCACCGGACGCCGTGATGCTTGCACCTTATGGGTCCGACTGCCCTTCGAGGATTCAGGCATCATCGGCTACGCCCAGAACCTGATCAGTGTGGAGCTGAACAACATGGTCAAACAGCGCCAGGCCCAGCGTGCGTTGTGCGGCCAGGTCCTGGAAGACGTCATCCACGGCGCCCTTGAGACGAGCGAGGCACAGCGCCGGCTGGCCGGTGTTGGCGTGAACAGCACGCGCCGGAACGTAGTACTGCTGGCGGTGTCCGCCGCGCATCACAAGGCGCTGGTGAGCACCTCGGTGCCGCAGGTCCTGGAGAACGCGGTGGCCGCCGCCGTCGGGCAGGACCTGGTGGTGGTGGTGCACGACGACGGCGGTGCGGCGCCTGAGCTGGCGCGGCAACTGAGTGACCACCTGGCTGAGTCGGGGATCCACGCGACCATCGGCATCGGCGGCGCGTACACAAAACCGAACGGCCTGCGCTGGAGCTACTTTGAGGCCCGGGACGCGGCCAGCCACGGCCTGCCGGTGAACGAGCCCGAACGCCTCAGCCTCACGTCACTGCTGCTGGCCAGCGAGGACGTTCCCCTGACGGACATGGCCAACGAGTCCCTCAGCCCGCTGCGCACCTTCGATGCGGCCCACGGGTCGGAGCTGATGACCACGCTGGAAACCTACCTGAACCACAACGGCTCGGTGGCCGCCGTCGCCGAGGCCCTGACCCTGCACCGGAACACYGTGCGCTACCGGCTGGCGCAGATCACCGAACTGACCGGCTACGATCCTTCGCTCACCGCGGACAGGGTGCAGCTCTGGCTCGCGCTGGCGGTGGCCCGGCTCGGCGCGCGGCAGGGCTGAACACCCTCCCGCTCCCTTTTTGCGCAAACGCGGGGGTCCACTAAACGCCCGATATACGGCCCTGGACGGGCGTTATCTAACCCCGCGTTGCAGGGTTTTGCGGGACTTCCTGCGTGCCTTCCAATACTTCGCTTCGGCCTCGGCTGCCAACTGGACCTGCCGGGTGTGGAGCGTGACGAACGCCGAAACGACCTCGTCCGGGAGTTCGGACATGGCGGCAAGCCCGGCCAACCGGTCCCGGGCCACCACACTGTCCTGGAAATCGCCGAGGATCTCCTGCTGCCGGTGGGCGGCCTGGGCAATTTTCATGGCGCGTTTGCCATGCACGGGCACCATGGATTCCGCCACGTGCCGCAGCCTTTTGGCATCCTTGCGGACCTGGTGAAGGGTTTCCTCGTGCTCGGCTCCGCGGCGGGCACGCTTAGCTTTCCGGGCTGCGCGCTGCAACCGCTTGGCAGCTTCGCGCGCCAACCTGCCGGTGGCTTTGCGGGCCGGGGCTGCCCCCTCGGGCCGTGTTGGCGGCTGGTCCCGGAAGGCCTCGAGGTCATCAAGGAGCCGGAAATACCGCTCGGACAGCAGCGTTTTCTGGAGTTTCCGATAGGCAGTGTCCATGGTGTTGCCGAGTTCTTCTTCGAGCCGGTCCGCTGCCGCCTTCGAAGCCGGCCCCGGGGGCAGTTCCGCCGCGTGCCCGCGCAAACGGTCCAGCATCACTTCTGCGTCGCGCGGCGATCCCAGCATCCCGCCGAGCCACTTCAGCTCATCCCGGAGGCGCCGCACGGTGACTGCACTGTAAAACCTCTTATAGGCCGCGAGCGCCGAACGTGCCCGACGGGTGGCCGAGCGCAGGTCATGTACGGCCTCGGGCTCCTCCAGCCGCACGCCGGGGTCGTTCGCCAGCATTTCGCCGATCTGCGCAGCCAAATAAGTGATCAGGAGGTCCGAGACCGGCCCCTTCTTACCGCGACCCTTATTACTGAGCCCTTTCTTCCCGCGGCCCTTCTTAGGCGGCGGCTTGACGGCCGAAGCGGTAACACTCGCTCCCGGCGCCGCTGCGTCACCAGCGCCCTGCAGAGCTTTTGCCAGTTTCGACCCGTGCTCCGCCGGGCGTGCCCCGGCAGCTGCGAGGATATCCTCGGCCGCCGGAAACAGGTCCGGGCTTCCGTGCACCAGTTCAAGTTCCCATTCCCGCCACTGCTGGGTGCCCGCCGCCTCGTCCAGCGCACCGCTGCGCTTGAGGATTTGCGCGCTGACCCGATCATCCGCCAGGTCCGCGAGGTGCACCCCGTCATCGCCGTAAAGCGGATAGGTGGTGCGCTGCGTCTCCAGTCGGACAGCAGGCAGGGGATCGTCGCCGCGCAGATACACCAGCAGGTACGCCAGCAGGGTGTCAGGAACGACGCCGGGCTGGCCCAGTGGCGCCCGAAGCTCGAGGCGCCGCTGGGGTTCTGCAGACGACCCGGCGCCCGCACTCTCCGAACCGGCACCCTCTCGCGGGGGCAACTTCGCGTGCCACCCGGCGTCACTGCCGCCGGTGCGGCGGCGGAGGGTGATTCCGCGGGCACCGAGCGCCGAGTCTTCGGTGTCGAAGTACACCGCTTCGAGCTGGTCCACTCGCGGCTCCCCCACCCGGGCGATCCCGGAAACCTCCCTGAGGTCCGGCACCTCGGCGTCAGCGCCGACGTCGTACTTCTTTTCGACCTCAACTTTCTGGGAAGCCATGACCAGCCGTCCTTCCAGTGTCACCCCGGGCCTCCATGGCCTGCTGGCCCGAGTCTATGCCCGGGACGTTAACAGTCGGAGACATTCAGCACAGAAGCCGAAACATCAAACGTCCAACGTCTAACCTAAAGGACATGACTGCCCCGCCCGCGCCGCCCGCCCCGCCCGCATTGTCCGCATTGTCCGCCGCCCCGCCCAAGCCGCGCTCCGCCGTCGTGCTTGGCGTGGTGGCGCTGGTGCTCATCGGGCTGAACCTGCGGGCGGGGATTTCCGGCGCATCGGCACTGCTGCACGATCTTCAGCAGGTCCTGGGCTACGGGCCGCTGCTGGCCGCCGTTATCCCTTCCATCCCCACCCTGTGCTTTGCGTTGGCCGGGGCGGCAACCTCATGGCTGACCGGCCGGCTGGGCGTTGAGAAGGCCATCCTGCTGGCATTGGCATTCCTGGCCGGCGGGCTGCTGCTGCGGGGGATCCCGGCAACCGGCATGCTGCTGGCGGGTACGGTGATCGGGATGTCCGGCCTGGCCGTCTGCAACGTGGCCATGCCGTCGTTCATTCGCGAACATTTTGCCCACCGCACGTCAATGATGACCATGCTTTACACGGTGACGATGACCACCGGCGCCACTGTCACGGCAGTAGCTGTCATCCCGATGTCGCTGGCGCTTGGCTCGCCGTCCGCCGCGGTGGGCGCGATCGGGTTCCTGGCGCTGGCGGCGTTCCTGGGCTTCCTGCCCGTGGTGCTGCACACGCACCGGCACAGCGTCCGTGCCTCAAGCACCCCCATTTCGCCGTGGCCGCTCCTGCGAACCCGAAAGGGCCAGCTGCTCACCGCCATCTTCACTCTGCAGGCACTGTTGGCCTATGCGCTCATCAGCTGGTTCCCCTCAATGCTGATCACCATGGGCGTGAACGCGGCGGACAGCGGCCTCCTGTACGGGCTGATGCAGCTGGTCTCAGTGCCCGCCGGCATGGTGATCATCGCCATCGGCTCGCGGCCCCGCATGCTCCGGCCGGCGCTGTATCTGGTCAGCATCATGATGGTGGCCGGCCTGGCGTCGCTGCTGTTCCTGCCGGTGAGCCTGGCCGTTATTTCCGCTGTCCTGCTCGGGTTCGGCCTGGGCATCTTCCCGCTGGTCATGGTGATGATCAGCCGGAGCGGGACGAGCACTGCCGAGACAACCGCACTGTCCACACTGGCGCAATCGACTGGCTATCTGCTGGCGACGGCGGGTCCCTTCGGTACCGGCCTGCTGTACGGGGTGACCGGCAGTTGGACCCTGCCCGTGGCATTGCTGCTGGGCCTCGCCGTGGTCCAGGTTGCGGTGGCCCACCTGATCTCGCGCGCCCCCATCGCTGTCCGGAAAGGCAGGACCGCATGACCCTGAGCACGTCGCACCGTCAGCCGCTCACCGACGAAGTCACCGCAAAACTCCGCCAGATGATCCATTCGGGCGAATGGCAGCTGCAGCAGCGCATCCCTTCGGAGACGGAACTGGTCCAGAACCTGGGCGTCTCCCGCGGCACGCTCCGCGAAGCCATTAAGGCCTTGGCGCACAGCGGGATGCTGGAGGTCCGCCGCGGCGACGGCACCTATGTCCGTGCCATCAGCGAGATCTCCGGCGCGGCCCGGCGGATGTACCAGGACCACACGGAGGGACACATCCTCGAAGTCCGGCTCGGCCTGGACACCCAGGCCGCCAGCCTCGCCGCCAAAAACGCAACGGCCGACGACGTCGCCGCCCTGCGCGCCGTGCTCACCACCCGGGAGGTCGCCTGGCATGCGGCTGACTTCGAGGGATGGGCCCGGGCCGATTGGGAATTCCATGCGCGCGTGGCCCAGGCCTCTGGTAACCCGCTGCTGCACGAGCTCTATGTCAGTTTCGGTGACGTCTTCCACCAGGACCTGCTCAAGCAGCAGCGCAAGGGCCGCCTCGACGGCCTCACGAACGAGGGGCACGGCGCCCTGGTGGATGCCATCGAGGCCCACGACGCTGCGGCCGCGGTGGCGAGCGTTAGCCAGAACCTTAACTCGTGCGCGGAGTGGCTGCGGGCGTAGGCGTGCGTTTCCTGCGTGGCGGCCCAACTAGGTGGCAGCCGGTGTCGTTTTGAGCCCTCATACCGACATGTGCTGCTACCTAGACGATATGAGGTGAGGGTGGTTGGGTTTCCTGTCCGTCCGGGGCGGCCATTGTCGCCGGGCGGTCCCGCGGCGCCGGCTTGATGCTGGCGGGTTTCCGTCGTGTTGGGGAGGCGGCGCCGCGGGGCCTATTGCCCGGCGGAA
>NZ_JBFTPV010000008.1:0-200341 GCF_056398665.1 Pseudarthrobacter sp. 01T43 | reverse complement strand
CATCGACGGGTTTCCGGGGCCGGGTTAGGTTGGGGGCAATGGATCTTCCGGATGAGCCGGGGGCCGCGGGGGATGCCGATCTGGATCGGATCCGATGACTTATGAGGAGAAACTGATGGCTATTTGGGGCGCAGATGTTGAGCAGCTCAAGACTCTTGGCACGAAGCTGCAGGCCGGGGCTTCGGAGATCGAGCAGCAGCGGAGTAACCTCACCCGTCTGCTCGATGGCACCAGGTGGGAGGGCCCGGACGCGACGGTCTTCCGCAGCGAGTGGTCCGGCACGCATAGCACTGCTTTGAACCAGGTCATCCAGGCGCTGAAGGATGCCGGGCAGAAGGCCACCAGGAACGCCAACGAGCAGGACCAGGCTTCACGCTAGGCCGGCTTTGTTTGACCGAGGGCCCGGACACACCGTCCGGGCCCTCGGGCCTTAAGTGTCGGAGGGGTAAGGCAAGATAGGTCTGTGAGCACAGCAACAGGCCCCGCAGAGGCCACAGCCGCCAGCAACGAGAACGTGACTGACCAGGATGCCGTCCCTTCTGAATCGGTCCGCGAAGAATACGAGAACCTGGCTGACTCGGTCAGGAAGTACCGCTTCGCGTACTACCAGGAGGACGAACCCCTGGTCTCGGACGCCGAATTCGACGAACTGTTCCGGCGGCTGGAGGAGATCGAGGCGCTGCACCCCGAGCTCGTTGCCAACGACTCCCCGACGCAGGAGGTGGGCGGTGAGGTCTCAGCCGCATTCGCCGCCGTCGAACACCTGCAGCGCATGTACAGCCTCGAGGACGTCTTTTCCCTCGAGGAACTGGAAGCCTGGATCACCAAGGCCGAGGCCAGCATCACCAAACTCGGGGACACTGCTGTGCCCGCCTGGCTGACCGAACTCAAGATCGACGGCCTGGCCGTCAACCTGTTGTACCGGGACGGCAAACTGATCCGGGCCGCCACCAGGGGCGACGGTACAACGGGCGAGGACATCACCCACAACGTGCTGACCATCAAGGAAATCCCACAGGAGCTGACCGGCACCGGATTCCCGGCCGAGATGGAGATCCGCGGTGAGGTCTTCATCCCGTCCAAGGCGTTTGCAGAATTCAACGAGGCGTTGATTGAAGCCGGCAAGGCACCGCTGGCCAACCCCAGGAACGCCGCGGCCGGTTCCCTCCGCCAGAAGGACCCTGCAGAAACGGCCAAGCGGCCGCTGCGGATGTTTGTCCACGGAATCGGTGCCCGCGAAGGGCTGGAGACCCTCAGC
The DNA here is from genome assembly GCF_056398665.1 of Pseudarthrobacter sp. 01T43. NCBI lineage: Bacteria > Bacillati > Actinomycetota > Actinomycetes > Micrococcales > Micrococcaceae > Pseudarthrobacter > Pseudarthrobacter sp. 01T43. Next base: position 199,083 of record NZ_JBFTPV010000008.1, on the reverse strand, counting down.
CAGTCCCAGACGTATGGCCTGCTGGAAACGTGGGGCCTGCCCGTCAGCCCGTACTTCGAGGTTCTCGGGAGCCTGCAGGACGTGCTTGCCTTCATCAAACGCTACGGCGACAAACGGCACAGCCTGATGCACGAAATCGACGGCATTGTGGTCAAGGTCGACGACCTCGCCACCCAGCGGGCCCTTGGCTACACCAGCCGGGTGCCGCGGTGGGCCGTGGCCTACAAGTACCCGCCGGAGGAAGTCCACACAAAACTGCTTGACATAGCAGTCAACGTGGGACGGACCGGACGCGTAACCCCGTTCGGTGTCATGGAGCCGGTGAAGGTCGCCGGGTCAACCGTTGGCATGGCCACCTTGCACAACCAGGACGTCGTGAAGGCCAAGGGTGTGAAGATTGGCGACATTGTTGTCCTGCGGAAGGCCGGTGATGTCATCCCGGAGATTGTCGGACCCGTGCTGGCCCTGCGCGACCAACAGCAACCGCCCGTGCGTGACTTTGTGATGCCCACCGAGTGCCCCTCGTGCGGAACCCCCCTTGCGCCCGGCAAGGAAGGTGACGTGGATATCCGCTGCCCCAATGCCCGGTCCTGCCCGGCGCAGCTCCGCGAACGGGTCTTCCACCTGGCCGGCCGCGGCGGGTTCGATATCGAGGCACTTGGCGGGGAGGCCGCCATCGCGCTCACGTCAGGACCAGGCGCGGATCCCGCCACCAACGGTGGCAGGGTGGAACCCTCCGGCGACGGCATCCTGGGCAGCGAGTCCCAACTGTTTGAACTGGCGGCGGACTCCGGACGGGACGAGCTCCGGAACAAGCTGGCCGACGTGACCGTCTGGCGCGAGAAGCGCGCCAAGGGTGTCGGTACTGGAACCTGGGACCTGGTCCCGTACTTCTGGACAAAGGCCACGGCCAAGTCCCCGTCGAAGCCAACCGCTACCACGGAGAAGCTGTTCAAGGAGCTCGAAAAGGCCAAAACCCAGCCACTGTGGCGTGTGCTGGTGGCGTTGTCCATCCGGCATGTGGGTCCCCGGGCTTCCCGCGCACTGGCTACCTCGTTCGGCAGCATGGACGGCATCCGGAACGCCTCCGAAGAAGAACTTGCGCACGTGGACGGTGTGGGGCCCACCATCGCGGCGGCCCTCAAGGAATGGTTTGCTGAGGACTGGCACCTGGAGATCCTTGACCGCTGGGCTGCGGCCGGCGTCCGGATGGAGGACGAGCGCGACGAGTCAACACCCCGGACCCTGGAAGGGTTGACCATTGTTGTCACGGGCTCCCTGCCTGACTTTAGCCGGGACGAGGCCAAGGAAGCGATCCTCACCCGGGGCGGCAAAGCAGCAGGTTCCGTCTCGAAGAACACCAGTTATGTGGTGGCCGGGGAGAACGCCGGCACCAAGCTGGACAAGGCTGAGCAGCTCGGAATACCCGTGCTGGACGAGGACGGCTTCCGGGAGCTCCTGGCGAACGGTCCGGCCGCGGCTTTGGACCCGGGTGCTGAATCCGAGAACACTTCCGGACCGGAAAACGCTGCCGAATCCGAAGAGACAAACGAACCCGAGAACACTTTCGAATCTGAAGAGGTAACAGAATGAACCAGCAAGACCTCACCGTAGAACTCCTAGCGGTGGCCAAGCAGGCGGCCTCCGCGGGCGCCGCGGTGCTGGCGTCACGCAACGGCGACGCCTTGGACGTCAGTAACAAGGGTGACTCGGGGGACTGGGTCACCGCCTTCGATGTCGCCGCGGAAAACGCCGTCCGGGAAGTCATCATGGCCGCCCGGCCGCAGGACATCATCACCGGGGAGGAACACGGGACAACGCGGCCTGCTTCCCCCAGCGGTTATCGCTGGTCCATCGACCCCCTGGACGGAACCACCAACTTCATCCGGAATATCGTCTACTACGCCACCTCCGTGGCAGTTGCCGATTCCGACGGCGTCTGGCTGGCCGGCGTCGTCAACGCGCCTGCCCTGGGCCGCGTCTACCACGCTGCACGCGGCCACGGCGCATGGCTGGAAGAGGGCGGCCGGCTAACCCCGCTCCAGGGCCCGGTGGCGGGCCGTACCGGCCAGATTTTGGCCACGGGCTTCAGTTACGATCCCGCAATACGCGTTGAGCAGGCAGCGATGCTCGGCGATCTCATGGACGGGTTCGCCGATGTCAGGCGGCTGGGCTCCGCGGCGCTGGACCTTTGCCTCGTGGCGGACGGAACCCATGACGCCTACGGGGAACGCGGGCTGAACGAACACGACTACTCAGCCGGGGCGCTGATCGCGGAGGAAGCTGGCTGCTGGGTGCGGCGTCCGCGCCTGGAGAGCCCCGTCGACGGCGGGCCAACTGACGCGGACCGGCTCGCGGCCTGGACCTGCGCCGGAACGTTGGAGCTGGCCGGGAAGTTTCCGCTCTGAGCCTGTTCCGGCACTAACATTGTCAGGTGCAATCGCAAATAACCATCCGTTCCGCCGTTGAGGCCGACTTCGACGCCATCGCCAGAATCACCGCTGACTCCTACCTCGCAGCAGGATACTTCGATAGCGCGGACCACCCGTACATGCAGCAGATCCAGGAAGTCGCGGCACGTGCAGCGAAAGCCACGATCTGGGTTGCCGAGCGGGACGGGCAGGTGGTGGGTTCCGTGACGTTGGCGCTCGCGGGCGAGCCGTATGCCGACATCGCACTTGCGGATGAGCTGGAGTTCCGGATGCTCGTGGTCGACCCCGCTGTGCAGCGCAGCGGTGCAGGGCAGGCCATGGTGAAGGCCATCATCGAGCACGCGAAGTCGCTGGATGGGATCCACGGAGTGGCGCTGACCACCGGCAGGACCTGGGAAAGCGCCCATGGCCTGTATCGGAAAACAGGTTTCCGGCGCGTCCCGGCACGCGACTGGCTGATTCCCGGCACCGACATAAAGCTGCTGGTTTACCGGCTCGATGTCTAGCCGCCCTAAAGTGGTGCCGACTCATTTTCGGCACTGAAAGGCCCACCATGCGCAAAACATTCGGCACCGGCTCCGTCTGGGAACAGACCCTCGGCTACTCCCGGGCCGTCCAGGTGGACAATACGCTCTACATTTCGGCCACTGCCGCCAGCGGCGAAGACGGCATCGTGGGCGATGACTTCTACACCCAGACCCAGTTCATTTTGAAGAAGCTGGGGACCGTCCTGGCCGACGCCGGGTTCAGCTTCGAGGACGTGGTTCAGTCCAAGCTGTACCTGACGGACATCGCCAAATGGGAAGAAGCCGGCCGGGCCCACGGCGAAGTTTTCGGCGAAATCCGGCCCACCCTGTCCCTGGTGCATGTCCTGCCCTTCCTCGACCCGAAGATGCTGGTGGAGATTGAACTCGTCGCGCAGAAGAGCGCCAGCTAAACGCAGAACGAAGCTGGCCGCCGCGTGGCAGGGCAAAGGCGAAGCCGGGCCGGCAGTCTTGCCAAATACTCTCGGGAAGTTATCCACATAGGGGTACAGCCTTCGCGCTGTCGACGGGCTGCTCTGTGATGCTGGAGATATGGACACCACGGCAGCTGCGGAGACTTTGGAGGCCATCGCGGCGTCTGCTTCGCAGCTGGCCGGTGTGCTCCGGGGGCCGGCGCTAATTCCTGCGGGTGATCTGGCTCGTTGGGAGGCTGAGGCGTGTCTGACGGTGTTGTCCGGGGCGGCTGGGCTGGAGGCGATGGCCGCCGCGGTAAAGGTCCGTGCCGCCGGTGGTTATGACGAGGCCGCCCGGTCAACTGCCGGACCGCCGGTGTCGCCGGAAGACAACACCGGTCAGGAAATAAGTATCGTGGCCGAGGTCTCGTGCGCCCTGACGGTCAGCGAACGCACGGCCGGCGGGCTGCTGGTCGAAGCCCACCGCTTACGTACTGCCCTGCCGCTCACGCTTGCCGCTCTTGAGGCAGGGACCATTTCGTGGCAGCACGCCCGGATCATGGTGGATGAAACAATCAACCTGGACCCCGCCGGCGCCCACGCGTTGGAAGCCCATTTCCAGGACCCTGACGCGCCGAACCCGGCCCGGGGCCCGGCCGGGCACTTGGTCCCGGGCCGGTTCCGGGCCAAGGCCCTGACCTGGCGCGAGCGTCACCACCCTGTCAGCATCGAACAACGCCATGCCAACAGTGCTTTGGACCGTCGGGTTGTGTATTCCCCGGACCGGGACGGCATGGCCTGGCTCTCGGCCTACCTGCCCGCCGATCAGGCATCCGGGATTTGGGAGCGGACCACCGCAGCAGCCCGGGCCCTTCAGGGACCTACCGAGGGCAGGACCCTCACTCAACTCCGTGCCGACAACGTCGCGGCATGGCTCCTCGGCGGCACTCTGGACGACGCTGCCGGGATAATTCCGCCACCGAAAGCCCAGGTCCTCGTCACCGTGCCGGTGTTTGCGCTGATGGGTCTGACCGAGGAGCCCGCCATGTTGGACGGGTACGGGCCGATCCCACCGTCCATGGCCCGCGCCCTCGTGGCTGACGGTGCCCAGTCGTTCCACCGCGTCCTGACCGATCCTCGCGACGGCGCCCCGTTGGAGATCGGCCGCGACAGTTACCGGGTCCCCAAGGCCCTGCGTCAATGGCTGAGGTTGCGGGACGGAAAGTGCCCATTCCCTGGCTGCTCAAACCCGTCCCTGGATAACGAGGCCGACCATATCCTTGCCTGGGCCAACGGCGGCACTACCGGCATCGCAAATCTTGGCCAGCCATGCCCCAAGCACCACCGGCTCCGCCACACCACCGCCTGGACACCCACCCAACCCAGCAAGCACGAACCGCCCGGCTGGATTTCACCCACAGGCCGGCACTACCAAAGCGAACAACCCGATTGGGAGCCACCCCACTGGCCAGACGTCATTTACGCCAGAGACAGCCGGCAGGATGACACGTTGGTACCCACCTAACTGGCCTGACGTCATTTACGCCAGAGACAGCCGGCAGGATGACACGCTGGTACCCACCTAACTGGCCGCTGCCCTCCTGCCCTAACTGCCGCCTGCCCTGACTGGCTACTGCGCAGGCAGCCCGTAACGGTGTTCCGGCCGTCCGGTGGTTCCGTAGCGGAGTTGGATGTCGACGGCGCCGTCGTCGGCCAGTGAGGACAGGTACCGCTGTGCCGTGGCCCGGGAGACCCCGACCCGGGTGGCAACCTCCGCTGCCGAGTATTGCTCGCCGGCAATCAGGGATTCCAGAACCGCTGCCTCGGTGGCGGACCGCGGCTTGGACGACGGCGTCACGTCCCCCGGAATCAGCGCTCGTTTAGCCCGCTCCACTGCGCCCTGGTCCAGAACGCCCGGTTGGCCCAGAAGCCTCCGGTACCGGGCATAGGAACGCAGCTGCTGCGAGAGCGACTCGGACGTAAACGGCTTCAACAGATACCCCATGGCGCCGCGGCGGAATGCTTTGCGAAGCGACTCGGCGTCTGATGCTGCACTGAGGATGATGGTGTCCACATCCAGCTGCTGCAGCAGGTCCAGTCCCGACGCATCGGGAAGGTACACGTCCAACAGCACCAGGTCGGGGCGGAGGCTATGGATCGTCTGCAGCGCCAGCGACGCCGTACCAACCGGTGACAGGGCGAGGAACCCCGCCACCGAGTCGACATAGGCGGCGTGCAGCTTGGCCACGTGGAAGTCGTCGTCCACGATCAGCACACGGAAATCCTCAGGCATCGTCATCCTTTTCTGAAGTGTTTATAGGGCCCGAAGTCCCGGTGAGGGTTCCGTCAGCGGCCCCGGTGAGGGTTCCGTCAGCGGCCCCGGTGTGGGTTGCGCCGGTGTGAGTTCCCGCAGTCGTACTCGAATTAGTTCCGGCGGTAGTGCCTGGCAGGGAGGCCATGAACACAGCTCCGGGTCCACCCTGCGTGCCAGTTTCCAGGATCCTGATGTCCCCGCCGCGGCGTCGGGCCAGTTTCCGGGCCAACGCCAGGCCCAGGCCTTGGCCGCCACTCCTCCGGCCACCCCTGTCCAAGCCGCCCCTATCCAGACCCGCACTGTCCAAGCCGCGCCCATCCAGACCGGCACTGTCCAGACCTGCAGCATCTGGCCCGACGGCTCCCGGCGCAGTCGTGTAGCCCTCCGCGAAGACTGCCTCGGTTTCCGTCCCGGGAGCCAGCCCGTCGCCGGAGTCTGCGACGACGATGAGGAGGGTCCCGCCGTCTTCGTGCGGTTCGTCCAGCACCTCCAGCTCCACCCACCGGTCTGTGGCGGAGCCCGCTACTGCGGCCTTCACCGCATTGTCGATGAGGTTGCCCAGCACAGTGGTGACGTCCTGCGGCTCCGTGACCTGCCCGCGGACCAGGGTTTCCGGCCCGATCCGAAGGGTGACACCGCGTTCGTCGGCCTCCACCCCCTTGGCGCCCACAAAGGCCTGAAGGTAGGGGTCCTGGAGCAGCTCGGCCTGGTCCACCGGGAATTTCAAGGGTCCGGTGGCGGCAAGTCCTGCCAGGTAATCACGGGCCTGCTGGTGCTGCCCGATGCTCATCAGGCCGGCAATCGTGTGCAGCTGGTTGGCGAATTCATGGCGCTGGGCGCGCAGGGCAGTGGACATGGTGCCCACGGCGTCGAGCTGGCGGGTGAGCTGCTGCAGTTCCGTACGGTCCCGGAGCATCACCACCCAGCCCAGGTCCTCCCGGCGGTGCAGGGCTTTGCGGGCACTCGCCACCAAAACCCGGCCCCCGGCGACAAGCTCGATGGCGTCCGCCTCCTCAGCATCCGCCCTGGTCAGCGCCTTCAGCTGGGTGGGCACGGGCGCACCGGCCCACGAAGTCCCGGATACATCCGGGAGGTCCAGGAGGCGCTGTGCGGCTGCGTTGAAGACGCTGATTCTGCCGTCGGCCGCGACGCCGATGACGCCGTCGTCCACGCCTTGCAGGACGGCCACCTGGTCATGGACAAGGGTGCTGATCTCCTCAGGTTCGAGGCCCATGGTGAGCCGCCGCAGCCGGTGCCGCAGCAGGAATGAAGCCAGCATGCCGGCCAGCAGCGCCCCGGCAGCGGTGAGGGCGACCGGTCCGATGTCCCGTTCAAGGCTCTGACCCACAGTTTCCATGGAGTAGCCCACGCTGACTTCGCCCACCACGGTGTCAGTCCCCCGCGCGTAGACGGGAACCTTGGCACCAGCCGACGGACCCAGCGTTCCGGTGTTCCGGGTGGTGATGTCCTGCCCGGCGAGGGCCTCGGTGGGGTCGGTGCTGACCTTCTCACCTAACCGGGCGGGGTCGGGATGGGCCAGGCGCAGGCCGGTTTCGTCGGTGATCACCACAAACAGGGCGCCCGTCCGGATCCGCGTCGCCTCGGCGGCGGCCATCAGGGGCCCGGCGCGGAGCTCGGCCGGCGGGGGAGTGCCCTCACGCTCACTGATAGCCAGCACGTCGGCCTGTACTGAGGGGTCGGCGGCCACCGCCCGGGCCAAGGTCAGGGCCTGGTTTTCGGCGTCGCGGCCCACTCTGTCGTACGTCAGCCAGGCGTGGACGGCCGTGCTCAGCAGCACCACAAGCAGGACCACGCCGAGCTGCAGGAACAAAGTCTGCGTGGAGAACCGGATGGGAGGCGTGCGCCAGGAACGTGGCATGGTCCTCCTCTCGTGTGGCAACTCGTGCCGTAGGGCGTTTCGCCGTGCGGTCTTGCGTTTCGTCGTGGGGCAGTGCGTTCCGGTGGGCTGCGGGCGTTTGCATCTCGTCCGGCGAGCGCGTGAGCAGAATGCGCAAAATGCTCCGAATAAGCAGTATGCCAATCAATTGAGCCAAAGGCACGGGCGTGACGCCCGCCACCCTACAGTCTGTAGCACGCGTCACACCGCTGTGCCGCTGTTCACATGAAGGAGCCGGCCGTGCTGGTATTACTTGGATTCGCAATGATCGCGGTATTCATGGTGCTGATCATGACGAAGAAGTTGACGCCAGTGCTGGCGCTGATCATCGTCCCCACCGTTTTTGGACTTTTCGCAGGCGCCGGACTGGGCATTGGCGACATGGTCATGGACTCGATGAAGTCCATGACATCAACCGCCGCCCTGCTGATGTTCGCCATTATCTACTTCGGCCTGATGATCGACGTCGGGCTGTTCGACCCGTTGGTCCGGTTCATCCTGCGCAAGCTTGGCAATGACCCTGCCAAGGTGGTCCTGGGTACTGCCCTCCTTGCCGCCGCAGTCTCCCTCGACGGCGACGGCTCCACCACCTTCATCCTCACCACCGCAGCCATGCTGCCGATCTACATCCGGCTGAAGATGAGCCCGGTGGTTCTCACGGTCGTGGCTGGCCTGGCCAACGGCACCATGAACATCGTGCCGTGGGGCGGCCCCACCGCCCGTGCCGCCAGTGCACTGAAGATCGACGTCAACGACGTCTTCGTTCCCATGATCCCCTCACTCATCGCCGGCCTCGCCGTCGTCCTCGTCTTCGCCTGGGTCCTCGGCCTGCAGGAACGTAACCGCCTTCGCGCCACGCAGCCCGAGATCTGGGGCGTGCCGTCCTCGGCAGCACCTTTCACCACTGACGCTTTCGACGACGGCGCCCCGGCAGGCGGCAGCGGCACCTCCCGCAGTGGTTCCGGCAGCGGAGGTTCCGGACGCGGTACCGCGCCTGTTCCCGCAACAGGAGGCCCCGCCGTCGGCGGTTCCTCAATCGCGGTGCTGGAACGCACCGAAGCGCCGGTTGATGACAGCGACACCAGCATGGCAGGCACCGCCCTCGACCCTAACCGCAAGACCCTGCGCCCCAGGCTGCAGTGGTTCAATCTGGGTCTCACCGTGGCTGTCATGGCGGTCCTCGTGGCTAACATCATCCCCCTGCCGTACGTCTTCATGGTGGGTTCCGCCATCGCCCTGCTAGTGAACTTCCCCCACGTCAAGGACCAGGCCGCGCAGATCGTGGCCCACGCACCGTCGATCGTTGCTGTGGTCAGCATGGTCATGGCTGCCGCAGTCCTGACCGGCGTCCTCAAAGGCACCGGCATGGTTGAGGCGATGTCCGCCTGGCTGGTACAGATCATCCCGTCCAGCATGGGCCCGCTCATGGCCGTCATCACCGGCGTACTCAGCATCCCCATGACGTTCTTTATGAGCAACGACGCGTTCTACTTCGGCGTGCTGCCGGTCCTCAGCGAAACCGCTGCGCACTATGGCATCAGCGGCGCCGAGATGGCCCGTGCCTCCATCACCGGGCAGCCGTTCCACATGCAGAGCCCGCTGGTTCCCGCCATCCTGCTCCTGGTCTCCCTGGCCAAGGTGGACCTGGGTGACCACCACAAAAAGGTCCTGTGGCGCGCGGCAGTGGTCTGCCTCGTCATGTTGGGTGTAGGAATGCTGACCGGAGCCATCGGTATCGGCTAGTCTTATGCTGCCTGTGCCCGGTCCCCGTGACCGGGGCCACGGCACCGAGGTGCCCGTCTGACGCCCGCTGGGGGTCGTCAGACGGGCACCAACGTTTCCCCACTAGACTGGTTCGGAAAACAAACCGCACTTTGTTCGGGCGAAGAGCCGTGCAAGGTCGGAAAACAATTTGAACTTGCAGGGGAGATCCATGGCTGCGATCAACCGTGACGATGTTGCGCACCTCGCGCAGCTCGCTCACATCGAGATGAGTGCTGAAGAGCTGGACAGGATGGCCGGCGAACTCGCTGTCATCGTTGATTCAGTGAAGTCCGTAAGTGAAGCCGCCGGTGATGACGTCCCGGCAACCTCCCACCCGATCCCGCTGACCAACGTGTTCCGCGAGGACGTTGTGGGCCATACGCTCACTGCGGAGCAGGCACTCTCGGGAGCTCCCGATTCCGATGAGAACCGTTTCAAGGTCCCGGCAATCCTGGATGAGGCATAGGCATGACTGACAACAACGAACTCATCCGCCTCTCGGCGGCCCAGCTGGCCGAGAAGCTGCGCGCCGGCGAGGTCACTTCCGTCGAGGTCACCCAGGCGTTCCTTGACCGGATCGCAGCGGTCGACGGCGGCGAACGCGGCGTGAACGCGTTCCTCCACGTCAACACGGAAGAGGCCCTCGCCGTCGCCGCCGAGGTGGACGCCATCCGCGCCGCCGGCGGCGCCGCGGCCGGGGAACTCCACGAACTGGCCGGCGTGCCCATCGCGGTCAAGGATCTCATCGTCACCATCGGCCAGCCCACCACGGCCGGCTCGAAGATCCTCGAGGGCTGGCACAGCCCGTACGACGCCACCGTGGTCAAGCGGCTCCGCGCCGCCAAGATGCCCATCCTGGGCAAGACCAACCTGGACGAGTTCGCCATGGGTTCCTCCACGGAGCACTCCGCGTACGGACCCACCCGCAACCCGTGGGACCTGGACCGGATCCCGGGCGGTTCCGGCGGCGGTTCGGCAGCCGCCGTCGCAGCCTTCGAAGCGCCGCTGGCCCTCGGAACGGACACCGGCGGTTCCATCCGCCAGCCCGGTGCCGTCACGGGCACCGTGGGCGTCAAGCCCACCTACGGCAGCGTCTCCCGGTACGGCGCCATCGCCATGGCCTCCTCGCTGGACCAGATCGGCCCCGTGTCCCGTACCGTGCTGGACTCGGCGCTCCTGCACCAGGTCATCGGCGGGCACGATCCGTTCGATTCCACTTCACTCCCGGAGCCGCTGGAGGACCTCGCGGCGGCCGCCCGCGTGGGCAACGTCGAGGGCCTGCGGATCGGCATCATCAAGGAGCTCCACGGCGAGGGCTACCAGCCCGGCGTGGAGAACCGCTTCAACGATTCCCTGGCACTGCTCAAGGAAGCCGGCGCGGAAATTGTTGAGGTTTCCTGCCCCAACTTCCAGTACGCCCTGGGTGCCTACTACCTGATCATGCCGTCGGAGGCCTCCTCCAACCTGGCCAAGTTCGACGGCGTCCGGTACGGCCTGCGCGTCCTCCCCGAGGATGGTCCCATGACCATCGAACGCGTCATGGCTGCCACCCGCGCCGCCGGTTTCGGCGACGAGGTCAAACGCCGCATCATCCTGGGCACCTACGCCCTGAGCGCAGGCTACTACGACGCCTACTACGGCTCCGCGCAGAAGGTCCGCACTCTGGTGCAGCGGGACTTCGATGCCGCGTTCGCACAGGCTGACGTGCTGATCTCGCCCACGGCCCCCACCACGGCGTTCAAGCTGGGCGAGAAGCTCAACGACCCGCTGGCGATGTACCTCAACGACGTCGCCACCATCCCCGCCAACCTCGCCGGCGTTCCCGGCCTGACCCTGCCCGGTGGACTGGCCGATGAGGACAACCTGCCCGTCGGCATCCAGCTGCTGGCACCCGCACGCCAGGACGCCCGCCTCTACCGGGTTGGTGCTGTCTTGGAATCGCTGCTGGAAGCTAAGTGGGGCGGCCCGCTGCTGGCCCAGGCGCCGGAACTGGCCCTATCGACCGAAACTCAGGAGGCAAAGTAATGAGCATGGACGCAACCCTGAGCTTCGAAGAGGCCATGGAGAAGTACGATCCCGTCCTGGGGTTTGAGGTCCATGTGGAGCTCAACACCAAGACCAAGATGTTCTCCTCCGCGCCCAACGTCTTCGGTGACGAGCCGAACACCAACGTGAACGAGGTGGACCTGGGCATGCCGGGCGTACTGCCCGTGGTGAACAAGACCGCGATCGAGTCCTCCATCAAGATCGGCCTTGCGTTGAACTGCAAGATCGCCGAGTCCTGCACGTTTGCCCGGAAGCAGTACTTCTACCCGGACACCCCCAAGAACTTCCAGACCTCACAGTACGAAGACCCCATCGCGTACGACGGTTACCTGGACATTGAACTCTCCGACGGCACCATCTTCCGCGTGGAGATCGAGCGCGCCCACATGGAAGAGGATGCCGGCAAACTGACCCACATGGGCGGGTCCGCGGGCCGCATCCAGGGTGCCGAGTTCTCGCTGGTGGACTACAACCGTTCCGGCGTTCCGCTGGTCGAAATCGTCACGAAGCCCATTGAAGGGGCAGGATCGCGCGCTCCCGAGCTGGCCAAGGCCTACGTCGCCGCCGTCCGGGAGATCGTCAAGAACCTCGGCGTGTCCGACGCGAAGATGGAGCGCGGCAACGTGCGCTGCGACGCGAACGTCTCGCTACGGCCGCATGGCCGCGAACGCTTCGGCATCCGCTCCGAAACGAAGAACGTCAACTCGCTGCGCGCCGTCGAGCACGCGGTCCGCTATGAGATCCAGCGGCATGCCGCCGTCCTGGACTCCGGCGAGCCGGTCACCCAGGAGACGCGCCACTGGCACGAGGACACCCGCACGACGACGTCGGGCCGGGCCAAGTCCGATGCCGACGACTACCGCTACTTCCCGGAGCCGGACCTGGTTCCGATCGTCGCGTCGCGTGAGTGGGTGGAGGAGCTCCGGGCCACCCTGCCGGAGCCGCCGGCAGCCCGCCGCAAGCGCCTGCAGGCCGACTGGGGCTACTCGGACCTGGAATTCCGCGACGTGGTCAACGCTGGCGTCATGGACGAGATCGAGGAAACCATCGCTGCCGGCGCCTCGGCTACCGTGGCCCGCAAGTGGTGGATGGGCGAGATCGTCGGCCGGGCCAAGAACGCCGACTTCGATCCCGGCCAGCTGGGCGTGCAGCCGGCCACCATCGTTGAGCTGAACAAGCTGGTGGAAGACGGCAAGATCAACAACAAGATGGCCACCGAGGTCCTGGACGGCGTTCTCGCCGGCGAAGGTACCCCGGCCGAAATCGTCGAGAAGCGCGGCCTGGCCGTAGTTTCCGACGACGGCCCCCTGTTGGAGGCCATCGACGCCGCCCTGGCTGCGCAGCCCGACGTCGCGGAGAAGATCCGCGGCGGCAAGCTTCAGGCCATCGGCGCGATCGTGGGCGGTGTCATGAAGGCCACCCGCGGCCAGGCCGACGCAGCCCGCGTCCGCGAGCTGATTCTGGAAAAGCTGGGAGTGGAAGGCTAAGCCAAACGCCTGGCTGAACCACCCGTTTTAACCCAACTGGGTCGCAGTTAATGCTGTTATGAGCGCTCATAACAGCATCTACTGCGACCCAGTTGGCGTTTAGGTACTCATCCCGTGCCGGTGCCAAGTACCCGTGTTCAGCAACGTGCCGCGGTCCTACACTGAAGAATCAGGGCGGCGGTGCCCTGGGCGTGCAGTAGGAGGTGGGTCATGTCAGTTCGGGAGCCGTTGCGGCTGCGGAAGGCAGTGCTGGCCGGCATGGTGGCACTGGCATTAACCGGCGCGGGCACGGCGATAGCCTGGTCCGCCGCTGACTCGCCCTCGCCAACGCCGTCCCCTTCCGCTTCAGGGAAGTCCGGTGAGCCCGCCCCCGGGCAGCCGGGCAAAACGGACCAAGGCAAGCCTGACAAGTCCCAGCGCCCGCGGCAGCTGCACAGCGAAAGCGTGGTGAAGAAGGCGGACGGGACTTTTGAAACGCGTCTGACCCAACAGGGCACCGTGGATTCGGTCAGCCCTACCTCGGTGACGGTGAAAAGCGAGGACGGTTTCACCCGGAGCTACGCGGTCAACGCGGAAACAAAAATCACTAAGTTCCCGGCGCCTGCCGCGGATGGCTCGCCGGCAAAGGGCGACGACGGCAAACGGCTTAAGCCCACAGCCGGAACCATCGCAGACATCGCCGCGGGTGACGCCGTCAGGATCTCGGGCGTAAAGAACGGGGACCAGGCCACGGCAGGGCGGATCGTCGAAGGCGCCGTTGCCGGACCCGGCAACGGGATGGGAATGGGTAAAGGCTTCGGTCTGGGGAAGGGCCACGGCAAGGGGCACAAAGCCAGCACCAGCACGAGCTAACCCCCCCCGTCCAAGTAAGTAGCAGCAGGTGTCGCTATGAGCCGTCATAACGACATGTGCTGCTACCCAGTTGGGCCAGCCGCGCGCGGGCCAGCCACACGCAGGGTCAGCTGTCCTCCACCAGCCCGGTCATGATCGCCTGGAGCGCCTCGCACACAATCATCACCGACCGGCGCTTCAGGTTCTCGGGGCGCGCCAGGATATCAATCCGCCGGCGGGTGCTGATGCCTTCGAGCGGCCGCAGCACAATGCCGGGGTTGAGCACCGGCCGCGCGGTATGCCGCGGCAGCAGGCCCACCACGCCGCCCGCCGCCACCAGCGCGGCGACGGTGGAGTAGTCGTTGATCCGGTGGAGGATGTTCAGTTCCTTGCTGGAGACGGCCGCGACGGCGGACAGCACGTCGGCGGGGGAGTAACCGGTGTGGCTGGTCACCCACGGTTCGCCCACGACGTCGGCCGCTGTGACCGTGTCCTGCCCGGCGAGCCGGTGGTCGGCCGGAAGGGCGACGTCCAGCGGTTCGTGCGCCAGGGGGATCACGGCCACGCGTTCCTCCGGCCAGCGGGGGCTGTGGTCCATCCGGTGCGCCAGCACCAGGTCGTAGCGGGCCGTCAGCCCGGGGAAGTCTTGCTGGGCCACGTCCTCGTCGGAGAGCTGGATCCTCGGCTGGCCCGGTGCGTCGAGCAGCCGCGCCAGCGGAGCAAACAATGCCTGGCCTGCGCTGTGGAAGCCGCTGAGCGTTACCGGTGCCACCGGCGAGCCGTGATAGGCGCCAATCGCCGTGCGGGCATCGGCCATGGCGCTGACGACGGCGGCGCCGGCGTCGGCGAGCACCTGGCCGGCCTCGGTGAGCACCAGGTTCCGCCCCTCCTTCCGGGTCAGGGGGACCTCCACGTTGCGCTGCAGCAGGGATAGCTGCTGGGACACGGCGGAGGGTGTCACCATGAGGGTTTCGGCGACTGCCTTCACACTGCCCAGGGCGCCGAGCTCACGAAGGATCTCCAGCTGGTGTATTTCCATCCAGACAGTCTACGCATTAGCTATTGCTTCATCGTCGATTGAGAAAATACTGCTTGTGCTAATGCTTTGGAGTGGCTGTAATGAAGGAGAGATTCCGCCGCGCAGGGAGCGGGGCGACCTTCAACAGTAAGGAAGCCAATGAAGGCCCTCTACAAGTCCGGCGCCCACGCAGGGTTCGAGCTGGTTGACCGCCCGGAGCCCGAAGCCGGTCCCAGCGACGTCAAGATCCGGGTCATGACAACCGGCATTTGCGGCACGGACCTGCACATCCAGTCTTGGGACGCCTGGGCCCAAGGGATGATCGAGGCACCCCTGATCGCCGGTCACGAGTTCTACGGCGAAGTGGTGGAAACGGGCGAGGACGTCCGGGACGTCAAGGTGGGGGACCGGGTGTCCGGTGAAGGCCACGTGGTCTGCGGCATCTGCCGCAACTGCCGCGCCGGCCGCCGGCAGATGTGCATCCACACCGTTAGCGTGGGTGTGCAGCGGGACGGCGCCTTTGCCGAGTATGTGGTTATCCCCGAGACCAACGTTTGGGTCCACCACGATCCGTCCATCACCCCTGAGCTTGGCGCGATCTTCGACCCCTTCGGCAACGCGGTACACACTGCACTCAGTTTTCCCCTGGTAGGCGAGGACGTGCTTATCACCGGTGCCGGCCCGATCGGCCTGATGGCCATCGCGGTTGCCCGCCACGCCGGGGCGCGGAAGATCGCCATCACCGACGTCTCCCAGCCGCGGCTGGACCTGGCCCGCCAGCTCGGCGTGGACCTCGCCATCGACGTCTCAAAGACCCGCGTCCGGGACGCCCAGCGGGACCTGGGCATGCGTGAAGGCTTCGATATCGGCATGGAAATGTCCGGCCACCCTACGGCCCTGCCTGAGATGATCGACAACATGAACCATGGTGGACGCATTGCCATGCTTGGCCTGCCCAGCCAGGACATCACCATCGACTGGGGCAAGGTGGTCACGCACATGCTGACCCTCAAAGGCATTTACGGCCGGGAAATGTACGAGACCTGGTATGCCATGAGCGCCATGCTGTCCTCCAACCCCGTGCTGCACGCCGGCATCTCGGCGGTGGTCACGGACAGGTTGCCTGCCCGAGACTGGGAAAAAGGCTTTGAGATTGCCCGCGCCGGCGTCGGCGGAAAAGTTGTCCTCGACTGGACCGAACTCTAAGGAGCACCATGTACACCGCCATCAAAGACCAACTCCAGGCCGAGCTGGACGAGATCCGCACGGCAGGGCTCTTCAAGACCGAGCGCGCCATCAGTTCACCGCAGTCCAGCCATGTGACGGCTGGTCAGCTGGGCCAGGCGGGGGCGCCGGTCCTGAACTTCTGCGCCAACAACTATCTGGGCCTGGCCGACCACCCCGACATCATTGCTGCGGCAAAGGATGCCATGGACGCCCGCGGCTTCGGCATGGCCAGTGTGCGCTTCATCTGCGGCACCCAGGACCTGCATTTGGAGCTGGAGGCCCGGGTCGCCAAGTTCCTGGGCACCGAGGACACCATCCTGTTCTCCAGCTGCTTTGATGCCAACGGCGGTGTCTTCGAATCCCTCTTCGGGCCCGAGGACGCAGTCATCTCCGATGCCCTGAACCACGCCTCCATCATCGACGGCATCCGGCTCTGCAAGGCCCAGCGGTTCCGCTACGCCAACCAGGACATGGCAGACCTCGAAGCCAAGCTTCTTGAAGCCACGGACGCCCGGCGCAAGATCATCGTCACCGACGGCGTGTTCTCCATGGATGGTTACCTCGCGCCCCTTGAGGCCATCTGCAACCTCGCCGACAAGTACGATGCCCTGGTCATGGTGGACGATTCCCACGCSGTCGGCTTCATGGGMSCCACCGGYGCCGGAACCCCGGAACACGCSGGYGTWTCGSACMGGRTSGACATCTACACCGGSACGTTCGGCAAGGCMCTKGGCGGCGCCTCCGGCGGTTATGCCTCCGGACGGAGTGAGGTGGTGGCCATGCTGCGCCAGAAGGCCCGGCCGTACCTGTTCTCCAATTCCCTCGCCCCCGCCATCGTTGCCGCCACTATCAAGGCGCTGGACCTGGTGGAAAATTCGGGTGACCTGCGGACCCGGCTGTTCGAGAATGCCGCACTGTTCCGGCGACGCATGACCGAGGAAGGCTTCAATCTCCTGGACGGCGAACACGCCATTGTCCCGGTGATGTTCGGCGACGCCGTGATGGCCGCGAAGATGGCAGACCAGATGCTCCAGCACGGCGTTTTCGTCACCGCGTTCAGCTTCCCCGTGGTTCCGCGAGGTGCCGCCCGCATCCGCGTCCAGCTCTCCGCTTCGCATTCAGCGGACGACGTCGAAGCCTGCGTGAGTGCCTTCGTCGCCAGCCGTGCGGCTCTAGGAGGCTAAACCCTCCCTGCCGCGCGTCAACCAGTAATGGTTAGATGGAGCCATGGCAGCACACTATGATGTCCTGATCGTCGGCGGCGGCATCGCCGGCCTCTCCCTTGCGTCAGCGCTCGCCGGCCGATGCAGTGTGGCCTTGGTGGAAGCGGAGCAGGAGTTGGCGTATCACGCGTCCGCCCGCTCCGCCCGCCAGCTGATCCCCAGCTTCGGCCCGGACGTGGTCCGGGAGCTGACAGTGAGGACGCTGGAGCTGCTGGCGGCTCGGGACGCCGAACTGCCGGCGCCGGTCCTGTCGCCACGGAGTTTTATGCTCATCGGGACCGAGGAATCCGTCAGGGCGGAGGCCAGCGGCAACATGAAGTCCATTACCCATGCCAGGGCGCTGGAACTGTGCCCGGCCCTGGTGCCGGAATCCTTTGCCGCCGCCGGCCTGGATACGGGATCCTTCGGCTGCGACGCCTCGCTGCTGATCGCCGATCACCGCGCGCGTGCCGAAGCCGCCGGGGCGGACATCATCACCGGCGCCCGCGTGCATTCGGCCCAGCGGCTGGGCTCCGGATGGCAAATCGGCGCCGGCCAGGAAGCCTTCGAGACCGCTGTGATGGTCAACGCCGCGGGCGCCTGGGCTGACGACCTCGCGGTGATCAGCGGAGTGGAGAAGCTCGGGCTGCAGCCGTACCGGCGCACGGCGGCGATTGCCGCCGTCGAACATCCCCTTGAGCAGCACAGCCCCATGGTGGCGGCAGCAGACAACTCGTTCTACTTTCGGCGCGAAGGCGACGGCGTGCTGATTTCGCCGTCCGAAGCGATCCCCAGCGGCCCTGAGGATGCACAGCCGCGGCCTGGTGACATCGAGCGCCTGATCGTGAAGCTCAACCAGGTAACCACGCTCGGGATCAGCGGTGTCCGCAATGCGTGGACAGGGCTCCGTACGGAAGCAGCCGACGGCATTCCCGTGGCAGGGTTCGACGCCGAGGCCCCCGGGTTCTACTGGCTCGCGGGCCAGGGCGGGTACGGCTTCCAGACGTGCGCCGCAATGGCGGAGTTGGCCGCTGACCAGATTCTGGCCGGGCAGAGCCCGGTGCCCAGCTCGGCAGCGGCCCCTGCGCCCGCGGCCACGTCAGGAAGCAATGCAGTCAGTCCGGAATCCCGGACAGCGGAGGCGCTGGCCGCCACGCGCTGGTCCATCCGGCGCTGAAGAATGGTCGTATGAGTACCCTGATCACCAATATCGCCGAGCTGATGACCCAGGACCTGGAGCACCGGGTCCTGAAAAACGCCGCCATGGTGATCGAGGGGGAGCGGATCGCCTGGCTGGGCTCCGCAACGGATGCTCCCGCGGCAGATGATGCTGTGGACGCCGGCGGCCGGGCAGTGCTGCCCGGCTGGGTGGATTCGCACACGCACCTCGTCTTCGCCGGGGACCGCACGGCGGAGTTCGAGGCACGCATGGCGGGGGAGTCCTACTCGGCCGGCGGCATCGCCGAGACGGTGGACGCCACCCGGCGCACGTCGGACTATGACCTCACCAAACTGGCCATGGCGCGTGTGTCCGAGGCCGTCTCCCAGGGCACCACGTACCTCGAAACCAAGACAGGCTACGGACTGGATGTGGAGCACGAGGCGCGCAGTGCAAGGATCGCCTCCACGGTGGCCGATGAAGTCACGTACCTGGGTGCACACCTGGTCCCCGCCGGCTCCGATGCCGAAGCCTACACCGACCTGGTCTGCGGGCCCATGCTGGACGCCGTCCGGCCCTACGTCCGCTGGGCGGACGTCTTCTGCGAGGAGGGGGCCTTCACCGCGGAACAGTCCCGCCGGGTGCTGGCGGCCTGCCGGGCGGCCGGACTTGGAATCCGGGTCCACGGCAACCAGCTCGGTGTTGGCCCGGGCGTCCGGCTGGCGGCTGAGCTGGGTGCGGCAAGCGTGGACCACGTGAACTACCTCGCACCCGCCGATATTACGGCGCTCGCGGACAGCTGGTCCGGCTGGAATCCGCAGACCGGCACGGGCTCACGGGGGACCGTTGCCACCTGCCTGCCCGCGTGTGACCTGTCCACCCGGCAGGCGCTGGCCCCGGGACGGGAATTGCTGGACGCCGGCGTGCAGGTGGCGCTGGCCTCCAACGCCAACCCGGGCACCTCCTACACCAGTTCCATGGCGTTCTGCGTGGCTACTGCCGTGCTGCAGATGCGCCTGAGTGTCCACGAGGCGGTGCGCGCCGCGACGTACGGGGGCGCGCTCGCGCTGCACCGGGAAGCAGGGCACGACGCCGACGGCGAACGCGCGGTGGGATCCCTCGCCGTCGGACACCGTGCCGACCTGCACATGCTGAACGCACCGTCCGCCACGCATCTGGCCTACCGTCCGGGCATGCCGCTCACATACGCTGTGTGGCGGGCCGGCGTTCGCGCACGCTAGCTGCCCGGGCGACGCCAGCAAGAATGACGTCAGATGATCGTTTGGGTCTGATATGATCATAAAACGTCACATTTTTGTGATCGTTTGACGCTGAAAGGCCCCATGACCCGCACTGACCGCCTCACGGCCATCCTGGATATCCTCGCTAGAACCGGCCAGGTGGAGGTTGAGGAGATCGTCTCGCAGCTTGGCGTTTCGCCGGCGACCGCGCGCCGGGACCTGGACAGCCTGGCCAACCGGCGGCTGCTGACCCGGACCAGGGGCGGCGCCACCATCGGGTCCCTGGCCTATGACCTGCCCGGGCGCTATAACCGTGATGATCACGCCGAGGCCAAGGAACAAATTGCCCAGGCTGCGTCGGCACTGATCTGGCCAGGCGCCGTGATCGGGCTTTGCGGCGGCACCACCAGCACGGCCCTCGCCCAGATCCTGGCAACCCGCGAGGACCTCAACGCTCCCGCGAACCAGCCCACGCTGACTGTAGTCACGAACGCCATCAATATCGCTTCGCAACTGGCTGTCCGGCCCAACATCAAGGTCATGGTCACGGGCGGCATCCTGAATCCGCGCTCGTACGAACTGGTGGGGCCCTACACGGATATCATCATGCAGAAGGTGGTCCTGGATATCGCCTTCATCGGTGTGAACGGCATCGACCCCGTGGTGGGGCCCACCAACACCGGCGAAGGCGAAGCATCAGTAAACGCCCTCCTTGCCAGCAGGGCCCGGGTCTCCTACGTGCTGGCTGACTCCTCCAAGGTGGGTGTCAGGGCCTTCGCGACGATGGACGGCTACGAGTTCAGCCGGTTGATCACGGATGCCGGCATCTCCGCTGAAGACAAGGCCGCGTTCGAGGCCAATGGCACCGAGGTGATTGTCGCGCCGCGCGAGCAACCGTAATTACGAGCAGCCGCAGTACGGGCACTCGCAGCGGTGACGCGTCGGGGCGGCCCTAATACATCACTGGTGGCGCATCCAGGACGGTCTCGTCCACGCGGCGGTCCACCCACTGCGTGAAGGGGAAGTCGAGTTCATACTTGCCGAGCTCAGTGCGCACCAAAGTGCGGACCTCGGCGTTGTTCGGATTATTGAGACTCTCAAAATACTCCACGGACCAATGGAACCAGCGCATGCAGAACAGCCTCATGGTGAGGCCGTGGGTCACCAGCAGGGCATTCGGCGCGTAGTCCGGCTTGGACCAGTGCCGGTGCAGGGTCTCCATGAAGGAGGAGATCCGGTCGTAGACGTCCGAGCCGGATTCGCCCTCCCGGAACCGGTAGAAGAAGTGGCCGTAGGCGTTCCGGAGTTCTTTCTGGTCCTCGATCTCGTCGGTGATCTGGAAGTTGGCCCAGTCCTGTTCGCGGAGCCTCGGTTCTTCGATGACGCGCTCCGTGAGGTCCCCGAGTTTGAGGGCATCCAAGGTCTGATATGCGCGCAGGTAGGGCGACACATAGACACACACCTGCCGGCCGTCCAGCTCCCGGCGGATCCGTTCGCCGGCCGCGGTGGCTTGAACCATGCCCATGGGAGTCAAGGGGATCCGGTAGTCCGGGATTCGGTTGTAAATGCTCGTATCCACGTTCGCTGCCGACTGGCCGTGCCGGATCATGATGATTTTTCCTGGCTCGCTCATAAAGCCCAAGCATAGGTCTCAGGCCATGAGAGCGAATGCGGGCACCGCCCCGGGCGCGGCGCCTGCCATGCGGAAGGCCGCACACGGTGACCCCCTGCACGAAAGGGCCCGCGCCCTGCTGGCACACCCATAACCAGCAAAGAACCAGTTACTGCAGGCAAGATGGAACCATGTTGGTTCCCTCCCGCCGTCGGCTGCGGTTTGAAGTCTGGATTGTTCTGGGGCTGTCCCTGGGGCAGTCAGCCGTCTATTCAGTGGTGCAGTTGCTGGACAAGATGTCGCGGGCGCCGTTGGCCGAGGGGACTTCCACGCTGAACCAGTCGCGGAGTCCCCGCGAATACTTCGACCTTACCTACCAGCTGCTGGACATCGCTTTTGCGTTGGTGCCCGTGCTGCTGGTCATTTACTTCCTCACGGATCAGCGGCAGGCGGCCGCAGGTGCGAGTACCCACGGCAGCTCGGCCTTCCAGAAACTGGGGTTCAACTTCGCGCGCCCCGGCCGTGACCTACTGCAGGGCTTGGGCCTGGCGGCGCTCATCGGGATTCCGTCCCTGGGACTCTACGCCGCGGGCCGTGCGCTGGGGATAACCACCGCCATCATTCCCAGCGCGCTCGACGCGCATTGGTGGACCATCCCCGTCCTGATCCTCT
The DNA here is from genome assembly GCF_056398665.1 of Pseudarthrobacter sp. 01T43. Lineage (NCBI taxonomy): Bacteria > Bacillati > Actinomycetota > Actinomycetes > Micrococcales > Micrococcaceae > Pseudarthrobacter > Pseudarthrobacter sp. 01T43. The sequence goes on along the minus strand of NZ_JBFTPV010000008.1, from coordinate 177,244 downwards.
CCGCGCTGCGGCACGCAGTGGTGGAGGAGGTCATTGTGGTGGGGTACCTCCTGGACCGATTCGGCAAGTTCGGCTGGAGCGTTCCGTTGGCGATCTTCACCAGTGCCATGCTTCGAGGCAGCTACCACCTCTACCAGGGCTTCGGGCCGTTTATCGGCAACATGGTAATGGGGCTGGTATTCGCCTGGCTCTACACCAGGACGAAGCGCGTGATGCCGCTGGTGGTCGCACATGCGCTGCTGGACATTGTCGCGTTTGTGGGCTTCAGTCTCTTCGGCCGGGCCGTGGGCCTGGGCTGAAAAGTGATTCGGCCGCCAWCAGCGGGTGGCGGCATTGGCACCCGCTGATGGYGGCCGAAGATATGGTCCGGGCGACGCTGCCCGGGAGACCGAAAACCGGTCAGGTCAGGGTGGTCAGATGGTGACTGCTCCGGTGGCAGTTTCGAAGGTCACGGACAGGATGCCTGGCGTCCCTTTCGGAGCCACCCACTCAACGGCTACATCCTCCAGCGGCTTCTCAACCGGCTCACCCAGCCACTGCGTCACGCGCTCTGCGGAACCCGCAATAGTCAGGCAGCTCATCTTGACGTTGCTTTCGTAGGCGTTGGACGGGTGGAGGGCGGGGTCGCCTTCCCACTTAAGCATGTAGGGAACCTGCGGGTCCGCAATGAGGCCCAGAATGCCGATCTGCTTCCAGACCAGCTCGCGGCCGTCGGGGAACTTTCGGTTTCCGTTGACGGCGGCGCGGCCCAGGCGGTGTTCGAAGGGGGCGAGGTCCTCCACTTCGACACACCAGCCCATCCAGCCGCCGCCGGCTTCGGAGCGGGCCCGGACAGCCTGCCCAAAGGGAGCCTTGTCCGAGGCGGGGTGGTTCAGGACCTCCACAACTTCCAGGTACTTGTGGCCGGCGAGGGGAATGATCATGTTTCGGGTTCCGAAACGGGGATGCACTCCACCCTTCACGGCTTCAACGCCGAGGGCAGACGAAATACGTTCGGTGGTGGCAGCGAGGCCATCTTGTTCACAGGCGTAAGAGACGTGATCCATGCGCATGCCATCATCTTGGCACTTTGTGATGCCCCTCTCAGCTAAGGGTTGCCTTACCCGGTTTTTGTTTCGTTGCCGGAGGTGAATCGTGCCCATCGAGGCCGAAAACGCCCTTGCCGACCACCTTCGTCATAATCCTGTTCCCAGTCAGGAAGCCTTCCTAGACTGAACGCACATGTGCAGTGCCACACCTCGTCGTCAAAGGAGTTCTGAATGTCGAACGGATGGTCTTTCGAAACCCGCCAGATCCACGCTGGACAGGAGCCGGATAGCGCCACCGGCGCCCGCGCACTGCCGATCTACCAGACGACGTCGTTCGTCTTCCCCAGCGCGGAAAGCGCCGCCAACCGGTTCGCCCTCGCAGAACTCGCGCCGATCTATACCCGCATTGGCAACCCCACGCAGGACGCCGTGGAACAGCGCATTGCCAGCCTGGAGGGCGGGCTCGGGGCCCTGCTGCTGAGTTCAGGACAGGCAGCTGAAACCTTTGCCATCCTGAACATCGCCGAAGCCGGTGACCATGTGGTGGCCAGCCCGAGCCTCTACGGAGGCACCTACAACCTGCTGGCGCACACGCTGAAGAAGTTCGGTATCTCCGTCACGTTTGTGGCGGACCCGGACAACCTGGACCAGTGGCGGGACGCCGTCCAGCCCAACACCAAGCTCTTCTTCGGCGAGGTCGTCTCCAACCCGCGCCAGGACGTCCTGGACATCGAAGGCGTCTCGCAGGCCGCGCACGCCGCCGGGGTGCCGCTGATCGTGGACAACACGCTGTCCACGCCCTACCTGATCCGCCCGCTCGAATGGGGCGCGGACATTGTGGTCCACTCCGCCACCAAGTACCTGGGCGGCCACGGCTCGGCCATCGCCGGCGTGATCGTGGACTCGGGCAATTTCGACTTCGGCAAGGACCCTGAGCGGTTCCCCGGCTTCAATACCCCGGACCCCACGTACAACGGCCTGGTCTACGCCCGGGATCTTGGCAAGGACGGAGCCCTCGGCGCCAACCTCTCCTACATTCTGAAGGCCCGCGTCCAGCTGCTTCGCGATCTTGGCTCCGCAGTGTCCCCGTTCAACGCCTTCCTGATTGCCCAGGGGCTGGAGACACTGAGCCTCAGAGTGGAACGGCACGTGGCGAACGCCGTCGAAGTGGCGCGGTGGCTTGAAGCGCGGGACGACGTCGAATCGGTCGCCTATGCGGGCCTGCCGTCCAGCCCGTGGTACCAGCGGGGACTCAAATACGGACCCAAGGGCACCGGCGCGGTAGTCGGATTCAACCTTGCCGGCGGCGCCGAGGCAGGCAAGCGCTTCGTGGACGCCCTGGAGCTCCATTCCCACGTGGCCAACATCGGGGACGTCCGGTCACTGGTCATCCACCCGGCCTCCACCACGCACAGCCAGCTCTCGGCCGAGCAGCAGGCCATCGCCGGCGTGACGCCGGGGCTGGTCCGTCTTTCCGTGGGTATCGAGCACATCGATGACATCATCGCCGACCTCGAAGCCGGCTTCCGGGCAGCTAAAAGCGCGGAACAGGCCACCGGGGCAGGACAGGACACAGCGGATAGCCAGCAGTAAGCCACCTCGCGAGTCAATTCCGTGAAGTCATAACCGGTCACACGCTTAGCCATAAGCCGGGGCTGTTTCGTACACTCGAACCAGGTCATGAGTGCCAGCGACAGCCCCGGCTTGCTGGCCGGCAACCCTCTTCCGTGGTGGGGTGCCCCGGGTGAGGACCTGGCCGGCCGGTCAAATGACGGCGGCAAGCGCGTAGAAGAGGTCCTTTCCATGACGATCACCATCTCCCGAACGGCAGCCCCCGGAAACGGCGTGGTCCGCTATGCCACCATCGGGGGCCTGGAACTCGAAGCCGGCGGCTACCTGCCGGACGTCACGTTGGCGTATGAAACGTGGGGAACCCTGAACGCGGACGGCTCCAACGCTGTCCTGATTGAACATGCCCTCACCGGCAGCACACACGTGACGCGCGGCGACAGCGACGAGCCCGGCTGGTGGGAGCAGCTGGCCGGACCCGGCGCGCCGGTGGACACGGAGCGCTTCTTTGTGGTTTCCATCAACATTGTGGGCGGCTGCTACGGCTCCACCGGACCGTCGTCGGAAGCTCCGGACGGAAAGCCGTGGGGGTCCCGGTTTCCATTGGTAACCCTGCGCGACACAACGGCGGCCGAGGCGCGGCTGGCGGACCAGCTGGGCATCCGCAGCTGGTTTGCCGTGCTGGGCGGCTCCATGGGAGGGGCGCGGGCCCTGGAGTGGGCGGTCACTTTTCCGGAGCGGGTGCAGCGCTGCGCAGTCATTTCCGTGGGGGCCGCGAGCACGGCCGAACAAATCGCCTTCGCGCAGGCCCAGACCCTCGCCATCCGGCAAGACGCCAACTTCAACGACGGCGACTATTACGGCGGACCGCTGCCCGAGGACGGCCTCGCCCTGGCCAGGCGCATCGCGCACATCACCTACCGCTCCGCGGCGGAATTCGACGGCCGGTTCGGACGTTCAGCGCAGGTCCCCGAATCGCCGTTCAAGGCCGCGGCGCTGGGGGAGCGCGGCCGCTACCAGGTGGAAAGCTACTTGGACCACCAGGGCAAAAAGCTGGTCAGCCGGTTCGACGCCAACAGTTACATCGCGATCACCGATGCCTTGATGAGCCACGATGTCACGCGGGGCCGGGGATCCCTTGACGAGGCCCTTGGACGCGCCACCGCCAAGTTCTTTGTGGCCGCCGTGGACAGCGACCGGCTCTACTTCCCGTCCCAGTCCCGCGAGCTCGCTGCCGCGCTGCCGGGGGACGTTGGCGTGCACGTCATCGAGGCCCCGATCGGCCACGACGGTTTCCTGACCGAGATCGGGCAGCTCGGCAGCCAACTGCGGAGCGCATTCCTGGTCTAGCGCCGATACGTGTGTTGGCCAGGGTGTTCTTGGTCTGCATGTAATGTTCGGGGTGGTCTGGTTCCGGGTGTGACTGTTCAGCCGTTCATGATGTCCGCGCGGCGCTTCATGTACTCCTCCATGGCCAGCTCGCCATTGCTGTACTGCTGGTCCAGTTCGGCGAGCTTACGTGCGCGGTAGCCCTGCGGGGCCGACGGCGGCGGCGGAGTCCCGGGGGCAGCCGGAGCCTTTGGGGCTTCCGGGGGCTGTCCTGGCTGGCCATACTGGGGCTGCCCATGTTGCTGTGGCTGTCCATAATCCTGGGACTGGCCGTACGGCGGGAACTGCTGGCCGGGGAACTGCTGATTCGCAGGGGGGATCGGCTGCATGGGCGGAAGAGGCTCGCCCGGCGGGAGGGGCTGTGGGCTCATGATCTCGCGGTAGCCGCCACTCATGTAATCCTGCTGCGTGTAGCCGTCCCGGGGCTGCCGGCTCTGCGGCCCGGGAAACTGACCGGGATACTGGCCCGGGTAGCCTCCGGAGAAGCCCTGCCCCTGGTTCCGTTTGTTGACAGACTTCCGGTACATCCGCATCGCCATCGGTACAACAAACGACAGGATGATGATCCAGAAAAACAAGCTGTTCACGGTGTAGTGCCTCTCCTATGTGTCCTTCCAGCTTAAGCCCCGGGGTGCCTCAGTCCCCGAACCCACCCAGGCGGCCCGAATCCCGGGAAGGCGCCGTAAACATGTCCTGCGGTGTCAACGGCGCGTCCACCAGTTGCCCTGGCAGCGGGGCCGGATCCGACGAGCCGAACAACTCATGCGGGCGTTGGTGCCCGGGGCTAGTGGCGGACCTCGGTGGTGCCCAGCGGACCTTCACCGGAACCCAAGGGAACCCCCGGGCCGAAGACAGGCCCCGGCGTCGGGCGCTTTGCCGTAATCCCGTCGCCGGAGGAGCGGTTACGCAGCCGCCGGACCACCCATGGAACGAAGTATTCGCGGGCCCACACGAGGTCTCCGCTGCGGGCTTCGCGCCAGGTCCGCGGCGGTAAAGGCTTCGGCGTACTGGGTTCGAGCGTGTGGCTGACGTTGAGCGAATCGAGCACCATGGCCGCGATGGTGTGGTGGCCCAGTGGCGAAAAGTGGAGTCGGTCCACGTCCCACATCTGTGGGTCGTTGAGCTGTTTCAGGGACCACATGTCCGCGATGACGGCGTCGTGGCGGGCGGCTACGGTGCGCAGGTTCTCGTTGTAGATGGCCACTTTGCTGCGGATCCGGCCAAGGACCGAGGAACCCGTGTCCGGGCCGTTGAACAGCACCACCGTGGCGCCGCCCATCGAAAGGATCTGGACCACCGAGTCGAGTTTTTCAGCGAGGGCATCCGGGTCACCGCCGGGCCTGATCAGGTCGTTGCCGCCGGCGGAAAGAGTGACCAGGTCCGGCTTGAGGGCCAGGCATGCTGCGAGCTGCTGGTCCACGATCTGCTGCAGGAGCCGCCCGCGGACAGCCAGGTTGGCATAGGCGAAATCATCCTGGCCGCGGCCCAGTTCCTCTGCCACCCGGTCCGCCCAGCCGCGGAACCCGCCGGGGCTTGAAGGTTCCGGGTCTCCGATGCCCTCGGTAAAGGAGTCGCCCATGGCTACGTAACGGCTCCAAGGGTGGGCTTGTGTTGCCGTGGGATGGTTCTGCATGGCTCTTGCGTCAGTCACGGTCCTATCCTGCCCTTTCGTTCTCAAGCTACGCGACCGTAGGTAGTTACCGCTGGGTAACTGTAAGAATGGAAACCATGACTGACGCCGAAGTATTTCCTGCCCCTGTTGTTATGTGGTCCCGGCCCGAGGAGCAGCGCTCCGGCCGGCCGCTGCTGGTGCTGCTTCATGGCTACGGGGCCAATGAACAGGACCTCCTGAGCCTGGCGGACATGCTGCCCGACGAATTTGTTGTTGCCTCGCTCAGGGCGCCGCTGCCCACCGGGCCGGGATTCATGTGGTTCCCGCTGACGGACACCATCGACTACTCCCTGGATGCCGTGAAGCAGGCGGCTGAGTACGTGCAGGACTGGATCGACTCAGTCAAAGCCGGCCACCCGTCCGTGACGCTGCTCGGCTTTTCCATGGGAATGGCCATGGCAACCACGCTGCTCCGGTACCGGCCCGCGGACTATGCCGCCGTCGTCGGGCTTTCAGGATTCGTTGTCAACGCCAGCGGCGATCCCGCGTTCAAGGACGGCGAACTGGACGGCTCCGTGCCGCTGTTCTGGGGCCGCGACCAGCAGGACCCGGTGATCACCGCGGACAAGATCGAGTACACCATGGGCTGGGTCAGGGGTCACGTGAAGCTCACCAAGGTGCTTTATACGGGGATGTGGCACGGCATCAACCAGCAGGAAGTCGGCCATGTCTCCGAGTTCCTGACGCACGAAGTGCTGAACAACTAAGGAACGTACGACGGCGGCCGGCGGCTTGGTGCCGCAGGTCGCGTTGTCATCGCGCAGGGGTCAGCCGCCCCGCCCGCGCGTCGGGTGTCGCGTTCTTCAGGCTTCCGGGGCAACGACCCTGACGGTCTGCCCGTTCACTGTGACGGTGTCGCCATTGTGCAGCTGGCGGCCGCGCCGTTCATCGATTTCGCCGTTGACCTTAACGAGGCCGCTCTTGATGAGCTCGGCAGCTTCCACACCGTCTTCCACGAGGCTGGCGAGCTTCAGGAGCTGGCCAAGCCGGATCATGCTGTCACGGATAGGGATCTCTTCGATGTCCTGGTTGCTCATAAAGCAATGATGCCTGACGTAAGGTGAATTCAATGACCCACACCCCACGGCTGCCGCTGCTCGCGGGCCTTCCACTGGCAGTCGGCGCAGGGCTGGCCATTCCTGTCCAGGGCCGCATCAACGGTGCCCTTGGGGTCCGGCTTAACGACGGCATCGCCGCAGCGGTAGTGAGCTTCAGTACGGGTCTGATCCTGATTGCGGCCATCGCGCTGCTGCTGCCCCGGGGCCGGGCAGGGCTGGCCCGCATTGTCCCTGTCCTCCGGGAACGCAGCTTTCCCCGGTATTACGTCCTCGCCGGCGGCGTGGGCGCCTTCTTCGTCTTTGCCCAGTCCAGCACTGTGGGCCTGCTGGGCGTTGCCCTGTTCACCGTGGCCACCGTCACCGGGCAGACCCTCAGTGGACTCCTCGTGGACCGGCTCGGTATCGGCCCGGGCGGCAAGCGCGGCATCACGGGAGTCCGCATCGTCGGGAGCGTGCTGACCATCATTGCCGTGGCATGGGCAGTGTCCCCGCGCTTTGGCAACGCCGCCGATGTCGGCTTGCTGCTGCTGCCATTGATTCTTCCACTGGCAGCGGGATTCCTGATGAGCTTCCAGCAAGCCATGAACGGGACCGCAACCCTCCACTACGGCACGCCCATCGCGGCGACGCTGGTGAACTTCGTCGCCGGCGGCATCCTCCTGTGGGTGGTGTGGGGCATAAAAGTTGCTGTCGCGGGTGCGGGCAATCCGCTGCCGGGGGAGTGGTGGTATTACCTCGGCGGGCCCATGGGCTGTATCTTCATTGGGCTGGCCGCCGTGCTGGTCCGCGGCCTGGGCGTCCTGGTCACGGGTCTGGGCATGATTGCCGGCCAGTTGGTGGGCTCCCTGATCCTTGACGTCGTGGTCCCCGCACCCGGCTCCGTGGTGGCGCTGCCCACCGTGCTGGGCACCATCCTGACACTCGCCGCGATCCTGGTGGCCACGCTTCCCTGGCCCCGCGGCGCATTCCGCCGGTAGCGCGCCGCCCCACGGCCCTGCGGCCGGTAGGCTAGGACACGCAGTCCTCTGCGCCTTGTTCTGCACCCTGCTTCCTTCGTCTGCCCCCCGCCACCAGCGGGATCGCACAACCGTGCGTCCGGGCCAAAATAACCGCGGACCGCACCCAGCGGCCCTGTAGAAATTGGAGTTCCACCATGGCACCAAAGTCCGTTCTCGACCAGGTCATCTCCCTCTCCAAGCGGAGGGGTTTCGTGTTCCAGGCCGGTGAGATCTACGGCGGTTCGCGTTCCGCGTGGGATTACGGGCCCTTGGGTGCCGAGCTGAAGGAAAACATCAAGCGCCAGTGGTGGCAGTCCATGGTCCGCGGCCGCGAAGACGTGGTTGGCCTGGACTCCTCCGTCATCCTGCCCCGCCAGGTGTGGGAAGCGTCCGGCCACGTGGAGGTCTTCTCCGATCCGCTGGTGGAGTGCCTCTCCTGCCACAAGCGCTACCGTGCTGACCACCTCGAGGAAGAGTACGAGGAAAAGAAGGGCCGTCCCGCCGAGAACGGCCTGAAGGACATTGCCTGCGCCAACTGCGGCACCCGTGGTGAATGGACCGAGCCGCAGGAATTCTCCGGCCTCCTGAAGACCTACCTGGGCCCGGTGGCGAGCGAGGAAGGCCTGCACTACCTGCGCCCCGAAACGGCCCAGGGCATCTTTGTGAACTTCAGCAACGTGCTGACCACCTCCCGCAAGAAGCCGCCGTTCGGCATCGGCCAGATCGGCAAGTCCTTCCGGAACGAGATCACACCTGGCAACTTCATCTTCCGCACCCGGGAGTTCGAGCAGATGGAAATGGAATTCTTCGTCGAGCCCGGCACGGACGAAGAGTGGCACCAGTACTGGATGAAGGAGCGCATGTCCTGGTACACCGGGCTGGGCATCCGCGAGGAGAACCTGCGCTTCTTCGAGCACCCGCTGGAGAAGCTTAGCCACTACTCCAAGGGCACCACGGACATCGAATACCGCTTCGGCTTCCAGGGCTCGGAATGGGGCGAGCTGGAAGGCATCGCCAACCGCACCGACTTTGACCTCACCACGCACTCCAAGGCATCCGGCCAGGACCTGAGCTACTTCAACCAGGCCACCAACGAGCGCTACACACCGTACGTGATCGAGCCGGCCGCGGGCCTGACCCGGTCCTTCATGGCGTTCCTCGTGGACGCTTACACGGAAGACGAAGCACCCAACGCCAAGGGCGGCGTCGACGTCCGCACGGTCCTGAAGCTGGACCCGCGGCTGGCGCCGGTCAAGGCAGCAGTGCTGCCGCTGAGCCGCAACGAGGACCTCTCACCGAAAGCCAAGGACCTGGGCGCGCAGCTGCGCAAGAACTGGAACATCGACTTCGACGACGCCGGCGCGATCGGCCGCCGCTACCGCCGCCAGGATGAGATCGGCACGCCGTTCTGCATCACCGTGGACTTCGACACCCTCGACGACCAGGCCGTGACCATCCGTGAACGGGACACCATGAGCCAGGAACGCGTCTCACTGGACAAGGTTGAAGGCTACCTGGCCGCCCGCCTGATCGGCGCCTGAGCATGGCCATCGAATACCGCGAATGGCGCGAGGGAGACGACCTGGCGCTGCTCGAAATCTGGGGCGGCCCGGAGACCGAACAGGCACGGCAGTTCCGCGGTGCCCTCACCGTTTCCTCGGCCGGGACGGACGGCACCCCGTGGCGCCGCTGCATCGTGGCCGAGGACGTGATCGACGGCGTCGGTATCCCGGTAGGGGCCGGTGTGGTCTACGAGGCGTCCCTGCACCCGGAGCGGCTGTGGGCCTATATCGAAGTGGCGCGGGACCACCGGCGCGCAGGCATCGGTGCCACGCTCCTGACCATGCTGCGCCGCGAAGTTGAGCAGGCGCCGTCGGGCGTTTTCAAGTTGCGCGCCAAGGTTCAGCCCGGAAGCCCCGGGGCCGCGTTCGCCGGGGAATACGGGCTGAGGCCCATCCAGCGCTCCCGGCTGGTCGTGGTGGAGCCCGGGGCCCTGAAGCTGCCGGTCTTCCCCGCGAAGAACGAAGCGGGCGGCCTGGCGAACGACGAAAACGCCGGCTCCGACGTCGTGATGGACCTCGCCACAGGTTCGGTGGAGCTGACCGACGTCGTAGGCCGCTACTACACGGCCATCCACGGCTGGGATTCGCCGGGGGTGCTGTCGGTGGGGCAGGTGCAGAAGCTGTTCCTGGACGACCTCACCGGCGCCCATGGTGCGATTGTGCTGCGCGCGAAGCCGGAGTCCGCTTTCGGCGCCGGTGTTGCCCCCAGCAAAAAGGGACGCATCCGGGCTTTTGCCGTGAGCTACGCGGAGCCGGCCCAGGACCCCGCGGCTCCCGCCCAGGGAACCCAGCCGACGGACGTCTTTGTGGGCCACGAACCCGCACTGGACCCCGAAGACGCCGCCGCCGCGGTCCGCGACCTGCTCGCGCTCCTCGCGTACCAGCACCCGGTCATGCTGGAACTGGACGATTCGATGGCTGCGCTGCGAGCCGCCGTCGAGCCCTTGCTGGAAAGCGGCAGAGCGCACCAGCAGGGGACGGACACACTAGTCGTTTCTGACTGACCCCAACCTACCCAAGTAGGTCGCAGCAGATGTCGTTTTGAGCTCTCAAACCGACATCTGCTGCTACCCAGTTGGGGGAAATTTTCGGCGCTTGGGCGGCCACGGGATGAAGCCGCTGGTTGTCTCAAGGTATTCCTGATAGCCGGGCCGGCCGGACATTGCCTTCTCGGCGAGGGGCTTGCCGGTCTTGGCCGTAAGCGTCCAAACCATCAGGGCCGGCGACAGTGCAGTGAGGATGCCCGGCCAGGAATCTGCGGCCACAAGGAAGAGGCCCGTCCAGACCGCAGCATCACCGAAATAGTTCGGGTGCCGGGTGTACCGCCACAAACCAGTGTTCAGTACCGTCCCGCGGCGCGCCGGATCCTTCTTGAACCGGGCCAATTGCCAGTCGCCAACCGTCTCGAACACAAACCCCGTCACCCATAGCATGATGCCCAGGACAGCAACCCAGCCCACGGCGCCGGTGGCGAACATTCCGACCTGGAGCGTCAGGGACACAAAGAACATCACCAGCCCCTGCGGCAGGTAGACGCGGCGCAGGGCATGGACGTTCCGGGAGCCCGGTGCTGCCTTCAACAATTCCTTGTAGCGCGGGTCCTCATGCCCGTCCCGCGCCCGCCAGCCAATATGGACTCCGAGCCGCAGGCCCCAGGCAGCCGTCAGCAGGACAAGCAGCAGGCGCCGCGTGTCGTCCCCCTGCCCGGCGGCAAGGAACCAGGAGACCACCGCCACCGCAACGAACCCCGGGCCCCAGGCGACGTCCATCACCGAATGCCGGCGCTGCCGGACGGCCACCACAAAGGTCACCGCCAGGACCACCACCACGGCCAGCGCCGTCCATGGCAGCGAAGCGGTAAATTCCGACCAGGGAAACGGGCTCACAGGCTGACCTGGGTGGCCGATTCAGGCAGGATGTGGTCCAGTGTGCGGGACGCCGGGTACGTGAAGCCGGTGCGCTCGGCGAAGGATTTCATCACGAATCCTGTGGCGAGGGTGTGCCATAGCCGCACCCGGCGGATCATAAAGTGGCCGGCACCGTTGAGCGAAACGTACTGCATGGACACCGCCGCATTGGCAGCACGGCGGGCAAACTTCAGGGACTGGGCCGGGCTGGTCATCCGGTCGCCCGTGCCGTGGACGATCAGGATCTTGCGCCCGGCAACCCGCTGGGCAGGCGCCTCCGGACCGAGCCACGGGGCCAGGGCCACCACGGCTTCCACCTGCGGGTCGTCCGCCGCGCAGACAGCGGTAAGGCCGCCCATGGAGTGGCCCACCAGATACACGGGAACACCGGGGTGCTGGGCGTTGATCTGCTGAAGGGCCCAGCGGGCGTCATGGAGGGCCGACATGGCTGGTCCGTTCCAGCCCCGCACGCTGTTCCGCAGCGACCAAACAGCCAGCCCGTAGTCCTTTCCGGCGCGGTGCAGGTGGCGGGCGAACGGCAGCATCCGGAGCGGGCTCAGCTGCCAGGCTTCCACCGTCTCAAAGCTGTGCGCCTTGCCACCATGCAGCACCAGGGCCACGCCCCTCGTGGGCCCGGCAGCTTCCAGCACGGTAAGCGACGGCTGCTGAGTGGTCCGCCCTGCTCCGGACGGGTGCGTGGCGGTGCCTGCCCCGGCATGGTGTGCCCCGCCAGGGGGAGTGCGGCTGCCTTCGGTGCTGCGGTCCGTCATGCCTGGATCCTTCCCGCTTCCTACCATTTATCAACCCTGAGGTTCCGGACGTAGAGTTCAAGGTATGAGGATTAGCTGCTGATGGGATCCGGTCACTCCCACGATTCAACAGGTCATTCGGAGCCAACTGCAGAAGCGATTGCCGCCCGCCGGAAGGCGAACCGCATCCTTGCCGCCATCCTGGTGCCGCTGACGCTGCTGACCCTGGCCGGCATGGCGATGCTGTGGCCGTCCGGGTCCAAAGAGGGGATTACGCTCGCCAGCCCGTACTCAGCAGCCCCCGGAGTCACCTTCGATACCGGCAAGATCCAAAGCGTGGTCCAGGAAAGCTGCATGCAGGGCTCCACCGCTGCGGGTCCGGCCCCGGGCGCCTCCGGACAGCCCGCCCCGCAAGGCTCGGACTGTATGTTCGCCTTCACCCAGCCCGACCAGGGCGGCAGCCCCGTGAAGGTGGTGATCAACCCGGACGTGGCAAAATCCCACGGCGTGAAGCCCGGGGACCAGATCAGGTACCTGAACCTCTCCAATGCCCAGGGCGCATCGGCGCAGGGGTCTCCGGCCTACATCTTTGTCGACTTCGTCCGAACACTGCCCATCGTTGTGCTGGCCCTGCTTTACGCGCTGGTGGTGATCGTTGTGGCGCGTTGGCGCGGTTTGCGGGCGCTCCTGGGACTGGTGGGCGCGTACTTCGTCCTCGCCGGGTTTATGCTGCCCGGGCTGGTGGAGGGTAAACCACCGCTGCTGCTGGCCCTGGTGGGATCAACGGTGATCATGGTCGGGGTCCTGTATTTCGCCCACGGTTTTTCCGCCCGGACCTCGACGGCGCTGCTGGGTACCATGTTCGGGCTGGGCATCACAGCACTCCTGGCTGCCTGGGCCACCGACGCCGCGAACCTCGCCGGCGTGGGCAGCCACGATGCCACCACCCTGATCAATACCTCGGCCAACATTTCCATTTCCGGGGTGATCCTGTGCGGACTGATCATTTCGGGGCTGGGTGTCCTGAATGACGTCACCATCACGCAGTCGTCCGCTGTCTGGGAACTGTACGAATTGGCGCCGGGCACGAGCGCCCGAAAACTGTTCACGTCGGCCATGCGGATCGGCCGCGACCACATCGCTTCCACGGTCTACACCATTGCGTTCGCCTACGCCGGCGCAGCCCTTCCCATCCTCATCATCGTGATGCTCTACAACCGGCCGCTGGGGGACACCCTGACCAGCGCGGAGCTTTCCGAGGAGGTCATCCGTACGCTCGTCGGCTCAATCGGGCTGGTGCTCGCCATTCCGGTGACCACCCTGATTGCGGTGCTGGTGGTCAAGGCCACCGGCGTCCGGCCGGTGGCCCAGCCGGAAGCCGGCGCCGGGAATGCGCCGAAAAGGGCTGCGCCGGAAAAGACTGTGCCGGAAATCAACCCGGACGACGTCGGCGACACCGGTGCGCTGGCAGCGGCAGCTGAGGCTGGCCGGTTCCGCCGTGCAACGCTGGCAGTTGCGGGGCCGGGTGGGCCGGAGCATGCAGGGGCGGGCACGGCGCCGGAAACCCGGAGGGGCCGCCGCGCGGACCGCGGCTGATCCTGCCCCGGCTGATTTCCGCGGATTCCCGGTAATTTCCGCCGATTCCCGCCGATTTGCCCGCCTTTGCGACAATGGACAGGTGACTGTTACCGCAACCCCTCCCGCCCCCAAGCTGGAACTCCCGCCCCTGAAGCTGGGCAACATCACGGTGGACACCCCCGTGATCCTGGCTCCCATGGCGGGCATCACCAACTCCGCTTTTCGTCGCTTGTGCCGTGAATACGGTGGCGGCCTCTACGTGGCAGAGATGGTCACCTCGCGTGCCCTCGTTGAGCGCACCCCCGAATCCCTGCGGATCATCTCCCACGACGACGACGAAAAGGTCCGCTCCGTCCAGCTCTACGGCGTGGATCCCGTTACTGTCGGCCAGGCGGTGCGCATGCTGGTGGACGAGGACCGGGCAGACCACATCGACCTGAACTTCGGCTGCCCCGTTCCCAAAGTGACCCGGCGCGGCGGCGGCTCGGCCCTGCCCTGGAAGATCGATCTGTTTACCTCCATCGTCCAGACAGCGGTCAGGGAGGCCTCCAAGGGCAACGTCCCGCTCACCATCAAAATGCGCAAGGGCATCGACGATGACCACCTGACGTACCTCGACGCAGGCCGGATTGCCCGCGATGCCGGTGTTGCCGCCGTCGCGCTTCACGGCAGGACAGCCGCACAGTTCTACTCCGGCGAGGCAGACTGGTCCGCGATCGCCCGGCTCCGCGAAACCCTCCCCGATATCCCGGTCCTGGGCAACGGGGACATCTGGTCCGCCGAGGACGCCGTCCGCATGGTCCAGGAGACCGGAGTGGACGGTGTTGTGGTGGGCCGCGGCTGCCAGGGACGGCCCTGGCTGTTCGGTGACCTGATGGCTGCCTTCGAGGGGTCCGATGTCAGGCATAGGCCGGACGTCCGGAAAGTGGCGGACAGTGTTTACCGGCACGCCGAACTGATGGTGGAGACGTTCGGCGATGAGGGCAAGGCGCTGCGTGAAATCCGCAAGCACATCGCCTGGTACTTCAAGGGCTACGTGGTGGGCGGGGAACTGCGGACCAAACTGGCGCTGGTGACCAGCCTGGAGGTCCTCCGAGAGACCCTCGACCAGCTGGACCTGGACTCGCCGTACCCCGGCGTCGACGCCGAAGGCCCGCGCGGCCGTGCGGGTTCGCCCAAGAAGCCTGCGCTGCCGAAAGACTGGCTGGAATCCCGGGCCCTGAACGATGCACAGTCCAAGGACATCTCCGCCGCGGAGCTGGATGTTTCCGGTGGCTGAAACGCGCACCACTGCGCCGGTGCTGCCCGGCTACGAGGCCCGGGACTCCGCCCGCTGGGTGGAGGAGCCGCCCAAGAGCACCTACCGGTCCGACTTTGAGCGTGACCGTGCCCGCGTGCTGCATTCCTCCGCGCTCCGCAGGCTTGGCGCAAAAACCCAAGTGGTGGCTCCGGACACCGACGACTTCGTCCGCACCCGCCTGACCCACAGCCTCGAAGTGGCGCAGGTGGGCCGGGAGCTGGGCCGTGCGCTGGGCTGCGATCCGGATGTGGTGGACACCGCATGCCTCAGCCATGACCTGGGGCACCCGCCCTTCGGGCACAACGGGGAATCCGCCCTCAACGAGGTGGCACACGCCATCGGCGGGTTCGAAGGGAACGCCCAGACCCTCCGCCTGCTCACCCGGCTCGAACCCAAGGTGCTGACGGAGGACGGACGCCCCGCAGGACTGAACCTCACCCGCGCCAGCCTGGACGCGGCGTCGAAATACCCCTGGTCCGCCCTGGACGCCCCGGTGATCCACGGGCAGCGCACCAGCAAGTTCGGCGCCTACGAGGACGATCTGCCCATCTTCAACTGGATCCGGGAAGGCGCCCCGGCGCGCCGGACCTGCCTCGAGGCCCAGGTCATGGACCTGGCCGACGACATTTCCTACTCCGTGCACGATGTCGAGGACGCGATCGTGGCAGGGCACTTCCAGCTGCGGTGGATGGACAACCCGGACCACCGCGCCCGCGTGGTGGGCTACGCCAAGCAGTGGTATCTGCCGCACAATGACCCGGCCGCCATCGACGCCGCCCTCGCCCGGCTCGAGGCCACCGACGTCTGGGTCCGCGAGGCCGATGGCAGCCGCAAATCCATGGCCGCCCTGAAAAACATGACCAGCCAGCTGATCGGCCGGTTCTGCCAGCGCGCGCTGGAGACCACCCGGGCCCTCTACGGTCCGGAAAACCTCACCCGGTACAACGCCGAGCTGGTGGTCCCGGACGAAACGGTGATGGAGATCGCGGTGATGAAGGGGCTGGCCACCACTTTCGTGATGACCACCGAACACCGCCAGCCCATTTACGAGCGCCAGCGCGAAGTCCTGCACGCCCTGGTGACCGCCCTGAACGCGACGGGTGACCGCCACCTGGAGCCGATGTTTGCGGCCGACTGGCGGGACGCGGCCGACGACGGCGCACGGCTCAGGGTGGTCATCGACCAGGTGGCGTCGCTGACGGATGGATCGGCGCTGGCCATGTACGAACGGCTCGTGGGGAGCCTGCCGTCGCTTTGGTGACGAAGACGTACAGCCAGTCCTAAGCAATTACACAGGAACCGCGAGGAAGATGGAGTCAACGGCAGATCCAGGAAGCCGAGTGTCAGAGGCGGGAGAAGGTCATGAGTACCCGGAACAGGGGCAAGCGCCTCGCCGGCGGCATTACCGCGGCCGTGGCCGTGGGCAGTCTCGCAACTGCCGGTGTTGCCGCCGCCGCAATCTATTCCTCCACACCGTCGGTCCTGTCCAAGGCCGGTTCCGCCTCCTCCACTTCGACGACGCCCGGCGGGTCCTCTGCGCCTGGCAGTTCCTC
Organism: Pseudarthrobacter sp. 01T43; assembly: GCF_056398665.1. Classification (NCBI taxonomy): domain Bacteria; kingdom Bacillati; phylum Actinomycetota; class Actinomycetes; order Micrococcales; family Micrococcaceae; genus Pseudarthrobacter; species Pseudarthrobacter sp. 01T43. Next base: position 160,881 of record NZ_JBFTPV010000008.1, on the reverse strand, counting down.
TTCTGGAGGCGCCACCTCCTCTCCCGGAGGCTCCTCCGGCAGCACCCAGGACAACAGTGCCCGCCGCCCCCGGGGGTTCACTGGAACCAGCCCTGTCCAACCTGGCAACGGCAGCGTCACCCATGGGCGATCGTCGGGATCCTGACGTGGAGGCCCAAGCCAGATGGTCGGTGTGGGGTCTTGAGGCTTCCCTGACCGTCACTGACAAGGGGATGCTGGCAGAAGCGGAAGAGCTTGTGCGGGCCGTAGTAACGGGCGTTGACCTGGCATGCAGCCGCTTCCGGAACGATTCCGAGCTGATGATGCTCGGCCCCAGCGTGGCCGACGGTGTCACGATCAGCGCAACCTTCCGGCACCTGATGGAACGGGCCCTGTTTGCAGCCCACCTGACGGAGGGCGACGTCGATCCGACCCTCGGCGCCGATCTGGACGCTCTGGGGTACGGCCAAGGAAGCTTAGGGTACGGCCAGGGAATCGCCAGCGTGCCCGTGCCGATCGTCAACACCGATCCTTCGGCGGAGCCGCCTGAGCGTTTGGCCGAAAGCCGCTTGGGAGCGCCGCGGGTTCCCGGCTGGACGCGGGTCCGCCTGGACGGCAGCACCTTGAGCGTTCCCGCGGACCTGCGCCTGGACCTCGGAGCGACGGCCAAGGCTGCGGCGGCGGACCTTGCCGCGGCACAGGTGCAGGCCAGCCTGGGCTGCGGGGCACTCGTCAGCCTGGGCGGAGACCTGGCCACTGCCGGCCCGGGCCCCCTCGTCGCGGGACAACCGGGGCCCTGGCAGGTCCTCGTCCAGGACCTTCCCGGGGACCCGAGCGAGCACGTTGCCCTCGAACCTGGATTTGCGCTCGCCACCTCCAGCACGCAGAAGAGACGATGGAAGCATGCCGGAGCCGATGTCCATCACATCCTTGACCCCCGCTTTGGACTTCCCGCCGACGCCGTGTGGCGGTCGGTGACGGCGGCGGCTCCCACGTGCCTGGAGGCCAATGCATACAGCACGGCAGCGATTGTCCGCGGTTCGGCGGCCCTTGAGTGGTTCAGGTCTGCGGGCATCCCGGGCCGTTTCGTGGACCGGCAGGGACGGACCATAACAACGGGCGGCTGGCCGGCCGGGCGTCCCAGTGTTGAGGCAGGTGCTTCCCGTGGATGAGGCCATGTGGGCCTTCGGACGGGCCAGCGGATTTATTGCGCTGGCACTGTTCACCGCATCAGTCCTGTTGGGCATCCTCAACCGGTCGGGCAGGCCGCTGCTGGTGCTGCCCCGGTTCTCCATCAGCCTCCTCCACCGGAACATCGCACTGCTGGCCGCGGTGTTCCTGGGACTGCACGTCGGTTCGCTGCTGCTGGACCCCTTCGCCAAGCTACGCCCGGTGGATATCCTGGTTCCGTTCCTGGGCTCGTTCCAGCCGTTCTGGCAGGGGCTCGGGACGGTGGCCTTGGACCTTGTAGCCGCGGTGATAGCTACCGCCCTGCTGCGGCGCCGGGTGGGCCAGCGTGCCTTCAAGACAGTCCACTGGCTGAGCTACGGCGTCTGGCCGGTGGCGATGGCCCACGCCATCGGAAACGGTACCGATGTTGGCAGCATGCTGTTCTTCCTTCTGGCGGCAGCCTCGGCCCTCGCCGTCGCAGGAGCGGTGGTTTGGCGGCTCTCCGCAGCGTTCCTCGAAACATCCAAGGCCCGTGAAGGGAACTTCCTGTGAACGCGCTCCCGGAAGTGTTGGCACAGCCGGTCCCGCCGGCACAGCCACAGCTGTCCCGGCTCTTGGCCGCCGGTCCGGATCCGTCGCTGACCCGGCACCTGGAAACGTTCGGTCCCTTGGACCTCGGTGCCCTCACCGGTGGATTCCTGCAGGAGTTGGAGGCCTCGAAACTGACGGGCCGTGGCGGGGCCGCCTTCGAAACCTGGCGGAAGGCCATGGCCGCGGCCCAGTCCGGCCGCAAGGGGCTGTTCCCTACCCGGCCGGTAGTGATCGCCAACGGCGCCGAGGGAGAACCGCTCAGTTTCAAGGACCGGACACTGCTGGCCTACGCGCCCCACCTGGTGATCGACGGCCTGCTTGCCTTGAGCGGAGCCCTGTCAGGCACTCAGATGTACCTGTACGTGCCGGCCGGCAGCATTCCCGGGGCGCGCCAGGCGCTCGCGGAACATCCGGGGACGCGCCGGATAGAGATCGTGGAAGCACCCGATACCTTCATCTCCGGCGAGTCCAGCGCGGTCGTCAACAGGATTGCCACCGGCTCTGCGCTGCCACTGGACCAGCGGCGCCGGCTCAGTGAGGCCGGACTCGACGGGCGTCCCACGCTGGTAATCAATGTCGAAACCCTGGCGCAAGTGGCCTTGATCGCCAGGTACGGCGCCGCGTGGTTCCGGGAAGTGGGCACCCCCGCCGATCCGGGTACGCGGCTCGTGTCCGTCTCCGGTCCGCCCCCGGTTCACGATGTTGTCCTGGAAGTGCCCGGCGGGGCCAACCTCCACGACGTCCTCGCCTCCGCCGGCATGGAGCCGGCTTCCGTGTCCGCCGTGCTCGTTGGCGGGTATCACGGCCGCTGGGTTCGGCCCGGCCCGTATCAGCTGTGCCCGGTCGGCCCGCCGGGACAGGTGGTCAGGCCCGGCGCCGGAGTTGTCCACGCCCTGGGCGCGGAAACCTGCGGACTCCAGGTCACGGCTCGAATCCTCACCTACCTGGCCGGCGAATCCGCCAGGCAGTGCGGGCCCTGTATGTTCGGGCTGCCGGCGATGGCGTCTGTCCTCAACCGGATCGCCGGCGGGGAGCGGAATCCCCGGCTTCCCGGCGAACTCGACCGGCTGGCCAAGCTGGTCTCCGGCCGGGGCGCGTGCCGGCATCCTGACGGCACGGTGGGCCTGGTGGCCAGCGCGCTGGAGGTTTTCGGCGACGAAGTCCGGGCACACCTGGGCGGCCGTTGCATCGCTGTCGGAGGCAGGCCGGCATGAGCACCTCCCTTCACATCGACTGGACCAGGTGCGACGGCCGCGGACTGTGCACCGAACTGCTCGCCGGCGTGCTCGACAGGGACGACTGGGGCTACCCCGTGGCCCGGGGCAGGGTGGGCCGCGACCGCACGGACGTTCCCCTGGCGGACACCGACGTCGATGCCGCGCGCGACGCCGTCGCCCTCTGTCCTGTGCTTGCACTCACCCTGCAGCAGGGCACCCGCCGTGAGAGCGCTTCGGGACGGTCGCAACGAGGCCGCCGGTAGCTCAACCGCGGGGCCAGCATTTTCGTCCGGGGACTAAGATGGCTCTGTGGCTGGCCTGATCAAACGTGAAGATATTGACGAAGTACGCCAGCGCACGGACATCAAAGAAGTGGTTGACGGCTATGTCACGCTCAAGGGTGCCGGGCTGGGAACGTACAAGGGACTGTGCCCTTTCCACGACGAGCGCTCGCCGTCGTTCACCGTTCGCCCTCAGGTGGGCAGGTATCACTGCTTCGGTTGCGGCGAAGATGGCGACGTTATCTCGTTTGTCCAGAAGCAGGACCACACTTCCTTCCACGAGGCAGTCGAAAAGCTGGCCGCCCGCATCGGTTACGAACTGCGCTACGAGGACGGCGGAACCGGCCCCAGCCGCGAAGAGGTGGGCAAGCGTCAGCGCCTCCTGGACGCCCACAAGATCGCCGACGAGTTCTTCCGCGCACAACTGCTGACGCCCGGCGCCGCCGAGGGCCGGAACTTCCTCTACAACCGCGGTTTTGACCGTGCCGCCTCGGAGCAGTTCGGAGTGGGCTACGCGCCACAGGGCTGGGATGCCCTCCTGAAGCACCTGCGCGGGCGCGGTTTTACGGACGCTGAACTCAAGCTGACCGGGATGTTCTCCGAAGGCAACCGGGGGATCTACGACCGGTTCCGCGGCCGCCTCATATGGCCCATCCGCGACATCGCCGGTGACACGATCGGTTTCGGCGCCCGGAAACTCTACGAGGACGATCAGGGCCCCAAGTACCTCAACACCCCCGAAACCACGCTCTACAAGAAATCGCAGGTGCTTTACGGGATCGATCTCGCCAAACGGCATGTTGCCAAGGACCGGCAGTTGGTGGTGGTGGAGGGCTACACAGATGTGATGGCGTGCCACCTCGCGGGAATTCCGACGGCGGTGGCCACCTGCGGCACCGCGTTCGGCACCGAACACATCAAGATCGCCCGCCGGCTCCTGTCCGACGACGGCAGCGGGGGAGAGGTCATCTTCACCTTCGACGGGGATGCCGCCGGGCAAAAGGCCGCGCTGCGCGCCTTTGAGGAGGACCAGCGCTTCGTGGCGCAGAACTATGTAGCCGTGGACCCCACCGGCGCCGACCCCTGCGACCTCCGGCAGACCAAGGGCGACGCCGCCGTTCGCGACCTGATCAACAGCCGGCGTCCGCTTTTTGAGTTCGCCATTAAGGCCACGTTGAAGCGCCACAACCTGGACACCGTGGAGGGCCGCGTGGCGGCGCTGCGCGAAGCTGCTCCGGTGGTGGCCCAGATCCGCGATGCCGCCATCAGGCCCGCCTATGCCCGTCAACTGGCCGGCTGGCTCGGCATTGCCGTTGAAGAGGTCAGCCGGGCGGTGGCCGTCGCGATGAAGCGTGAAGGCAGCGGGGCCCCTGCGTCGCAGGCCACACCATCCGGAGCTTCCGCACCGGTGCGTGGCACCCCAGCCGGCGGACCCGGCGTCGCTGCCGGACCGGCGTCGGGCGCTGTCCCTTCGTACCACCGCCCCGATCCCCGGGATCCGGTAGCGTCCATGGAGCGGCAGGCGCTGGAGGTGGCGCTGCAGGAGCCCGCATCCCTCGGCGGCGGCATCTGGGAGCGTTTCTCGGCTGCGCGGTTCGTGACGCCCGCATTCCAGGCCGTTCACGACGCCATGCGCGCCTCGGGTCCGGGACTGATCGGCGAGCCGGTGCGCTGGGTGGAGCAGATCATGAACGAAGTCCCCGAACCCTTGCGTCCGCTGGTATCCGAACTCGCCGTGGTCCCGCTGCCGGCCAGCACCGCCGAAGCCGTCCAGAAGTACTGTAAGGACATCCTGGCCCGGCTGTTCGAGCTCCAGATCACCCGCGTGAAGGCGGACAAGATGGGACAGCTGCAGCGGCTGGACCCCGCAGCCAATCCCGACGACTATCAGCGGCTCAACCGCGAGCTGATGATGCTGGAAATGGAGCGCCGGGCGTTGCGCTCGGACGCCTAGCCTCCGCCCGTTCCCCTTCCCGATCTCCTGATTTCGCTTCCTGATTTCGCTTCCAGCCGGGGTGTTTGCTAGGCTGATACCCGCTTCATTCCTCCTTAGCTCAATTGGCAGAGCATTCGACTGTTAATCGAAGGGTTGCTGGTTCAAGTCCAGCAGGAGGAGCGCGCAATCCCCGTTCCGGGTTACCGGAACGGGGATTTTTTATGCCAGGGGCGGGTATTCCATCCCTTCCCGGAGCCGATTTCACATTGTCGGGAATCCTTTGCTAATGTCATACCTGCTTCATTCCTCCTTAGCTCAATTGGCAGAGCATTCGACTGTTAATCGAAGGGTTGCTGGTTCAAGTCCAGCAGGAGGAGCCAACACCAAAAATGTCCCGTCCTCCGTGTGAGGGCGGGGCTTTTTTGCCTTTAGACGAAGTCCATTTCAACCTGCAGGAAACGTTCGGCCTCCGCGATGGCGGCCAGGAAGGCATCGTGCTCGGTGGGGGCCTTCCGCGGTTCCCGAGGGTGCCATTCGTGCGGCGCTGAGTGGACACGGGCGAAGCCGGCGCCCGGCGGCGCGTAGAAGATGCCGAAGCGCTGCACCGGCCACTCAGGGGAGGTTTCCGGCGCTACCAGGAGGGCTGCGCTGAAGGCGGGGTTGAACCACTGGGCGATGGGCCGGCGTCGGTCTTCAGTAAAGAGCCCGGCCGCATAAAGGGCCGCGGACTGCTGACCGGTCTGCGCGCACAGCCGGTCCCACCACAGTGGCAGGATGCCGGAGTCGCAACGTTGCCATGTGGCCGGGAGCGGGGAGGAGTACTGCCAGCTGGGCACGGAATTATTTTATCGCGGGAGCGTGCGCCACGGCAGGGGAAACAGTGCTGCGTATGCGGCGGACTCAGTCTATGGAAGGGACAGTGCGCGGCCTGACGATCAGCCAGAGACCCGCGATCGCCATCAGGATGCAAGCCGCCTGGACGGCGCCCATGGGAGTGGCGCTGGTGATACCCAGCCAGCCCACCACCGGCGAGATCAGGCCAGCCGTCATGAAAGTCGCGGCACCTAGGAGGGAGGCCGCCGTCCCGGCCTGTGCGCCGTGGCTGGACAGGGCCAGGACCTGCACACAGGGGAAGGTAAAGCCGGTGCCCATGATGTAGAACCAGAGCGGCACAAGCACGCCCCAGAGGCCCAGGCCGGCCTGGTCGAAAATCACGATCAACAAAGCCATCAGGAACATCCAGGCTGTCGAGCAGGCAAGGATCCACTGCGGCGGGACGCGCCTGATAAGCCTGGAACTGATCTGGACGCCGGCCACGATCCCCAGGGAGTTGATGCCGAAGAGCATGCCGTACTCCTGCGGGGAGAAGCCGAAAATGTCCTGGAACAGGAACGGCGAGGCAGACAGATAGGTGAAGAGACCGGCGAAGTTCATGCCGCCCACTACCAGCAGGCCGACGAATATCCGGTCTGTGAAGAGAGCCTTGTAGCGCTGGCCTGCGGTCATGCCTGACAGGCCGCGCTTTTCCGGCGGCAGGGTTTCCTGGACCAGGAGGAGCGATGCAACGATCACCAGGGCCCCGTAGCAGGCCAGGAAGACAAAGATGCCGGGCCAGGGCATGACCAGGAGAAGTTGGGATCCGATCACGGGAGCCAGGATCGGCGCCAGTCCATTCACCAGGGCCATGCGGGAGAACATCTTCACCATGGCGTAGCCGGAGAACAGGTCCCGGACCATGGCCATGGCCACCACGCCGCCGCCGGCGGCGCCCACCCCCATCAGGACGCGGAAGAATCCCAGCGTGGCGATGTCGGTGGACAGTGCCGCCCCTACGGAGGAAGCGATGTGGACGGCGGTGGCCAGGATCAGCGGGAGCCGCCGGCCAAACTTGTCACTGAAGGGTCCCACTATCAGCTGTCCCACGGCAAAGCCGATGGTGGTGCCGGCCAGCGTCAGTTGGACCTGCGCCTCGGAGACTCCAAGGCTGGCCTCGAGGGCAGGGAAGGCCGGCAGGTAGAGGTCGATCGTGAAGGGTCCCAAAGCTGTGAGGGCGCCGAGCAGGAAAATGTACAGCAGTTTCCGTCGGCGGCTCAGGGCGTCGCCCGGATTGGAGTGAAGGGTCACGGAGACCAATCCTAGGCCCGGGTGGTCGATCTTTATGGTGTGACAGGCGCGCCGTGGGGCCACCCGGAAGTCTGGCCTGAAGCTGAATGGTAGTTTTGGGGGCGGGACCATGCTGGCGCACGCTCCCGCAAAACAGGGAAGCCGAATCGACCATCCAACATGTAAGGCGGGAACCGATGAGCGGACGTCACACCGGGCGCACCAGCCAGGGACTGCGCGTCACCGCGCTGCCCAAAACGCTGAAACTACTTTTTCGCCTCGCGCCCCGCCAACTCAACGACGAAATCGCCTTCGCCAAGGTCGAGCTCAAGCGCAAGGGCATCCAGGTAGGGGTAGCAGCCGCCTTCCTCGCCGTCGCCCTCGTTTTCGTGGCCTTCCTGGTAGTTGGCCTCATCGTGGCAGCCATCATGGGCCTTGCCACCATCATGCCCGCCTGGCTTGCGGCCCTGCTGGTCTGCGCGCTGTTCCTGATCATCGCCCTTATTGGGGCCCTGATCGGCGTGCGCAAACTTAAGAAGGCCATGCCCCTGGTGCCGGCGGAAACTATCCGGGGCATCAAATACGATCTGGGGATCGCCAAGGAAGGCACGGGTTTCAACGCCGCCCTGCTTGATCCAACCAGCCCCGAGGCCAAGGCCGCAAAGGCCGCCAAGGATGAGGCCGCTGCGAAGGCCAAGGCGGAGAAGGAAGCCAAAGCCGAAGCGCACAAGGCGGAGTTCCCGCACGCGTCCGAGCCCGAGCTTCACCGCCGGCTGGAACAGCGGCGGCGGCACATCGCCGAAGTCCGGGATGAACTGGACACCGAGCTGGACGTCAAGCCCCAGGTCCAGTTCCTGGTTGGTGCGGCCAAGGAAAAGCTTGGCGAGGGCAAAGCCGTTTTGGCGCAGGGCAAGGCCGCCGCCGGCCAGAAGTTCGCCGCGTTGTCAGACTCCACGGAGGGTGCCGGCGTCCGCTGGAAGCCCCTTGCCGCCCTCGCGGCTTCAGCCACCATCTTCGCGGTGTTGCTGCGCAGGCTGCTCCGGAATCCGTAACTGAACGCCACGTTCACGCTGTGCTTTGGTTCCACGTTCACGCTGTGCTTTAGGAGGAAGGGAGCGGAGTGAGGTTCATCGGCGCTGGTGCGCGTCCCGACCGCCCCCAGATCGATCACGACCGCGTTTTCACCGTACCCAACGCCCTGACGGTGCTGCGCTTCATGGGTGTGCCGCTCTTCATCTGGCTGGTCCTCGCGGAGCAGGAGTACGGCGTCGCCGTGGTTGTCCTGGCCGTCATGGCGGGGTCCGACTGGATCGACGGTTATGTTGCACGCCGCTTCGACCAGGCGTCCAAATTGGGCCGGGTTATGGACCCCCTTGCTGACCGGCTTGCCCTGATCGCGGTGGCAGTCACCCTGGTGATCGCAGGCGTCCTCCATTGGCTCTACCTGGCTGCACTCCTGGTGCCCGACGCCGTGCTCCTGGCCCTGACCCTGTCCTTTTTCCGAGGCCATCCGGATCTCCCCGTGAGCCGGATCGGCAAAGTCCGCACCGGGCTTCTGCTGCTCGGCACACCGCTGCTGGTCCTGTCGCGACTTGATTCACCGTTCGGCGGCCCGCTGTTCATAGCCGCCTGGACCGTCCTGGGCGTCGGCCTCGTCGGCCACTGGATTGCTGCCTACAACTACTTCTGGGCCATTCTGCGGAAGGGCAGAATGCAGTCACATCACGACGCCGCAGGGCACGACGCTGTAGGGCACGACGCCGCGGGGCACGGCCGTGCGCAGCTCGGCGGCGAAAAGAACGACGGCGGCACGGCCTGATGGTGTGGGTGGCGGTCCTGCTAGCGGTGCTTGGGGCGTTCTGCCTTGCCTTGGGTGCGCAGAAGCAGGGAAGCGCGGTCAAAGCCGATACCGGGGGTCTGGCACTGAATTCAAACGGATTCCTCCGCCTGCTGCGGAATCCGCGGTGGATGTTCGGGCTGCTCCTCCTGTGCCTCGGGATGGGAATGAACGCGGTGGCGCTGGTCTCCGCGCCGCTGACCGTGGTGCAGCCGATCGGTGCCATCGCGCTGGTCATCACCACCGTGGTGAATTCGCGCGACCAGGACATCACCATCAACCGGGCCACCATGGTGTCCATTGCGGCCTGCGTGACCGGTTCGGCGCTGTTTGTCCTTCTTGCCGTGAACGTGACCCAGGAGAACCACCACGTGAACCAGGAGGACGAGCTCACCATAGTCCTGCTGCTCGCCTTGGCAGTCGGCGTGTTCGGCACCCTTGCGGTGATGTTCCGGCACCGGATGAGCGCATTTGTCTACATCCTCGGCGCCGGTGTCCTTTTCGGCTTTGTGGCTGTTCTGACACGCATCATCGGCAAACACCTGCTGGATCCGAACGGACTGTTCCTGCTCAATGTCCAGTGGTACTCGGTGGTGGCCATCGCCGCAGCTGGCGGCCTCGGCTCCTGGTTTGTCCAAAACGCCTACTCGGGCGGGCCGCCGGACCTGGTCATCGCCGGCCTGACAGTCATCGATCCGATCGTGGGAATTGCCATCGGCATCGTGATCCTGGGTGAATTGCGCCCTGACGTCCACGCCGTGATGGCGATTGCCATGGCTACGGCAGCATCCCTTGCTATCGTGGGGGTGATCGCCCTTTCCAGGCACCACCCCGAGGTCACCAAGCGCAAGAAAGAAGCGCGGAAGGCTGCGGGCAGGGCGTCCCACTAGCCTGTTGGCCCGATCAGTCCGTTTCCATCACCAGACGTTTCCACCCGCGAATCTTCCACCCAGCCGATTTCACCCAGCCGATTCCAAGAGGCCCCGCGCCACCGCGCCGGCGGCCACCCGGTGCTTTCAGCGTCAGCTGCGCACCGTGACCTTCAGGAGCTCTCCACGTGACAAAGCCCGCCGACCAGCGTCCCCTGACCATCCTGATAGCCGCGGATACGTATCCGCCCCACGTCAACGGGGCCGCCCAGTTCAGCTACCGCCTGGCGAAGGGCATGACCGGCCGCGGCCACAACGTGAATGTGCTGGCCTGCCGCGCGGACAATGGCGCGAGTTTCACCGAGTTCCGCTCCGAGGCCACTGTTCACCGGCTCCGCTCGCACGGCGTGTTCACCCACGAGTACTTTCGCATCTGCTTTCCGTGGGAGATCAAAAAGGAAATCAGCCTCCTTTTTGATCGGGTCAAGCCTGATGTGGTGCACATCCAGAGCCACTACATGATTGGCGAACACGTCCTGTATGAAGCCGTGAAGCGCGGCGTCAGGGTCGTGGCCACGAACCATTTCATGCCGGAGAACCTGAACCCGTTCCTGCCGTTCCCGCAGTGGCTCAAGGACATCATCGGCAAGATCTCCTGGAAGGACATGGGCAAGGTCATGGGCCAGGCCGATGTCGTCACCACGCCCACGCCCCTGGCTGCCAAGGCCATGCACCAGCACGCCTTCCTCCGCAAGGTGCTGCCCCTGTCCAACGGCATTGATTCCGCCGCCTATGAGCTGCAGCCCGGTGAGGTCATCGAACCGCACGCCAACCCGACGGTGGTCTTTGCGGGCCGGCTGGCGGAAGAGAAACACGTTGACGTCCTGATCAACGCGGTGTCCAAGACGCCGGCAGAGCTGAATGTCCATCTGGAGATTGTGGGCGGCGGGGAAGTCCGTCCGGCCCTCGAAGCGCAGGCCAAACGGCTGGGCCTCGAGGACCGGGTTAAGTTCCTGGGCCTGGCCAGTGATGAAGACCTCCGGGAGGCGTACATCAAAGCCGATCTCTTCTGCATGCCGGGTACTGCTGAGCTGCAGTCCCTGGTAACCCTTGAAGCCATGTCCGCCTCCACCCCTGTTGTGCTCGCGGACGCCATGGCCCTCCCACATCTGGTGCGCGACGGCGAGAACGGTTACCTGTTCATCCCCAACGACAGCGACGACCTCGCGAAAAAAATCACCCGTATCCTGGAGCTGCCTGTCGAGGAGCGCGCCGCGATGGGCCAGGCCAGCAGGCGGATGGTGGAACGGCACAGCATCGAGGGAACCCTGCAAACCTTTGAGGACCTGTACCGCGGCGCAAGCTTCGAAGACAAAGTGGTCTGAGGCCGGGCAGGGTGCCTGCATGCCTGATCCAGGCGACCCGGCCGCCGGCGGCAGTGCCTTTGGCGGAGGGCGGCAGCGCCTTTGGCGGACGGCAGCAGTGGTCTGGGAAGGCGTCCCGGTTTGCTAGAGTGTTTTTGCCCTGCTGAAACCAAAGTCCTCATCGGACCGGGTAGGCGGAGCGCATGGGGCTATAGCTCAGCTGGTTAGAGCGCGGGACTCATAATCCTAAGGTCCTCGGTTCAAGTCCGAGTAGCCCTACCGTGCGGTGCCGTCCGGTCTGCGGGAACGCAGTCCGGAGGGCATCAGTGTCAGAATGCTGCCTTTTCAAGAATCGCAGTGGCGAGGCGCCGGCGAATCACCTGTTCTTCGCCGCTGCCGGTGGTCGGCAGCCGCAGGAGCGGAATGCTGTGCGCGAGGCAGATCGCGTTCTTGAGGCCGTCCCGGACCCCTTGCCGGGCGTCAGCCTCGTGGAAGGCGAAACCGTCGACTTCCACAGCAAGGACCGGCATGTTGGTGATGCGGTTGTAAACGACGAAATCGACTGTGGCGCGGTTCCTCACATAGGAAACTTGCTCGGGCGTGAGCCTGGAAAGGTCGGGGAGCAGATTGCGCAGGACGACCTGCTGCGCAACGGCAAAATCTTTGTAGGGTTCCTCGGCAAGGATCTCGACGAGCACCGTCCACACGATGTTTTCAGAAGCGAACTCGGACGTGTTCTGAAGGCGGGCAGCCAGGGGCTTAAGCAGCGCGGAGTATTCCTTGTAGAGGAGGTCGAATACGGAGAGGACTGCGCTGTCAAAGACATCGTTCCCGGGGTCCTGGTACTGGATGAATTGGACCAGATCGCGAAGGTGGCGGCTGGCTGGCAGCATGTCGTGATTGGTCACCAGCACAAAGCGTTTCACCGCGCGGGAGACTGCCACGTTGACCAGTTGCGGGTTATCAACAAACTCAACGCCGGAACGTCCGCCCTTGGTCTCGTCCAAGACCGTGCTCATGATGATGATTTCTTTTTCACGGCCCTGAAATTTGTGGACTGTGTCGGCCTCGATTTTGTTCTGGAGAGCTTCCGCGACTTTATCGACCTGCCGGCGGTACGGCGTGACCACCCCGATGTCTTCGTGTAGCGTACCGGCGCAGAATTGTGCCAGCACTTCCTTCGCAATGACGTCCGCTTCCCGTTGATTGGTGCGGCCACCGGCATGCTGCCTCATGTGGTTTCCCTCGGCGGTACGTACCACCACGAGCGCCCTGTTTCCCGGATCACTGGTGGTATAAGGGACCAGTTGGCCGCCGTAGAACTTCTTATTGCAGAAGTCGATGATCGAGGGATCGCAGCGGTAGTGTTCGCGGAGCATCGTGCGGGGGAGCCCGGTGCCGAAGCGTTCGATTATGGAGGACAGGATGTTGTGCCGCCCGTAGTCATAACTGGGGGCCGGTGCCGGCCGGGCGCGCTCGGAAGCACTCTTCTCCGGGATGTGCGGGAGCTGCCGCAGGTCACCGACGACGATGACATTCCGTGCGCAGGAGAGTGCCAGGCCCGCGGCCAGCAGGTCCACCTGGGACGCTTCGTCGATGATCAGGTAGTCCAGCAGGAAGCCAGGCGGGATGCTTCGCCGCAGCGAGTGGCAGGTACTCAAAACCACTGGGTAATCGTTGGTGAACGACGTGAAGTGCCGTAAATAGGTGGCGTCCGAATAACCTGGCGACCGGGAACCGGCGTACCGCTGATACAGGCTTGCTTCAAGAGCCTGCCGTGACACCTGCTTCAGTTCATCTTCGAGACCGGGGTAGTCGTCCTGAAAGAGCTGTCCCTCCGCTTTCCCGATCTGTTGTTCCAGCTCCGTGATTTTGTTGTCGTAGTAGGAAGCCTGAAGCCGCAGGACAACATCGGTGTCGTTGGGATCGATGTTTCGTGTTGAGCCATACCGGAAACGGCCCGTAAACCGTCGGAAGAACCTTTTGGCGGGGCCTTCGTTGACGGGGACGGCCGCCGTCTCGGCCAGGAACTCGAGGATACGGCTGGACGGCAGCTTCAAGAGCGTCAGAGCTGGGAGCGGGGGCAGCCCGTGATTGTCGACGTGGAGGCTGAAGTGACGCCGCTCCAGCCGGTAGGCATCCAGTTCCTGCCGCCGCAACGCCAATTCCCTCGCCACCGCCTGGAGGTGCTGAAGACGCACGTCCAGGTCCGAAATCCGGCCGGCCGCCGGCATCGGAACGGGAGAGCCTCCTACCCTGCGGTGCACCTCGACGTTTGCAGTGTGTTGTCCCGCGAAAAACTCACGTCGGAAGTCGCTCTTCCTCAAATCTGCAACGATGTGGCCGAACCCTTCCCTGGCAAGCTTGTCACCAACGTTCTCCACCGCTGCGTTGTTGAAAGAGACAATGCCTACAGTCTTGCCCGGGGAACTAATGATGTTGGCAACCAGGTTGAGTATTGTTTGCGTCTTTCCTGTGCCAGGCGGCCCGTCGATGACGGAGATGCGGTGGGTGAGCCCTTTCTGGAGGGCTTCGCGCTGGCTGAGGTTGGAGGAGAACGGAAAGATAACTTCTTCGACCGCGGCCGAGGCCTCCAAGGCTTCCCCGCGAAGATAGAGGTCCAGGACGCTCCCTTGGGGGACTGCCCGAAAATTCCTGTACAACGAGCGCAGCGGGTCGTTCGGCCCGAGATGGGACACCAGGTCGTGCCAGTAGTGGAGGACGTCATAGGCGTCGGCGTCGAGATCAGCGGCCCGGACGATGCTGAACTCGTCCTGCCCACAGATTTGATAAGTCTCGCGTCCGCCGGTTGACGAGAAAATCCGCCACCGCGTCTGGCCGGGACCATCGAAGCGCCAGACTTCCGTCACGCCCTGTACGGGTTGGCCACGGATGCTGACATAGTCCATTTCGCCCAGGGGTTCCCGTACCGGGTTACGGAGGATCATCACTTTCCGGGCCGCATACCTGTACCTCTTCGGGCCGCCGGCGAGCTGGAAAGATAAGTAGGTGAAGTCTGCGCCTGCCACGTAGTCCAAGACTTCCGAAGTTTTGTCGTCAAAACCCGACTGATCCTGGCGACGGATGAGAACGGCCTCGCGGCGCGGGTCAGTCATGGCGAATCCCCCCAGCAAAAGAGTGCAACATCCTTGCACCCCGACCATACCGAAAGTTCGCCGCGCGGCTGGCGTGCTGCAGCGTTGCGGCTGTAGGTACCCTCCGCTGGTGGCCTTGTTGGCTGCAGCTTCCGTCCATGAACACCGTTGCAGAGGGTACGGCGTATGCGGTAAGTTACTCACCAGTAACTTATTGGACTTCGGGGACCTCCATCCCTTGGAGCCCTTCCGTCAGCACTCATCCCCAGCGAGGAACCCATGTCCAGGAAATCCATTGACGTCAACGACCTTCCGTACGCTGATGGCGACTTCTTCGCCTTTGAGCAGTTGCTTACGGGCAAGGAGCAGGACCGGCTGGCCGAGATCCGGGGCTTTCTGGCCCGCGAAGTCCGGCCGATTGCTGTGGACTGCTGGAACCGCGGTGAATTCCCGATGGACCTCATCCCGAAACTGGCTGAAATCGACTTGGTGAGCCCCGTACGTCGCCAGGGTTATTCAAACCTGTTTGCCGGATTGGTCCACGCTGAGGCCACCCGTGCCGATGCCTCCATTGCCACCTTCCTGGGCGTCCACGACGGACTCTTCACCGGCTCAATCGAGGCCCTTGCCTCCCAGGAACAGCAGGAAGCCTGGTTGCCGGACATTTATTCGCTTAAGAAGATCGGCGCTTTCGGCCTCACTGAACCCCTTGGCGGCTCCGACGTGGCCGGCGGCACCCGCACCACGTCACGGCGCGACGGCGACACCTGGATCCTCAACGGCGCCAAGCGGTGGATTGGCAACGCAACCTTCTCCGACTGGGTGGTCATCTACGCGCGGGACATCGCAGACAACCAGGTCAAGGGATTCCTGGTCGACACGGCGCTTCCCGGCTTCCGCGCCACCAAGATTGAAAACAAGATCTCACTACGGACCGTCCAGAATGCAGACATTGTCCTGGACAACGTGGTGGTTCCCGACTTCTATAAGCTCGCTGGTGCCAACAGCTTCCGCGACACCAACAAGGTCCTCAAGGTCACCCGGCTGGCTGTCGCCTGGCAGGCGGTGGGCCAGCAGCTTGCCGCCTTCGATGTGGCGCGCCGGTACGCCGTGGAGCGCCAGCAGTTCGGCCGGCCGCTGGCGTCCTTCCAGCTTGTCCAGAGTCAGCTGGTGCAGATCCTAGGCAACGCGGTCAGCTCGATGGGCATGATGGTGAGGCTTTCCCAACTGGAGGACGCCGGCCAGGCCAAGGACGAACAGTCCGCTCTGGCTAAGGCATTCACCACAACCCGGATGCGCGAAAGCGTGGCGATCGGCCGGGGCCTCCTGGGTGGCAACGGGATCGTGACCGACTTCGAAATGGCCAAGATCTTCGCTGATGCGGAAGCCATCTACTCTTACGAGGGAACCCATGAGATCAACACGCTGGTGACAGGCCGCGCCATCACGGGGATTTCAGCGATCGTCTAGGGCTGCCGGGGCGGCGCCACTGACCGGCAGCAGGATGGACGGGCGGAGGTCCGTCACGAATTCCAGCGGATTGACATAGTCGTCGGCCCGCCTGACGCCCCAGTGGACGCAGTGCAGCGCTCCGCAGTGTCCCGGCTGCAGGGTGCCGATGATCCCGCCCTTCGCCACCACGGCTCCGGCTGCCAGCGGACTCTCAACAGGCTCAAAACTGCTGCGGAGTCCGCCGCCGTGATCGATGGTGATCACGGGGCGGTCCACGACGACCCCCACAAAGCTCACGGTGCCTGCAGCCGGTGAGGTGACGGGGTCGCCGTCGTGGGCTGCCTCAAGGTCCACGCCGCGATGCCCGCTCATCCACGGCTTGTCCGGCGGATCGTAAGTGCGCAGCACTGCCGGTTTGGGGGAGAGCGGCCAATCCCAATCAGGCCGCGGGGCCGCGGACGGGGACGCGGTCAGCAGAACCAAGGCGGCGAGCATAAGTGTTGCTTTCATTCACCCAGCTTTCCGTGCCGGGTTAGCCGCCGGGAGTGCCCGGCTCTGCCATGTGGAAAACGCCTGCGGGAGGCCCCGCTGCTGTCCGGTTGGTATCGGCGCCTGTAGTACACTTGGTGGAGCAGTTTGCTGTGCCCTCAACGCTCTTGCGTCGGCACGCCTCATTCAGGAATGCGGGGGAGCAGCGACTGACTACGCGCATCCAGACCTCCGATTCTGAAGCCCCGGCTTTGTTTGAGGAGGATTGCGCCTCTTGCGGTCAGACCCTCGCGGGCCTGATGAGAGTCGCAATGGATGCCAGGAGCACGGCCCGTCCCGGGCCACGCTAATCAACCGTCAACTATTGGCAGGGTAAGAGGGCCGCAAGGCTTTCTCATGAATGACCTGCCGGAAGGAGCGTCGGCATGCCCGTCGTAACTATGCGCCAGCTGCTTGACAGCGGCGTCCACTTTGGACACCAGACCCGCCGTTGGAACCCGAAGATGAAGCGATTCATCTTTACGGAGCGCAACGGCATCTACATCATCGACCTTCAGCAGTCGCTGTCCTACATCGACCGCGCCTACGAGTTCGTCAAGGCCACCGTTGCACACGGCGGCACCGTACTGTTCGTCGGCACCAAGAAGCAGGCTCAGGAAGCAATTGCTGAGCAGGCAACCCGCGTTGGCCAGCCCTACGTAAACCAGCGCTGGCTCGGCGGTATGCTGACCAACTTCCAGACCGTTTCCAAGCGCATCCAGCGCATGAAGGAACTGGAAGAGATCGACTTCGACGACGTCGCCGGTTCCGCGTACACCAAGAAGGAACTGCTGCTCCTTCGCCGTGAACTCACCAAGCTGGAGACCAACCTCGGCGGTATCCGCAACCTGACCAAGGCACCGTCCGTGCTTTGGATCGTGGACACCAAGAAGGAACACCTGGCTGTCGACGAAGCCAAGAAGCTGAACATCCCCGTTGTGGCCATCCTGGACACCAACTGCGATCCCGACGAAGTCGACTTCCCGATCCCGGGYAACGACGACGCCATCCGCTCCGTRAACCTGCTGACCCGCGTTGTCGCAGACGCCGTTGCAGAGGGCCTCATCGCCCGCAACCAGCGTGCAACCGGCACCACCGAAGCTCCGGAAGAGCCGCTGGCTGAATGGGAGCGCGAGCTCCTCGAAGGAAGCAAGACTGAAGCTCCCGCAGCTGCTGCTCCGGCAGAAGAAGCTCCGGCTGCCGAGGAAGCTGCGGCTGCTCCGGCTGCCGAGGAAGCCCCGGCCGCTGCCGAGGCTCCCGCCGCCGACGCGGACAAGTAAGACAAGTAAATCCGGATTATCCGGCGCTGTCCGCAGCGCCGGATCACTGACAGGATGGCGGCTCACCCGGTGAGCCGCTGTCCTGTCGGTCCGTACACCACATAAATTTTCTAGACAGAGGGGTTCACATGGCGAACTACACTGCCGCTGATATCAAGGCTCTGCGCGAGCGCACTGGCGCCGGCATGATGGATGTCAAGAAGGCTCTCGACGAAGCCAATGGCGACGCCGAGAAGGCCATCGAGATCATCCGCATCAAGGGCCTCAAGGGCGCTACCAAGCGCGAAGGCCGCTCCACCGCTGAAGGCCTGGTTGCTGCCAAGGTCAGCAACGGCGTCGGCGTCATGATCGAGGTCAACTGCGAGACCGACTTCGTTGCCAAGGCTGACAAGTTCATCCAGCTGGCCGACAAGGTCCTGACCGTTGCTGTTGAGTCCGGCGCTGCCGACCTCGACACCCTCCTGGCCACCGAAGTTGACGGCAAGCCGCTGTCCGAGGTTGTCGTCGAAGAAGGCGCAATCCTGGGCGAAAAGGTTGTTGTCCGCCGGATCTCCCGCATCGAGGGCGGCACTGTTGACGCCTACCTCCACAAGACCTCCAAGGATCTCCCGGCCCAGGTCGGCGTCCTGTTCGCTGTCGACGGTGAAGGCGAAGCCGCTGCCACCGCCGCACACGATGTTGCAGTCCACATCGCAGCGATGTCCCCGAACTACCTGACCCGCGAAGACGTTCCGTCCGATCTGGTTGAGTCCGAGCGTCGCATCGCCGAAGAGACTGCCAAGGCTGAAGGCAAGCCCGAAGCCGCCATGACCAAGATTGTGGAAGGCCGTGTCACGGGCTTCTACAAGGGCGAGGTCCTGGTTGACCAGGCCTTCGCCAAGGACGCCAAGAAGTCAGTGGCGCAGGTCCTCGAAGAGGCCGGCGTCAAGGGCACGTCCTTCGCACGCTTCCGCGTCGGCTCCTAGTCGAATCCGCTAAAGGGGTGGCCACTTCGGTGGCCGCCCCTTTTGCATGCACCCGGCAAGGGCCAATGAGACCTTTGACCGCCAGGCACGATAACCTTTTTCAGAGTTCACCAACGGGAAGGCACCCATGGAAGCCGTCAATACTTCAAGCCAGCCGGAAAAGAACCGACGCCGCGTCCTCCTGAAACTCTCAGGTGAGGTCTTCGGCGGCGGAAAGCTGGGCGTTGATCCTGACACTGTCCGCGGCGTCGCCAAGCAAATCGCTGCAGCAGTGCCCGACGTCGAAGTCGCCATCGTTGTGGGTGGCGGAAACTTCTTCCGCGGGGCGGAGCTGTCCCAAAGCGGCATGGACCGTTCACGCGCAGACTACATGGGCATGCTCGGCACGGTCATGAACTGCCTTGCCCTCCAGGACTTCCTGGAGCAGGCCGGCGTCGAAACCAGGGTCCAGAGCGCCATCACGATGGGCCAGGTCGCCGAGGCGTACATTCCGCGCCGGGCCATCCGGCACATGGAAAAGGGCCGCGTCGTCATCTTCGGCGCGGGGGCGGGACTGCCGTATTTCTCCACAGACACCGTCGCTGCCCAGCGTGCCCTGGAGGTCCATGCAGACGTCGTCCTGATGGCCAAGAGTGGCGTGGATGCCGTCTACACCGCGGATCCCAAGAAGGATCCAGCTGCCGAGCGCCTGGACACACTGAGCTACGACGACGCCCTGCGCCGCGACATCCGCGTCATGGACCAAACCGCGATGACCATGTGCAAGGACAACAACCTATCCATGGTGGTCTTCGGGATGGAAGGTGAAGGGAACGTTACCCGCGCCATCCGGGGCGAAAAGCTGGGTACCCTGGTGACCCCCTAGCTACGGCTAGGATGATTTCAGCACGGTTCCATCCCCGCTGGCAGGACCAGCGATGGAACCAGGAACACTGAACCAAGATTGTGCAGCCGGTATGCGTACTGCACTGATTTCTGAGGAGAGACCGTGATCGAAGAAACCTTGCTCGAAGCCGAAGAGAAGATGGACAAGGCTGTCGAGGTAGCCAAGGAAGACTTCGCCTCGATCCGCACCGGACGGGCAAACCCCGGCCTCT
This sequence comes from Pseudarthrobacter sp. 01T43, assembly GCF_056398665.1. Classification (NCBI taxonomy): domain Bacteria; kingdom Bacillati; phylum Actinomycetota; class Actinomycetes; order Micrococcales; family Micrococcaceae; genus Pseudarthrobacter; species Pseudarthrobacter sp. 01T43. The sequence continues at coordinate 141,117 of NZ_JBFTPV010000008.1, read as the reverse complement.
ACAACAAAGTGCTGGTGGACTATTACGGCTCACCCACCCCGCTGCAGCAGCTGGCGTCCTTCGCCATCCCGGATGCACGCACCATCCTCGTCACGCCGTTTGACAAGACCGCCCTGCGCGACATCGAACGTGCCCTCAGTGACTCGGAGGTGGGCGCCAACCCCTCCAACGACGGCAACGTCATCAGGATCACCATTCCGGACCTGACCCAGGAGCGCCGCAAGGAGTACGTGAAGATCGTCAAGACCAAGGGCGAGGACGCGAAAATCTCCATCCGCAACATCCGCCGCAAGGCGAAGGAAACACTGGACAAACTCGTCAAAGACGGCGAAGCGGGCGAAGACGAAGGCAACCGCGCCGAGAAGGAACTGGATGCCCTGACCAAGTCGCACGTCGACGGCATCGATGAGCTGCTCAAGCGCAAGGAAGCAGAGCTGCTCGAAGTCTGATGAGCCAGGCAGAGCAGGCCCCTGCACAACGGGCGCGCACGAGGGGGAAACAGCCGCGGAGCAACCCGACGCCCAAGGCTGGCCGGAATCTTCCGGCGGCGATTGTGGTGGGGCTGGCCATGCTGATCGGCGTGCTCGGGGGACTGCTTTTCCTCCCGCTCGGATTCGTTGCCGTCACTACGGGGTTCGCTGTCTTCGGCGTCTGGGAGATCTTCCGTGCTCTTGAGGCCAACGGAACCCGGATGCCTATTGTCCCGGTCATGGTGGGCACTATCGCCATGCCGTTCGCCGCATACTTTGGTGGCTTGGAAAGCCTCCTCTTTGCCATGCTCCTGAGCTGCGTGGCGGTGCTGCTGTGGCGATCGGTGGAGAGCCCCGCCGGATCGGCGAACAGCATCTTTGCCGGAGTTTTCACGCTCGGCTGGGTGCCGTTCTTCATCAGCTTCGCGGCACTGCCGCTGCACGCCGTCGGTGTCGCCACCCCGGTGGGGCTCTGGCCCGGCGGGACCATTCCGCCGGGAGCTTGGCAAGTGGCGGTCATGCTTCTGCTGGTGGTCTCGAACGATACGTTCGGGTACCTCGTGGGAGCCTCCCTCGGCAAGCATCCCATGGCGCCGAAGATCAGCCCCAAGAAATCCTGGGAAGGGTTTGCCGGGTCGATTGCCGGGGCCATGCTCATCGGAATCCTGGCCTGCATCTTCATTATCGACAGGCCCTGGTGGGTGGGTGTGATCCTGGCGGTGGGCCTCGTTGCAGCCTCCACGGCGGGAGACCTCGCCGAGTCGATGGTCAAACGCGAACTCGGCATCAAGGATATGAGCAGCGTCCTGCCCGGACACGGGGGTGTGATGGACCGGTTGGACTCCATCGTCTTTGCCTCGCCCGTAGCGTTTATCCTCTTCTCCACCGTCTCGGGTGCCTGAGCCAGCCCACACCCACCTGATCACGACCGCCTACCTCGCCGGACATCGGCGGCACCAATAGACTGGTGCCCAACCTGACCCAGCTGAAAAGCAACAAAGGAACAACAGTGGCATTGGATTTTCAACGGAAAATTCCCGCGTCGTTTGAGCGCGTGCGGGGCAACGAGTTTGGTTACAACGCCAAGCAGGTGGACCAGTTCCTGCAGCGGGCCAAGGTGGCGCTCGAGACGCCGAAGGCCACCATCCACGCCGTCAGCAGTGCCGATGTCCGGAGCGTCTCTTTTGACCCGGTCAAGGGCGGCTACTCCGCGGCCGTCGTGGACGCAGCCTTGGACCGCCTTGAAGACGCGTTCGCGCGCCGTGAACGGGACGAATTGATTGCTGCGCGGGGCGAAGATGCCTGGCTCCGCGAGATCGGCAACCTGTCCGGCATCCTTCGTGGCCGCCTGCACCGGCCGGACGGGGAACGCTTCCGGCGCCCCACCAAGAAGAAGACCCGCAGCTACAACATCCTGGACGTGGACAATCTTTGCTATGACCTGATCGGATACCTCGAGGAGGACAAGCCGCTCAGCGTCGACAGCGTCCGCCGGGCCGTCTTCCGCCCCGCGGCGGGCCAGGACGGGTACGAGGAAACCCAGGTTGACGCCTTCCTGGACCGCGTGGTCGAACTCATGGCCGCCATCGACTGACCGGCTTCCGGCCGCTCAGCGCTCTGTCACCAGCGGCCGTTCCGGCGTGTGCAGCCGCGTCATGACCCGTGTCATGGTTTTCGGAATCCGGTCTTTTGTGTGGCGCGAGACCAACACCATCACGGCGAACGCGGCGGGCACAGTCCACGCCGCCGGCTGGGCAAGCCAGAACGGCGTCCCCGCGCCCAGGACGGCGCCGCACACCATGGCGCCGCCACAGAGAACGGCGCCCGTCACCATTCCGGCAATGGCTCCGGTGTCCGTGAGGCCGCGCCACCAGATGCCCAGCAGCAGGACCGGGCAGACCGTGGAAGCAGTGAACGCGAACACGAGCCCCACACTGCCGGCGAGGGCCATGGAATCGGTGGTGAGGGCGAAGCCCAGCGGGACGATGGCGGAAATGACGGCGGCGAGCCGGAAACCGCGGACGCCGCCGCCCAGCACATCCTGGCTGATGACGCCGGCCAGTGAAACCACCAGCCCCGACGTGGTGGAAAGGAAGGCGGCAAACGCACCGGCAACCACCAAAGCCGAGAGCAGGTCGCCGGCAGTACCGCCGATCAGCTGTCCGGGCAGCAGCAGAACCACCGCGTCGGACCGCCCTGACCGGGCGAGCTCCGGCGCGAACATCCTCCCCGCCAGCCCGTAAGCGGTCGGAAAGAGGTAGAACACCGAGAGCAGGCCGAGCACGATCAGCGTGGTCCGTCGCGCCGAGCTGCCGTCGGGGTTCGTGTAGAACCGCACCAGGACGTGCGGGAGTCCTAAAGTGCCGAACAGCAGTGCCACCAGCAGCGAGACGTTCTGGTATGCACCGGCGGGAGCCATCGCGGTGGGGTTCACGGCCGCGGGGGCCACGGCAGCGGTCCCGTTGCCGGCCAGCGTGAAGACAATGAACAGGACCGGAACGGCCAGGGCAGTGAGCTTCAGCCAGTACTGGAACGCTTGCACAAAGGTGATGGAACGCATGCCGCCTGCCACTACAGTCAGGCACACCACAATCACCACGGCCGCTGAGCCCACCCATGGCGGCAAGCCGGTGGAGATGCGGATGGTAAGGGCGGCGCCGTGGAGCTGCGGCACGATGTACAGCCAGCCCACGGCCACTACCACCAGGCTGGTCACCCTGCGCACGGCCCGCGAATCCAGCCTGGCCTCGGTGAAGTCAGGGATGGTATACGCCCCGGAACGGCGCAGCGGGGCGGCCACAAACAGAAGCAACATCAGGTACCCGGCGGTGTAGCCGACAGGGAACCACAGCGCATCTGTTCCCGAGAGCAGGATCAGCCCGGCCACACCCAGGAAGCTGGCAGCGGACAGGTACTCGCCCCCGATGGCCGAGGCGTTCCACCATGGCCGGACCGTCCGGGAGGCAACATAGAAATCGCCGGTGGTGCGGGAAATCCGCAGCCCGTAGAAGCCGATCACGGCCGTCGCCACCGAGACGACAACGAGGGCCACCACACCGACCGCGGGATTCATCGGGAGATCACCTGTCTCCGGCCAGGTCGCGGTACCGGGCCTCATTCCGGGCGGCCGTGCGGATGAAGAGCCACGCGCTGAGGCCAATGACCGGGTAGATCCCCGCACCCAGCAGCAGCCAGTCGAAGGGGATGCCCCAAATCCGGGCCTCGGCGAGGCCGGGCACTGCTGCCAGCAGCACCGGGAAGGCGCCGAGGATCAGCATGAAGCCGACGGCCACCACCAGGGCAAGCCGAAGCTGGGAACGGATCAGGGACCTGACGAAGACCTGTCCCACCTCTGATTCCTCGGCTGCCTCGCGTGTTTCGCCGGCCGGGCGGAGTGCCGAGCGCGGCGCAGTAACGCGGACGCGTGTCATGCCTGAGGCCGGATTCGGGTGGCTTCCAGCTTTTCCCTGACCGTGGGAAGGTGGCGGCGGCTGATGGGAAGGCTGGCGCCGGCCACCGAGACGCTGGGCCTGTCGGCAGCCAGCTTCATGGACGAGACGTGCTTCAGCGCCACCAGGTAGGACCGGTGTGTCCTAATGAAGCCGGCGTCCGCCCACTGCTGCTCCAGGTCGGCCAGCGGTACCCGGATCAGGTAGCTGGCGTCCGCGGTGTGCAGCCGGGCGTAGTCTCCCTGCGCCTGGACGTACGTGACGTCGTCGCGCCGGATCATCCTGGTGGTGCCGCCCTGGTCAACGGTGATCATCTCAGGCGCGGCGCCGCCGTCGCGCAGGAGCTCGCTGATCCTGCCTACCGAGCGCGCCAGCCGCTCGGCCCGGATGGGCTTGAGCAGGTAGTCCACGGCAGCCAGTTCGAAGGCTTCCAGGGCGCAGTCCTCGTCCGCGGTGACAAACACCACGGCCGGTTTCTTGCTGCTGCGTGAGATGGCGCGGGCAACATCAAGGCCGGACACGGCGGGCATGTGGATGTCCAGGAAAACTGCGTCCACGGATTCGCTGCTGAGGGCCCGCAGCGCCTCGGAACCGGAGGAGGCACGGTGAATGGTGCCAATGCGCTCGTCCCTGCCCAGCAGATATGCCAGTTCCTCCACGGCGGGTAACTCGTCGTCGGCGACGAGAACATTAATCATGGTCCTACAATATCCGCCGGAGGCGGTTGGAAGCGTGCGGTTGGAAGCGTGCGGCTGGAAGTGTGCGGCTGGGATCAAGGTGCCGGACTCAGGCATCGTGGCCGGGTTGGGACTTGGGTACGCGCAGGGTGATCAGCGTCCCTTCACCCGGTGCGGTCTCTATCACCAGGCCGTGCTGGTCCCCATAGACCTGGCGGAGCCGGGCGTCCACGTTGCGCAACCCCACGTGGTCCCCGTCCCGGTGTCCGGCGAGCATGGACTGGAGTTCGGCAGGATCCATACCCACGCCGTCGTCCTCGATGGTCACCTCCGCGAAGGCGCCCGAATCGTTGGCCGTAATGGTGATGTGGCCGGCGCCTTCCTTGGCCTCAAGGCCGTGCCGCACAGCATTTTCCACCAGCGGCTGCAGACTCAGGAACGGGATAACGGTGCCCAGCACCTCCGGCGCAATGCGCAGGCTGACCTGCACGCGCTCCCCGAACCGGGCCCGCTCCAGCAGCAGATACCGGTCGATGCAGCGAAGTTCCTCTGCGAGGGTGGTGAAGTCACCGTGCCGCCGGAAGGAGTACCTCGTGAAGTCCGCGAACTCCACCACGAGTTCCCGGGCCCGTTCGGGGTCAGTGTTGATGAACGACGCGATGGCGTTGAGCGAGTTGTAGATGAAATGCGGGCTGATCTGGGCCCGCAAGGCACGCACTTCAGCTTCCATCAGCAGCGTCCGGGATGCATCCAGCTCCGCGAGCTCCACCTGGACGGCCACCCAGTCGGCCACTTCGCTGGTGGCGCGCACCAGCCCGGCGCCTGCCGAGGGGGCAAACGCCGCCACAGCGCCCACTACCCGTGAACCGGCGCGCACCGGCGCGATGACTGCGGCCAGGGCGCCTGAGGCAGGCTCCACGCCCAGCTCCCGGGCTTGAAGCACCGTGGTGCGTCCGCCCGTCAGGACATCGGCGGCCAGGCCCATCAGCAGCGGCTTCAGTTCCTCGGCCGCCCCATCCCAGGCCAGTAGGCCCGCCGTGTCCGTGATGGCCAGCGCATCGCAGCCCAGCAGGGCGCGAAGTTGTTTACTCGCCTTGGCGGCCCCCGCCGGATTGAGTCCTGTGCGCAGGTGCTGCCCCGCCCGGGACGCCGCGTGGAGGGTCTTGTAGGTAGCCTGCTCGGCGTCGGTGCCCAGCTCGCGGAACGACCGCAGCAGCTTGATTCCCAGACCAACGACGACGGCGATCGCCAGGGTGATCACTGCAACTGCGGCGGCAGTCAGGAGGGGGGAGTCCGGCATGCTGCCAGCGTAGCGTCGGCTGCCGTTAGGCGCAGCATCGTGACCGTTGGGCGACCGTTAAGCCCGTCGCTATGTAATGCAGCCCCTACGCGCGCGCACAGTGATTGCAGTCACATTGGCGGCACCCTGCAGGCAGGAGTGGCTGGCTGGTGGACAGTCAAACTCTCAATGAGGAGGAACGATGGGTAATGATGCCCGGACTCCGGACGCAGCGGCGTCCGTAGACTTCGAAGAAGTCCAGTCGACGGCGCGGTTCCAGGAACTGCGCAAACGTCACCGCAGCTTTGTATTCCCCATGGCCGTAGCGTTCCTGCTGTGGTACTTCGCGTACGTCCTGCTGGCGGACTACGCAGTCGGATTTATGTCCACCAAGGTGTGGGGCAACATCAATATCGGCCTGATCCTTGGCCTCCTGCAGTTTGTGTCCACGTTCGCCATCACCGGCTGGTACGTCAGCTACTCCAACCGGAAGCTTGACCCCATCGCGGCGGAGATCCGCCACGAAATCGAAGGCCATGAATTTGATAAAGACGGCAACCGCGTGACCGGAGTGAACAAATGATCGGGATCGCCACGTCAGTTGACGTTACCCAACTCAAGGAAACCACGCTCCTCAACATGGGGATCTTCGCTCTGTTTGTTGCCGTCACCATGGTGATCGTGCTGCGGGCCAGCCGGAACAATAAGACGGCCGCGGACTACTACGCGGCCGGCCGTTCCTTCACGGGCTCCCAGAACGGAACCGCCATTGCGGGCGACTACCTGTCCGCGGCCTCGTTCCTGGGCATCACCGGGGCCATTGCCGTCAACGGCTATGACGGCTTTATGTACTCCATCGGCTTCCTGGTGGCCTGGCTCGTGGCTCTGCTGCTCGTGGCTGAACTGCTGCGGAACACCGGCAAATTCACCATGGCCGATGTTCTCTCCTTCCGGCTCAAGCAGCGGCCGGTCCGTATCGCGGCCGCCATTTCCACCCTGGCCGTCTGCTTCTTCTACCTGCTCGCGCAGATGGCCGGAGCAGGCAGCCTGATCTCACTCCTGCTGGGCATCAGCGACTGGGGCGGCCAGGCGCTGGTGATCATCGTCGTGGGTGCCCTCATGATCATGTACGTCCTGATTGGCGGCATGAAGGGCACCACCTGGGTCCAGATCATCAAGGCGATCCTGCTCATTGCCGGCGCAGCCGTGATGACGCTCTGGGTGCTGGCCATCTACGGCTTCAACCTCTCCAATCTCCTCGGCGCAGCCGTTGAAACCTCCGGCAACCCGGCCGTGCTGAACCCGGGCCTGCAGTACGGCAAGACCGAAACGTCCAAGCTGGACTTCATGTCCCTGGGGCTCGCGCTGGTACTCGGCACTGCAGCCCTGCCACACGTCCTGATGCGCTTCTACACCGTCCCGACGGCCAAGGAAGCTCGCAAATCCGTGGTGTGGTCCATCTGGCTGATCGGTATTTTCTACCTGTTCACCCTGGTCCTGGGCTACGGTGCCGCCGCGCTCGTGGGTGCTGAAACCATCAAGACCGCTCCGGGCGGCGTCAACTCCGCGGCACCGCTGCTGGCCTTCCACCTGGGCGGCCCGCTGCTGCTGGGCTTCATCTCGGCGGTGGCCTTTGCGACCATCCTCGCCGTGGTTGCCGGACTCACCATCACCGCGGCCGCATCGTTTGCCCACGATATCTACGCCAACGTGCTTTCCAAGGGCAAGGCGGACGCCGACACCGAGGTCAAGGTGGCGCGGCGCACCGTAGTGGTCATTGGCATTCTCGCCATCCTGGGCGGCATCCTCGCCAACGGCCAGAATGTGGCCTTCCTGGTGGCCCTCGCCTTCGCCGTCGCGGCATCGGCCAACCTGCCCACCATTGTCTACTCCCTGTTCTGGCGGCGGTTCACCACCCAGGGTGCCGTGTGGAGCATGTACGGCGGTTTGGGTTCGGCCATCCTCCTGATCATCTTCTCGCCCGTTGTGTCCGGCGGTGCGACGTCCATGATCAAGGACGCCCACTTCGCCATCTTCCCGCTCAGCAACCCGGGGATTGTGTCCATTCCGCTGGCGTTCCTGCTCGGCTGGCTCGGCACCGTGCTGGATAAGAAGCGCGAAGACTCCAGCAAGCAGGCCGAAATGGAAGTACGGTCACTCACCGGCGTCGGTGCGGAGAAGGCCGTGGACCACTAACACCAGGCAAACGAACGACGGCGGCCCGGAAGCCGCCGTCGTCCGCTTGCGGGGGTCCGGGCCTTGTACAGGCCCGGACCCCGTTTTTGTGTCGGAGCGCTTTTCTGTGTGGGACCGCTATGCCTTGGGCTTGATTTTGATGTTGATCATCTTGAGTTCGTCGCTGCCTTCGAATCGGTAGACGAGGTCGATGTTCTTCCCGTCGTTGCAGGCGATGAGGCCCACAACGTCGGCCGCTTTGGTGCCGTTCACCGTGCTGGCCTCGACCGCGTTGTAGCTGGGCTTGCAGGAGCTGTCCATCTCCAGCGTCTTGATGCCGGCAATGAACGCTTCCTTCGATACCTGCTCCTGAAGGGCAGGGTCAAGGTAGTCGTCGTAGGCTTTGGACGTGTCGCCGGCGATCACGAGTTTCGTGAAGTCATCCGCGAGGCTCCTGGCATGGTTCGTGGGTCCAGCAACAACATTTGCCAGGATCACCACACCAAGGATCGCCAGCAGCAGGACGCCGCCCACCACACCCAGGATGGTCCACAACCGCCGGCGGTCCCGCGCTGGGGGCTGCTCCCCGGGCAGCCCAAATGGGCCGTCGGCCGGGGGTTGTCCGGGAGTGCCATACTGGCCGGCAGCGCCATATTGTCCCGGCGCCGCGTACTGGCCGGCTGCCGCATACCGTCCGGCCGCTGCGTACTGTCCAGGCGCCGGATATTTACCAGGGGTGCCGTACTGTTCCGGGGTTCCAGGCTGACCGTCCACTGGCTGTTGCCGGGGTTGTTGGGGCCAGGGCGCCGGCTGGTGCGGTTCCTGAGGGTTGCTCACATGGAGCCTTTCCGGCAACGCGGTGGCACTGCCTTTTTGCTGGGGGCCGCTGGGCGGTGCCCGCGGATCTACCTGGGAACAGCCTATAGTGAAGCCGCGGGGCGGGCGTCGGCCGGGGTAGCGCGGAAACACAATTTTGGGTCAGGTTTTTGGGCGCCTAGCTGTCCTGGCTGTCGCCGGATCCCCGGTCCAGGAGCGGCTGGATGCGGAAGGGAATGAGTTCGCCCATGGCCAGGGCAGTATCGGTCCGGTCCACTCCGTCGCACGCCAGGATTTTTCCGTTGATCCGGAAGAGGTCCTCGGCGTCCAAGGCCACCACACGAAGCAGGAGATCGGCGGAGCCCGTCAGGCCATACCCCTCGAGTATCTCCGGTATGTCGGCAAGGTCATGGGCGAGCTGCCCCAGCTTCTGCTGCTGGACATGGACCGAGATAAAGGCCATCAGCGGGTACCCCAGCGACGCCGGGTTGATCCGTCGCTCGAAGGACAGGAAGACGTGCTTCTTCTCCAGTTGGGCCATGCGTGCCTGCACAGTGTTCCGTGACAGTCCAAGCTTCTGGGCCAGCGCCACCACCGTGCGCCGGGGGTCGCCAGCCAAGGCTGAAAGCAGCCGCGTGTCGGTGCCATCCAAAGGGTGCATAATGCGCAAGGTTAGCACGGCGAAGCTGCCCCAAACAGTGCACAATGCTCAGTATTTGCGACGGTAGTTGTACCCATTGAACATTGTGAGTAGGGTCACAATTATCCGGGGCAACGGCGCCCGGGCGGCTGGCGGCCGGCGGGACCACAAGTCTCCAAGCTCCGGTCAAACGACGTGAGAAGGTTGCGTGTCATCGTGTCTACAGACGAAACGGGCCAAGGCGGAAAAATGGCTGGTGCTTCCGCCGGCAGTACAGGAAACCATGGTGGATCCGGCAGGAACCTCATCCAACTGGTCACACCGGCAGGGGAGCGGATCAGCCATCCGGAATTCGATCCCTGGGTCAAAGACGTCGGGGATGAACAGCTGTGCTCCCTCTTCGAAGACCTGACGGTCATCCGGCGCATCGACGTCGAGGCCACGGCGCTCCAGCGCCAGGGGGAACTCGGCCTTTGGCCGCCGTTGCTGGGCCAGGAGGCTGCGCAGATCGGCTCAGGCCGCGCACTGCGAAGCGATGACTTTGTCTTCTCCAGCTACCGGGAAAACGGTGTGGCCTACTGCCGCGGCGTGGGACTGACTGACATTTTGCGGGTCTGGCGCGGAAACGCCGCGTCCGGCTGGGACCCGTACACCGTTAATATGGCCACCCCCCAGATCATCATCGGTGCGCAAACCCTGCACGCCACCGGGTATGCCATGGGCATCCAGAACGACGGCGCCGACTCGGTGGCGGTAACGTACTTCGGCGACGGTGCCACGAGTGAAGGCGACGTCAATGAAGCCATGGTCTTTGCCGCCAGCTTCCAGGTGCCGGTGGTCTTCTTCTGTTCCAACAATCATTGGGCCATTTCGGAGCCCGTACGGTTGCAGTCCCACGTGCAGCTTGCGGACAGGGCTGCCGGATTTGGCATTCCGAGCCTCCGGGTGGACGGCAACGACGTCCTGGCCGTGATGGCGGCCACGCGCGTGGCCCTGGACCGTGCCCGGCATGGTGGCGGACCCACGTTCATTGAAGCGGTCACGTACCGCATGGGGCCGCACACCACTGCTGACGACCCCACCCGCTACCGCGACGCCAATGAACTCGAAGACTGGGCCGCGAAGGACCCCATCGAGCGGATCAAAGCCCTCCTGGAACGGAAGGGCCTGTTCACGGACCAGTTCCAGCAGCACGTCAGGGACAAAGCGGACGACGTCGCCCGCGAGCTGCGTGCAGGCTGCATCGGCATGCCCGAGCCGGAGCCGCTGGATGTCTTCAAGCACGTGTACAGCTCACCCAACTCATGGCTTGACCGGCAGCAGGATCACTACGCCCGTTACCTTGCTTCTTTCGGTGACCCCGCGGAAGCCACATCACAGGAAGGTGCACGCTGATGACCCAGATGACCTTTGCCCGTGCCATCAATTCCGGCCTGCGCAAATCACTCGAAAATGATCCCAAAGTCGTCCTCATGGGCGAGGACATCGGCACCCTCGGCGGTGTGTTCCGCGTGACGGACGGTCTGCAGAAGGATTTCGGCACACATCGCGTGGTGGACACGCCGCTGGCTGAATCGGCCATCATCGGCACCGCCGTCGGCCTCGCTTACCGGGGCTACCGGCCCGTGGTGGAAATCCAGTTCGACGGTTTCATCTATCCGGCCTTCGACCAAATCGTCAGCCAGGTAGCCAAGATGCACTACCGCACCCTGGGTGCGGTGAAGATGCCCATCACCATCCGCGTCCCCTTCGGCGGCGGCATCGGTTCGCCCGAACACCACTCCGAGTCGCCCGAGGCATACTTCACCCACACCTCCGGACTCAGGGTGGTAGCAGTCTCCAATCCCCAGGACGCCTACACGGTGATTCAGCAGGCCATACGGTCTGATGACCCGGTCCTGTTCTTCGAACCCAAACGCCGCTACCACGACAAAGGCGAAGTGGCCGAGGGCCTCGACCTATCAAACGCACTGCCGATGGGCACCGCCCGTGTGCTCATCGAAGGCACCGATGTGACCCTCGTTGCCTACGGACCGCTGGTCAAGACAGCCCGGGACGCCGCCACTGCTGCCGCCGACGAAGGGATCTCCATTGAGGTCATCGACCTGCGCTCGCTGGCGCCGGTGGATTACGCCACGGTGGAAGCGTCCGTGCGGAAGACGGGCCGGTTGGTGATCACCCACGAGGCCGGCCAGTCGGGGGGCCTTGGCGCAGAGGTTGCTGCCAGCATCACCGAACGGTGCTTCTACCACCTTGAAGCGGCACCAGTCCGCGTCACCGGGTTCGATGTTCCCTACCCTTACTCAAAGGTGGAGATGCATCACCTGCCCGGGCTGGACAGGATCCTCGACGGCGTGGACCGTGCACTGGGGCGGCCCAACTCACTCAGCGGGCTGGAAGGATGAGCGCCACCATGATCAAGGAATTCAGGCTCCCGGACCTTGGTGAAGGCCTCACGGAATCGGAAATCGTCAGCTGGAAAGTCGGCGTGGGGGACACCGTGAGCCTGAACCAGGTGATTGCCGAGGTTGAAACGGCCAAGGCTGTGGTGGAGTTGCCATCCCCTTTCGCCGGCGTGATCACCGCACTTCACGAACAGCAGGGGACGGTGGTGGAGGTCGGTAAGCCGATCGTCTCGTTTGAAGTACCGGACGACGCCGGCGCGTCACCCGCCGCTGCCCCGGCTGAGGCGGAGACCCCTAAGCGCCAGCCCAACCTCGTGGGGTATGGCGCCGTCGTCGAAAGTTCCGGCCGTCCGGCGCGCCGGCAGCGCACCTTTGCAGCCCCGGTGGTCGAAACCGTCCAACCCAAGCCTGCCGCCGCTCCGGCGGTTGCGCAGGTCGAAACCACGGCCGCTGAAACCCTGTCGTTCGAGCGCCCGCGCTCCACACCGCCGGTACGGAAGCTGGCCAAGGACCTGGGCGTCGAGTTAACCGCAGTCCCCGGCACCGGCGCCCATGGTCTGATCACCCGGGAGGACGTCAGGAGTTTCGTTGACGGGGGAGACGTTCCGGTGGCGGCCCGCCACCTGTCTGCCGTGTCCGGCACCGCCGCCACGGCAGACCGGACCGGCGGGCAGGGCGCGCGGGAAGTCCGTACCCCCATCAAGGGCGTCCGGAAGTTCACTGCAGCCGCGATGGTGGCCAGCGCGTTCACCGCCCCGCATGCAACGGAGTTCCTCACGGTGGATGTCACCCCCACCATGGACTTGCTTGCCAAGCTGAAAAAAAGCCGGGCTTTTGCGGACCGCAAACTGACTCCGCTGACCCTTGTGGCCAAGGCTTTGCTGGTCGCGCTCCGGCGGAGCCCGTCGCTGAACTCGCGGTGGGACGAGACCAACCAGGAGATTGTGCAGTTCAATTACGTGAACCTCGGCATCGCCGCCGCGACGCCACGCGGGCTCACCGTGCCGAACATCAAGGACGCCGATGCCATGTCGCTCGTGGGACTCTCCGAAGCCCTCACTGTGCTGACGGAAACAGCCCGGGCMGGCAAGACAGCGCCGGCTGAGCTGGCTGAGGGGACCATCTCCATCACCAACATCGGGGTGTTCGGGATTGATGCCGGTACCCCCATTCTGAACCCGGGCGAGGCGGCCATACTTGCCGTGGGCGCGGTCCGGAAGTTGCCGTGGGAATTCCAGGACGAAGTGGCTCTGCGCCAGGTCATGACTTTGAGTCTGTCCTTCGACCATCGCCTGGTCGACGGGGAGCAGGGTTCACGATTCCTTGCTGACGTCGGCGCCATCCTCGCGGACCCCGGCATGGTGCTGACGATGGTCTAGGGGCCGGCGAGCTTCCGGTATCGGAGTCAGCGGTCCTGACCCGCATGAGCGGTGCTGCCCGGCGCCGTCCATGCGGGCTGGAGCCGCTCGTGCTGCCCGGCGCCGTCCATGCGGGCTGGAGCCGCTCGTGCTGCCCGGCGCCGTCCATGCAGGCTGGACCGTGCGTGTGGGCCAGGGGAACTCAAGTCAGGAAGCGGGGGTGACGTCTACCGTCAGGGCCGCCAGCGCCATGCTCTCCAGCAAAGGGCGGGCAGTCTTGGGCGCGATCTTGCGGCCGTGGCTGCGCACCGAGTGGGGCGTGGAGTTGATCAGGCCGAAGGTGGCGTGCGCCCGCATCCGCAGTTCCGCGGCGTCGACGGTGGGGTGCAGCCGGGCCAGGACGTCCACCCACAGTTCCACGTAGCTCCGCTGCAGGGCCCGGACCTCCGACTGGTCCTGGAAGGTGAGATTGCTGAAGTCCCGGTCCTGGACACGGATGACGTCGGGCTTGCCCAGGGCAAAATCCACTTGGAACCCCACCAGCCGACGGAGTGCAGCGAGCGGATCGGTGGTTTCGGCGGCCACACGCCGGCCACCTTCCAAGAGGTCCCGGCTGACCGTAAGCAGCAGATCGCTCAATACCGCCTGCTTGCCCGGGAAATGGCGATACACGGCCGGTCCACTGACGCCCGCCGCGGCACCGAGATCCTCCAACGACACCCGGTTGAACCCGTTCACCGCGAAGAGTGCTGCTGCGGCGGTCAGTAGCGCCTGGCGTCGGATCTCTTTGGCTTGGCTGCGCTGGGTCCCGCGAACCGGTGCCGTCCCGGGAGCCCGTGCCGTCCCGGGAACCGGTGGGGCGCCAGGGACTGTGTGGGCGCCAGGGACAGAAACCGGTCGGGGCTCAGCAACTGACTTAGTTGCCGGACCCGGCTTCGATGGCTGCGCAGGCCGGCTGCTGGGCACGTTTCCTCCTCGGACCTGCAAATTCTAGCAATGCATCCATGTGTTGGACATCACAGTTAATAAAGACTAACCTAAATCTCAGTTACACAACACTAACCGAGTGGATGTCGGCAGCTCCGCAGGGGGACTTGCGGCAGCAGCTCTCACACAACAGGATCGGACCGCGTCGATGGAGACCCTCACCAGCCGGCTTGACGCCGAAAGTGACGCGTTTGCGACTAACGAGAAAGCGCAGTTGACCCTCGCCGGTGAGCTGAGGGCCCGGCTCGCGGCCACGGCGCTGGGCGGCCCGGTGAAGTCCCGGGAACGTCATGTGGCCCGGGGCAAGCTGCTGCCGCGCGAGCGTATCGACCAGTTGCTTGATAACGGCAGCCCGTTCCTGGAAATCGCACCGCTCGCTGCCAACGGTATGTACAACGATGAGTCGCCAGGTGCCGGGGTCATCGCCGGCATCGGGTTGGTGCACGGCCGGCAGGTCCTGGTGATCTCCAATGACGCCACCGTCAAGGGCGGCACCTATTACCCGATAACGGTCAAGAAGCACCTCCGCGCGCAGGAAATCGCGCTGGAGAACAGGCTCCCGTGCATCTACCTCGTGGACTCCGGGGGAGCGTTCCTGCCCAAGCAGGACGAGGTGTTCCCGGACAAGGAGCATTTCGGCCGGATCTTCTACAACCAGGCCAGGCTCTCCGCGGCGAAGATCCCGCAGATCGCCTCGGTCATGGGCTCCTGCACTGCTGGCGGAGCCTATGTTCCGGCCATGAGCGACGAGACGGTGATTGTCCGGAACCAGGGGACCATCTTCCTGGGCGGCCCGCCGTTGGTGAAGGCCGCGATCGGCGAGATCGTTACCGCGGAGGAGTTGGGCGGCGGCGACGTTCATTCGAGGATTTCCGGGGTCACCGATCACCTCGCCGAGAACGACGAACATGCCCTGCAGATCATCCGCGACATCGTGGCCACGCTCCCCAGGCCGGCAGCCCCCGCATGGGAGGTGGACGCCGCCGTCGAGCCCGTCGCGGACCCGGCCGAGCTTTATGGTGCGGTGCCCACCGACGTCAACGCGCAGTACGACGTCCGCGAGGTGATTGCCCGGCTGGTGGACGGCAGCAAATTCCACGAGTTCAAGAAGGAGTACGGCACCACACTGGTCACCGGCTTCGCCCGGCTGCACGGCCACCCGGTGGGGATCGTGGCCAACAACGGCGTCCTCTTCAGTGAGTCGTCGCTGAAGGGAGCGCATTTCATCGAACTGTGCGACCAACGCGGCATCCCCCTGATTTTCCTGCAGAATATCTCCGGGTTCATGGTGGGCAAGGATTCCGAGCAGGGCGGCATCGCCAAGAACGGTGCCAAGATGGTTACCGCGGTGGCCACGGCCCGCGTGCCCAAACTGACCGTGGTGATTGGCGGGTCCTTCGGCGCAGGCAACTACTCCATGTGCGGCCGGGCCTACTCGCCGCGTTTCCTCTGGATGTGGCCGGCCAGCAGGATCTCGGTCATGGGCGGAAACCAGGCCTCGAGCGTCCTCGCCACAGTCAAACGCGACCAGTACGAGGCCCGCGGCGAGGAATGGTCAGCCGCGGACGAAGAAGCTTTCAAAGCCCCGATCAAGAAGCAGTACGAGGACCAGGGCAGCCCGTACTACTCCACCGCCCGCCTCTGGGACGACGGCGTGATCGACCCCGCTGACACCCGAACCGTCCTGGGACTGGCGCTCGACGTCGTCTCCCGCACCCCACTGCCGGAGACCTCCTTCGGCCTCTTCCGGATGTGAGCCCGCTGTGACTGCTTCTTCGCCCACCACTCCCGCGACCGCCAAGCCACGCTTCGGCACAGTCCTGGTCGCCAACCGCGGCGAAATCGCGTGCCGTGTGATCCGCACCCTGCGCGCCCTCGGTATCCGTTCCGTGGCTGTCTACAGCGATGCCGACGCCGCAGCCCGCCACGTGCGCGAGGCTGACACCGCGGTGCGGATCGGCCCTGCCGCTGCCGCGGAGAGTTACCTCAAGATTGAGGCCATCATCCAGGCCTGCCGTACCACGGGCGCCGAGGCCGTCCACCCTGGCTACGGTTTCCTGAGCGAGAACGTGGACTTTGCCCGTGCCCTGGAAAAGGCCGGCATCACGTTCATCGGCCCTGGCGTCGAATCACTGAACGTGATGGGTGACAAGATCCGGTCCAAGAACCACGTGGCGGGCTACGGCGTTCCCGTGGTGCCGGGCGTTGCCGAGCCGGGGATGACGGACACGCAACTGATGGAGGCGGCGCCCGCCGTCGGCTTCCCGTTACTGATCAAGCCCTCCGCCGGCGGCGGCGGGAAGGGCATGCACATCGTGGAACGGCCCGAGGAACTCGAGGCGACGCTGGCCACCGCCCGGCGCGTTGCCGCCAGCGCCTTCGGTGACGACACGCTCTTCCTGGAACGGCTGGTGCGTACCCCGCGGCACATCGAGGTCCAGGTCCTGGCGGACAACCACGGCAACGTCATCCATCTGGGCGAGCGCGAGTGCTCGCTGCAGCGCCGCCACCAGAAAGTCATCGAGGAAGCGCCTTCACCGCTCCTGGAAGGAATGAACGACGGCGGCGCCACCCGGGCGCGGATCGGCGAGGCTGCCTGCCAGGCGGCACGCAGCGTCCACTACAGCGGCGCCGGCACCGTGGAGTTCCTGGTCTCCGATGAAGCCCCGGACGAGTTCTTCTTTATGGAAATGAACACCCGGCTCCAGGTGGAGCACCCCGTCACCGAAATGATTACCGGGATTGACCTCGTTGAATGGCAGGTGCGGATCGCCGCCGGCGAGGAACTTACGATACGGCAGGCCGACGTCGAACTTAACGGGCACGCCGTTGAAGCCCGCGTCTACGCGGAAATCCCGGAACGGAACTTCCTGCCGTCGGCGGGCGAAGTGGTGCTCCTGGACGAGCGTGGCGCAATCTTCACTGCCATGGACGACGCCGATTCTTTCACCCCGGCGTCCGCTGATCCGGACATCCGCATTGATTCCTCGCTGCGCGAGGGTCTCGAAATTTCCAGCGACTACGACCCCATGGTGTCCAAGGTGATTGCCTGGGGCGGGGACCGTACTGCGGCGCTGGACAAGCTGGACACGGCACTCTCGCGCTACACGGCGCTGGGCATCGACACCAACGTGGAATACCTGCGATTGCTGATCAACGACGCCGACGTCCGCGCCGGCCGGCTCGACACGGGCCTGATCGAGCGCAAGATGCCGGACTTTACCTTCCGGAGCATCGGAGACGCCGAGCTCATAGCCGCCGCTGTGCAGTTCTGGGTCCTGGCTGAAGGGCCGTCCACCGTGGGATCCCCCTGGAACACCACACTCGGATGGCGACTCGGCGCGCCGGCGTCCTGGCGGATGAGCTTCGGCGTTCCCGGCGGCGGGACTGCCACCGTAGCCCTCACCTGGCGGAGCAACCTCGATCTGGGCCACGCCCTTGTCAGTGTCAATGACGGTCCCGCCCACACGGTCGAGGTGATCGGCCTGTCCAGTGACAACGTCTACTTGGAAATCGACGGCGCCGAAGTCCGCTACGCACTGGGCAGTTTCTGGGAGGACTACCCGCGCCGGGGCAGTCCGCAGACGGTGTATGTGGGCAACGGCGGGTGGTCCTGCCGGCTGGAAGTACTGACTCGGGAGTCGCGGCTTGCCCGGGTACTCGCCGCGATCGAGCGCGAGGAAGGTATTGCGGACCCGGAGGTCCGTTCGCCCATGCCCGGAACGGTGGTGTCCGTCGCCGTCAGCAACGGTGACACCGTGGAAGCCGGCCAAGTCCTCCTCTCCGTGGAAGCCATGAAGATGGAGCACCAACTGGTGGCCGAAGTGGCCGGCACCGTGCACACCAGCGTCAAAGCGGGCGATCTGGTGAAGGCCGACCAAGTATTGGCCACTATCCACGCTCTAACCAACATTGCAATCAACGAACCAAACACCACAGGCGAGGGAGCCTAACCATGCCGGATTTTGAACTCAGCGAGGAATACCAGGACCTCAGCGACACCGTCCGCGACTTCGCGGACAGTGTGGTGGCGCCGGTGTCCACCAAACACGATGAGGAACACAGTTTCCCCTATGAAATCGTGAAGCAGATGGCGGACATGGGCCTCTTCGGGCTGCCGTTCCCGGAGGAATACGGTGGAATGGGCGGAGACTACTTCGCCCTGGCCCTGGCCTTGGAGCAGCTGGGCCGGGTGGACCAGTCCGTGGCCATCACCCTGGAAGCCGGCGTGTCGCTGGGCGCCATGCCCGTGTACCGCTTCGGCACCGAAAAGCAGAAAGAGGAGTGGCTGCCGATCCTGGCCTCGGGCCAGGCGCTCGCGGGCTTCGGCCTCACGGAGCCGGAAGCCGGTTCAGACGCCGGCGGCACCAAAACCCACGCCAAGCGCGAGGGCGGGCAGTGGGTGATTAACGGCAACAAGGAGTTCATCACCAACTCCGGCACGGACATCACCCGCCTGGTCACCGTCACCGCCGTCACCGGCCAGGCAGAACGCGCGGACGGCAGCGTCAAAAAGGAGATATCGACCATCCTGGTGCCCACTGACACCGCGGGGTTCAAGGCGGAAAAGGCGTATAACAAGGTGGGCTGGAACGCCTCGGACACCCATCCGCTCACGTTGAAGGACGTCCGCGTGCCGGCGGAAAACCTGCTCGGCGAGGAAGGGCGCGGATACGCAAACTTCCTGTCCATCCTGGACGAGGGCCGGATCGCCATCGCCGCGTTGGGGACGGGTGCAGCTCAGGGCTGCGTGGACCTGTCCGTGAAATACGCGAAGGAACGCAGCGCCTTCGGGCAGAACATCGGCAAGCACCAGGCCATCGCGTTCAAGATCGCCCGCATGCAGGCGCGCGCCCACACCGCCCGCCTCGCGTACTACGACGCCGCGGCCAGAATGCTGGCCGGCAAGCCGTTCAAGACGCAGGCGGCCATCGCTAAGATGGTCGCAGGTGAGGCAGCCATGGACAACGCGCGGGACGCCACCCAGGTGTTCGGCGGCTATGGGTTCATCAACGAATTCACCGTGGCACGCCACTACCGCGACTCCAAAATCCTGGAGGTGGGGGAGGGCACCACGGAGGTCCAGCTGATGCTGATCGCCCGCGAACTCGGACTATAGCAAGCCGGCCGGTTCGGGAACGATACGCGATGGTCGAGCCTGCCGAGACCCTTGAAAGGACCAACGATGATCAACAAGGTTGTTGCCAGCGCCGAGGAAGCCGTAGCTGACATCCCGGACGGCGCGTCGCTCGCGGTCGGCGGGTTCGGCCTGTGCGGGATCCCCGTGGCCCTGATTGATGCCCTGCACCGGCATGGAACCAAAGACTTGGAGACGGTCAGCAACAACTGCGGCGTGGACGACTGGGGACTCGGTGTCCTGCTGCACGACGGCCGGATCCGGCGGACCGTGAGCTCCTACGTCGGCGAAAACAAGGAGTTCGCACGCCAGTATCTTTCCGGCGAGTTGGAAGTGGTGCTCACCCCGCAGGGAACCCTGGCCGAGAAGCTCCGCGCCGGCGGCGCCGGGATCCCGGCTTTCTACACCAAAGCGGGCGTGGGCACCCAAGTGTCCGAGGGCGGTCTTCCGCAGAAGTACGACGCCGACGGCGGGGTTGCGATCGCATCTGCCCCTAAGGAAGTCCGCGCCTTCAACGGGGTTGATTACGTGCTGGAGGAGTCCCTGACGCCCGATTTCGGCCTGGTGCACGCGTGGAAGGGTGACCGCCACGGCAATCTGGTCTTCCACGCCACCGCCATGAACTTCAATCCGCTGTGCGCCATGGCAGGCAGGATCACCATTGCCGAAGTGGAGGAGCTCGTGGAACCGGGTGAACTGGATCCGGAGCACGTCCATGTGCCGGGCATCTTCGTCCAGAGGGTGGTGGTTGCACCCAACGGGGAGAAACGCATCGAAAAGCGGACCGTGTCCCTGGCAGCGGCCTCGGACGCGGCGGGCGGCGCTGAACCCGGCGCGACGCAGGCAACCCGGTCGCAGGCAACCCAACAGGCAGGAGCGTAGCCATGGAGTCCAACAGCACGCAGGGAGCGCCTCCCCGCCCGGAGGCCGTCCGGCCCGAATACCGGCGTGCCGCCGTCGGCCACCCCGATGGCACTAATCCGGACACCAAAGGATGGACCCGCAACGAACTCGCCGCCAGGGTTGCCCGTGAGCTCAGCAACGGCCAGTACGTGAACCTGGGCATCGGCATGCCCACGCTGATCCCCAACTACATCCCGGCCGGGATTGAAGTGGTGCTGCACTCGGAGAACGGTATTTTGGGCGTCGGACCCTACCCTGCCGAGGATGCCGTGGATCCGGACCTGATCAACGCCGGCAAAGAAACTGTCACCGTCAACAAAGGAGCCGCATTTTTCGATTCGGCATCCTCGTTTGGCATGATCCGCGGCGGCCACGTGGATGTGGCCGTGCTGGGAGCCATGGAGGTTGCACAGAACGGGGACCTGGCCAACTGGATGATCCCCGGCAAGATGGTCAAGGGCATGGGCGGGGCGATGGACCTCGTGTTCGGCGCCAAGAAGGTGATCGTGATGATGGAACACGTCGACCGCAATGGCCGCCCCAAGATCGTGGAGAACTGCACCTTGCCGCTGACGGGCAAGGCCTGCGTGGACCGGATCATCACCGACCTGGCCGTGATCGATATTGTCACCGAGGGCGGACGGTCCCGGCTGGTGCTCCGTGAACTGGCACCCAACGTGTCCGTCGAGGAGGTCGCGGCGGCCACGGGCGCCGAGCTCTTCGAAGAAGACCAGGAGCTCACCGTATGACGGGCCCACGCGTTATTGAACAGCGGGGCCTCTACTTCGACGAGCTCGAGCAGGACGTCGTCTACGCGCACCGGCCTGGACGCACCGTGACGGAGGCGGACAACGTCCTGTTCACCACCCTCACCATGAACACCCAGGCGCTGCACCTCGACGCCGCCTGGAGCGAAAGCCAGCCCTTCGGCCAGCGGCTGGTCAACTCCATGTTCACGCTGTCCACGGTGGTGGGGCAGTCCGTGTCGCAGCTGACCCAAGGCACCATCATCGCCCAGCTGGGGCTGACGGATGTGTCCTTTCCCCATCCGCTCTACCACGGGGACACGCTCTACACAGAGACCGTCATTACGCAGAAGCGGCTCTCGAAATCACGGCCGGGCCAAGGCATTGTCACCATGCAGCACACCGGCAGGAACCAGGACGGCACTGTGGTGGCCCTGGCGACCCGGAGCTGCCTGATGTGGACCCGTGAGGCTCACAGCGGGCAGCCGGCAGATCCCCACCGGGGGAGCCAACAGGGGAGCGGACAGGTCAGCGGACAGGGGAGTCAACAGGGCAGCGAAAAGGGGACAATATCCCTATGACATTTGTGATGGGACCCGCCCTCTTGTTTTGCCCCGCCGACCGTCCAGAGCGGTACCAAAAGGCCGCCCAGCGTGCGGACGCCGTCATCCTGGACCTGGAAGATGCCGTGGCCCCCGCGGACAAGCAGCGGGCCCGCGGCGCCATCCTCGCCCAACTCGGTGCGGCGGGCGAAGGACCCGAACTGGACCCCAGCCGGACCATCATCAGAATCAATCCGGCCGGCACCGAAGAGTTTGGCCGGGACCTGCACTGTCTGGCGCACACCCCGTACCGCACGGTCATGCTTGCCAAAGCGGAGAGCGCCGAACAGTTGGACGCACTGAAGGACTTCCACGTCATTGCCCTGTGCGAAACCGCCGCCGGAGTCCTCAACGCGCCTGCCATCGCAGCGGCGCCCAATGTGGTGGCCCTGATGTGGGGTGCCGAGGACCTGCTGGCGTCCCTGGGCGGAACCTCCAGCAGAACGGACGACGGCGGTTACCGCGCGGTAGCGCTCCAGGCCCGATCGACGGTACTGCTCGCCGCCCGCGCCTTCGGGAAGGAAGCCGTGGACGCCGTCTACGTCAACATCCCCGACCTTGACGGACTCGCGGTGGAGGCCGCCGATGCCGTGGCGTCAGGGTTCAGCTCCAAGGCGTGCATCCACCCCACCCAGGCCAACGTGGTCCGTGCCGCCTACGCCCCGGCCGCCGTCGACATAGAAGCCGCCCAGGAACTGTTGCGGGCTGCCGCCGCGGCCGGGTCCGGCGTCTTCAAGCACAACGGAAAAATGATCGACGGCCCCATCCTCAAGCACGCCGAATCAACCCTCCGCAGGGCCGGAGCGCACGCCCGGGTCACTGGCTCCTGAACCCTGGCTCCTGAACCCGCGGCCCTGAAACTGGGGGTCCGATTTAACGCCGCCGCCCGTGGGTACCGCGCAGCGACAGCGGCGGAATGGCCTCATAGAGCAGTGTCCGCACCCACCGGGCACCGTTTTCCCGGAACTCGGCGCGGGTAGCGAAACGGTACAGGTAGCTGTTGACGCGCACCCAGTGCGGCGGTTCGCCGTCGAACGGGTCTTCACGAAGCAGCCGCAGGGTCCGGGGATCAGCCTCGAGGAGCTTGCCGAGGAAGGCATAAAACCATTCCTCATGGACTGTGCGCAGGGGCAGGAACCACATCAGCCAGTCCAGCCGCAGGTGGTAAGGCGCCCACTGCCGCGGCAGGCGGCGGACGTCGCCGGGCTTGCCTTTGAACCCGTACTCTCGCCAGTCCGCAGCATCGTCCGGTTCCGCGTCCAGGGTTCCCTCGACCACGATCTCGATACGCCGCTTGGTCACCGTCCCGAACGCACCGTACGTGTTGACGAGTTGCCAGCGGTTGAAGCTGGCGTTCATCAGTTGACCCCTGGAGATGAGGTTCCTTAGCGGCCAATAGCTCAGGACCACCAGCAGCAAGGTCGCGGCGAGGAAAATTGCCAGCCAGTACGGGGGATTTCCACGCGTCCCCGACTCGGGGTCCCAGTCCAGGGGCAGGAACGGGACCACGGCATGGGCCACCGGGTCGCTGACAGCGGCGAAGGCCAGCACAATGGCCATCCAGTTGAGCCACGCAAAGTTGCCGCTGCCCACAAGCCACAACTGGGTAAAGATCACGATGGCCGCGGCGATGCTGGCCAGGGGCTGCGGGGCGAAGAGGAAGAACGGGACTACCAGCTGGGCGAAGTGATTTCCGAGTACCTCCAGCCGGTGAAACGGCTTTGGCAGCAGATGAGCCTGCCGGCTCAAGGGTCCGGGCATCGGCTGGGTTTCGTGGTGATAATACAGCGCCGTCAGGTCACGCCATTCCCTGCCGCCGCGGATCTTGATCATGCCCGCGCCGAACTCCAGGCGGAACACCAGCCACGCCACCAAAATCAGGATGGTGCGGGGCGGTTCCGTCTGGTCTGAGCCCAGGAATGCGACCGTGAACCCGGCCTCCAGGAGCAGCATTTCCCAGCCGAAGCCGTAAAACGTCTGGCCAACGTTGGATATCGACATGTACAGCAGCCACAGGGCCAGGAACGCAATCAGCGGCAGCCATGGCGGGCCCCGCTGGGGAAGGCCGGCCACCAGCGTCGCTGAGATGGCCAGTCCCGCGGCGCAGACCCAGCGCAGCAGCCTGTCCGAGTAGCGCCACCGGAAGAGGGTGGGACGGCGCAGCACGCTGAACCCCTCCAGGTAACGGGGCACTGGAAGCAGCCCGTGTTCACCAAGGAGCGCCGGGAACTGGTTCAGGGTGGACAGGAACGCCACAAAGTACAGCGCTGCGATGCCTCGCTGCAGCACCAGCCGAGCGAATTCGTAGTCCGGAGCATCGAACCAGGAAACCCAGTCCACGCCATCAACGTTACGCCTGGCCCGTCCCTGCTCCTAGATCTGAACGGCAGAGCCGGCCTGCAGATCCGGACTGGGCCGGGCGTGCGGGATACTTAAACCATGCAGCCTCGCAGAATCGTCCTCCTCGGATCCACCGGTTCCATCGGCACCCAGGCGATTGACGTCGTCGACGGCGCCCCGCACCTTTTTGAGGTCGTCGCACTCAGCGCGGGCGGCGGGAACCTGGAGCTCCTTGCCCGCCAGGCTGTCCACACGGGCGCTGCCGCCGTCGGCATCGCCTCCGGCGATCCCAATCTGCTGCAGGACCTGATCGCCCGGGCCGCCCGCACCGCAGGACGGCAGGATTACCGCCCGGAAATCATCGCCGGCCCCGACGCCTCGGCGCGCATCGCGGCGGTGGAAGCCGATGTGGTCCTCAACGGCATCACCGGATCCATCGGACTCGCCCCCACGCTGGCCGCACTGAAATCCGGGGCAACGTTGGCGCTGGCCAACAAGGAATCCCTGATCGTCGGCGGTGCACTGGTCAAGGCCGCGGCACGCGAGGGCCAGATCGTTCCCGTGGACTCAGAGCACTCGGCCATCGCCCAGTGCCTGCGCTCCGGCTCAGCGGCCGAAGTGGAGAAACTCATCCTGACGGCATCCGGGGGTCCGTTCCGCGGCCGCACGCGGGAACAGTTGCACGGCGTGTCCCCGCAGGAAGCCCTGGTCCACCCCACCTGGGACATGGGCCTGATGGTCACCACCAATTCAGCAACCCTCGTCAACAAGGGCCTTGAGCTCATTGAAGCCCATCTGCTGTTCGACGTGCCCCTGGACCGGATAGACGTTGTGGTCCACCCGCAGTCGGTGGTCCATTCCATGGTCCAGTTCTATGACGGGTCCATCGTCGCCCAGGCCTCGCCGCCGGACATGCGCCTGCCCATCGCACTGGGGCTCGGCTGGCCGGACCGGGTGCCAAAGGCAGCGTCCCCGTGTGACTGGACCCAGGCCACCAGCTGGACCTTCGAGCCCCTGGATACCACGGCGTTCCCGGCTGTGGACCTGGCCAAGGATGCCGCCAAGCAGGGGAGCACGTACCCCGCCGTGTTCAACGCGGCCAACGAAGAAGCAGTCCTGGCTTTCCACGCCGGGCGCATCCGCTTCACCGACATCGTTGACACCATCGACGCTGTCCTCAGCGAACACCCAGGATCCTCGGAGCTGACCCTTGAGTCAGTGCTGGATGCTGAAGACTGGGCACGAACACGCGCCCACGAACGTTTGGCAGTAAGCAGTCTCTAGGAAGCAGCAGATCCACGCATGAGCCCCATCCTCCTTTTTATCCTCGGCGTCGTCTTTGTGGCGATCGGCATAGCTGTGTCCATCGCGCTGCACGAAGTGGGGCACCTGGTACCCGCCAAGCTGTTCAAAGTACGCGTTACCAAGTACATGATCGGCTTCGGCCCCACCCTGTGGTCCAAGCGGAAAGGCGAGACCGAATACGGTGTGAAGGCCATCCCGCTGGGCGGCTACGTGTCCATGATCGGCATGTACCCGCCCAACAAGGAGGACGGGACCGTCCGCCCTTCCAGCACCGGGATGTTCCAGACCCTGGCCACCGAAGCCCGCTCCATGGCCCACGAAGAAGTCGGCCCGGAGGACAGGAACCGCGTCTTCTACCGCCTGCCGGTCTGGAAGAAAGTCATCGTGATGCTCGGCGGTCCGGCCATGAACCTGCTGATCGGCGTGGTGCTGACCGCCGTGCTGCTTATGGGCTTCGGCGTAGCCACGGCCACCACCACCATCTCTGACGTGTCCAAATGCCAGGTGGCCGCCGGCCAGACGGTGGACCCCGATTCCGCCGACTGCCAGCTGACCCCCGCCGCATCCGCCGGACTCCTGCCGAATGATGTGGTCACCTCCTTCGACGGGAAAGCCGTCACAGACTGGAACCAGCTGACGGAATGGATCCGCGCGTCCGCTGGCCGGGAAGTCAGCATCACTGTGGAGCGCGACGGCGGCCCGGTCACCACCACTGTCACCCCGGTATTGTCCTCCCGCCCGGTCGTGGGCGTCGATGGACGGCAGGCCAAGGACGACGCGGGGAACCTGCTGTACCAGGACGTCGGGTTCCTCGGCATCGGTGCGCAGACCGCACTGGTTCCCCAGCCGGCGTCGTCCGTCCTGCCCATGGCGGGGGAGAACATCAAGCAGGTGGCTGGCGTCGTCCTCAACCTGCCCGCGAGGGTGGTGGGGGTCGCCAAGGCCGCCTTCAGCGAAGAACCGCGCGATCCGAACGGGCCCATCAGTGTGGTGGGCGTTGGACGCGTGGCCGGCGAAGTGGCGGCTATGGAAGCGGTGCCCCTCCAGGCGCGGCTGGCCACCCTGGTGGGGCTCCTGGCCGGTCTCAACTTTGCGCTCGCGGTCTTCAACCTGATCCCACTCCTTCCACTCGACGGCGGGCACGTGGCTGGAGCGCTGTACGAGGGTGCACGGCGACGGGTTGCCAAGCTGTTCGGTAAGCCTGATCCGGGAGCTTTCGACATCGCCAAAATGCTCCCCGTTACCTATGTCGTGGCTGCCCTGCTGATGGGGATGAGTGTCCTGCTGATCTACGCCGACATCGTGAAGCCGGTAAACCTCTTCGGCTGAGACGTCGCCGCTGCCTTGTGCCCTCGTGGAGAAAGGTGAACATCAATGGACCCGCAGAAGATCAGGCGCTGGATCCGGGCGGGGCTGTGGGTGCTGGCGGTCGCATGGCTCGTCACCGCCTTTTCCACGCTGGAGCCGCAGCCGGACCAGACGAAGGACCCGGAGGCCTGGGCCCGCTTTGTCAGTTCAGACTCCTACCAGTTCCGTCACTTGTTTGGCAGCACTGGAGGCACCATCCTTGCCATCTTCGGGCTATTCGCCCTGGGCTGCTGCCTGGCCGGCAGCCGGACGGTACGGCTTGCCCTGACAGCGATGGTCACAGCCGTGGCCGGGACGGCGTTGCTGCTGGTGCCGGCCGTGATTTCCACCTTTGCCACCCCGGCCATTGGAAAGGCTTACCTGGCCGGAAACCAGGACGTGATGCAGTTGGAATTCCCGGGATCCATGACCGGGGCATTCCTACTTGGCCTCCTGCTTGCGTTCGCCGGTAACGTCCTGTTGGGGCTCGCGATATGGCGTTCCTCTGTCCTGCCGCGTTGGGCCGGCGCACTCTGGGCGGCCGGTGCCGTGCTGTTCTTCGTTCTGGGCGTGGTCCTGGGTCAGGCCACGACGGGAAGCAGCCTGCCAACCCAGACTGCCGGTGCACTACTCATGGCTGGTGCTGCGGCATGGATGGCGTGGGGCCGGTCCCGGCCGGCCGTGAAGGCCTCGGATCCGGGCAAGAGACACATCATGTGATTTCGGTAGATCAGCCTATTTCGGCTGATATTCAATAATCAGCTAATTTCGATTGATTATTAGCCATCACCTCCGTACGGTTAAGGCATGTACGTACTGACCATCGACCAGCGCGGCAGCACCACTGACGTGGACCGGGTGCCGGGCCTGATCGACGCACTGCGCAGCCTCACGCCGGACCCGTTTGAGCGCTCCGTGGGCGACGAACTCCAAGGCGTCGTCGAGCAGGCTGCAGACGTCGTGGACGTCGCCCTCCATGCCCTCCGAGACGGCCATTGGTATGTCGGAATCGGGATCGGTGCCGTGCAGCTGGCTCCCGGCGGAAGTCCGAGGGAGGGGAGCGGGAGCGGTTTTGTGGCAGCGCGAAAGGCGGTGGAACTCGCCAAGGGCGCGGCAGCCCAGGTGCCACTGTCGGTGGTGTCCGGCAGTATTGGACGTGGCCGGGGCCTCCCACCCGGTGCCAGGGAAGGAGCCATGAGCAGTGCAAACGCGCAGGCGGTGCTCCGCCTGATCGGACGCGTGGTGCAGCAGCGCACAGCTGCGCAGTGGCGAGTGGTAGACCGGCTGCGCGCCCTCGAGGACGGCGACGTCCGCCGTGGCAGCCAGAAGCAAGTGGCCCGGGAACTGAGAATATCCGAGCAATCGGTGAGCCGTGCCGTACTCAGGTCCGGCTGGCAGGAAGAATGGGCCGCCAGGCCGGCGGCCGTCATGCTCCTCGAATACGCCCACACCCAAGTCCTGACGCCCTCCCGCCCCACCAAAGGAGAACGGTGAACGCACTCTGGATCGCAGTGGCACTCCTGGTCGCCGGCTTTGCTGGCTGGCCGGTGACCTCGCTGGTGTTCCGGCTGGCCAGGACCATCGATGACAAGGCGGACGCAGCCGGGAGGGGCTGGGCAGCCGAGGATGCTTCCGGGCAGGACCCGTCGGCGGACGTCACGGTGGACACCCTGCCGGCTGTCCCGCCGGGCGCCCCGTCGGCAGGGCCGGACCATCACGAACACGGGCAAAGCGTGGACGGCGAGCTAACGGCGGGAGGCGGCCGGCCGCCGTCGGACGTCTCCAGCCCGGCACCGAAAGTCCCGGGGCAGGCCGCTCCCGGCGAGCGGATCCTGCGCGGCGGGGCGATCATCGGAGTCCTCGAACGCCTTGGCGTTAGTGTGGCAATCCTCACAGGACAGCCGGTGGCCATCGCGTACATCGTGGCGATCAAAGGCTTGGGCAGGTTTGCCGAGCTGAAGGAAACTCCTGTGGCTGCAGAACGGTTCATCATCGGAACGCTCACGTCGATGCTGTGGGCGGCAGGCACGGCAGCCATCGTCAAGGTGTACTTCCTGAACTGAGCTCCCGGATCGGTGCCAGTCCGCCCCGGGGGATAGGCTGTCCTCATGACTGTTTTTGCCGTTGAATATGTGTACGCCGCCGATTCCACCGCCGCCCGTGATGAGCACCGTCCCGCGCACCGCGCCTGGCTGGCAGGCTTGGCGGACGACGGCCAGTTGCTGACCAGCGGACCCTATGGTGACGGGGCAGGCGCCCTGTTGATCTTCAAGGTCCAGGACGAAGACCAGCTGAACGACCTGCTGAAGCGGGATCCTTTCGCCACCGCCGGGACGATTGCCGGTATCCGCACTACCGAGTGGACGCCCGTGATCGGCGTCCTCGCCCCGCACGCGTCCTGATTCCCGGACCACTTTCCCCTCCGAAACACCTATCCAAGGAGTCCATGTGACCTCGGTCAGCCTGGGAATGCCGTCAGCACCGCCGCCCGTTCTCGCCCCCCGCCGTAAGACGCGCCAGATCAAAGTGGGTTCGGTCGGAGTCGGCTCGGACTCGCCCATCAGCGTGCAGTCCATGACCACCACACCCACCACGGACATCAACGCCACCCTGCAACAGATCGCGGAACTGACCGCCTCGGGCTGCGACATTGTGCGCGTCGCCTGCCCCTCAGCGGATGACGCGGAGGCGTTGCCCATCATCGCGCGCAAGTCGCAGATCCCTGTCATCGCGGACATCCATTTCCAGCCCAAGTACGTCTTCGCAGCGATTGAGGCCGGGTGCGCGGCCGTGCGCGTGAACCCTGGCAACATCCGCAAGTTCGATGACCAGGTGAAGGAAATCGCCCGCGCCGCCAAGGACCACGGCACGTCCATCCGCATCGGTGTCAACGCCGGCTCCCTCGAGCCCGGCATCCTCAAGAAATATGGCAAGGCTACGCCCGAAGCGCTCGTTGAGTCGGCAGTCTGGGAGGCGTCGCTGTTCGAGGAGCACGGTTTCCACGACTTCAAGATCTCCGTCAAGCACAACGACCCCGTGATCATGGTGGCTGCCTACGAGATGCTGGCCGAAAAGGGCGACTGGCCGCTGCACCTTGGGGTCACCGAAGCCGGCCCGGCCTTCCAGGGAACCATCAAATCCGCCACTGCCTTCGGCGCCCTCCTGGCCAAGGGAATCGGCGATACCATCCGCGTTTCCCTTTCCGCCCCGCCGGTGGAGGAAATCAAGGTGGGCAACCAGATCCTCCAGTCCCTTAACCTGCGCCCGCGCAAGCTTGAGATCGTCTCGTGCCCGTCCTGCGGCCGTGCCCAGGTAGACGTCTACACCCTTGCCGAACAGGTCACCGCCGGCCTGGAGGGCATGGAGGTTCCGTTGCGCGTCGCCGTGATGGGGTGTGTGGTCAACGGGCCAGGGGAAGCCCGCGAGGCCGACCTGGGCGTGGCTTCCGGCAACGGTAAGGGCCAGATTTTTGTGCGTGGTGAAGTTATTAAAACTGTGCCTGAGAGTGAGATTGTTGAGACACTGATCGAAGAAGCCATGCGCATTGCAGAGGAGATGGGGGAAGCCGATGGCGAAGATGCTGTCAAGGGTGGCCCCGTGGTTAGCGTCTCATAAGGAGGGCGCCGCGCCGGAGGGGGTCAGCGTCCGTGCCCTTTCCGGCGCGGATACCCCTGCCCTGCGGCAACTTGCCCTGCGGGATCCGGTGGCGAATGTCTTTATGCTGGCGCACCTGAGGGCAGCGGGGTCGGCGGCACCCACCACCGGCGGCGCCGCAGTGCTGGGAGTGTTCGACGAGGGCGTCCTGTTGGGTGCGTGCTGGGCGGGAGCGAACCTGGTCCCGGTGGAGCTGGACCCCGGGTTTGCCGGTCTGGTGGCCGAAGCGGCCAGCGCGTCCGGCCGGCGCTTTGCTTCGGCCTTTGGTCCGGCAGATTCAGTCCTGGCCCTCCACACTGAGCTGGCGGAACTGGGGCATGCAGCCCACGAGGTGCGGGACGAGCAGCCACTGATGACCCTGTGCGGGCCGCCGGCAGTGGTGCCGAACGCCGAACTGGAGCTGGGCCGCCTGGCCGATTTCGAGCGCATCCTTCCGGCCTGTGCGGCCATGTTTGAAGAAGAGGTGGGCTACTCACCTTTCCTTGGCGGCAAGGAGTTCTACAGCCGCCGGGTTGAAGGCCTGATCAGGCAGGGCCACTCCCTTGCGCACGTCAACGACTCCGGCGAAGTGGTCTTCAAGGCCGAACTCGGAGCAGTCACTGCCGACGTCACACAGATCCAGGGTGTCTGGATGAACCCTGCCTACCGCGGACAAGGTCTGAGTGCCGGGTACATGGCAGCAGTGGTGGAGAAGGCCCGGACCCTGGCTCCGGTGACCAGTCTTTATGTCAACGGTTTTAACCTCCGGGCCCGGTCCACCTACGAGCGGGTGGGCTTTCGGCAGGTCGGCACGTTCGCCACGGTCCTGTTCTAGGTCCGGCAGCAGACCAGGGCAGGGTGGCCTACACCTTCGAATGGAGAAACCCCTTGTCAACGCGGCCGCTATCCCATAGGTTCGATCTAGCTGCGCTGGAGTGGGTGGGCGGTCTCACCAGTCCTCACCAGTACCTAAGCGTCGACGGCCGTAGAGCCACGCCCGGATGCAATGACCAGCCGTTTACGGCCAGGGGCTTTGCGTTACCAGGCGTGGCTCTATTGCGTCCGCCCTCTCTGTGGCCTTTGCCCCTCCGCCGCCAAGCGTGGAGCGGTTTGCCGGTAGATTAGTACCCAGACGAATTGCCCGGCTCTGCTTTCCAGCAGCCATTCCCCAGAAACGGATACCCGCCCGTGGTCACAAGACTGTCCCAGCTTTTCCTGCGCACCCTGCGTGAAGATCCCGTTGACGCCGAGGTGGCCAGCCACCGGCTCCTGGTCCGTGCCGGCTACATCCGGCGCGCGGCACCGGGCATCTACACCTGGCTTCCGCTGGGCCTCAGCGTGCTGCGCAAGGTTGAAGCGGTCATCCGCGAGGAAATGGCGGCCATCGGTGCCCAGGAAGTGCATTTCCCGGCCCTGCTGCCGCGGGAACCCTACGAGGTCACCAACCGGTGGACCGAATACGGCGAAGGGCTGTTCCGGCTCCAGGACCGCAAGGGTGCCGACTACCTGCTGGCCCCCACCCACGAGGAAATGTTCACCCTCCTGGTGAAGGACCTGTACTCCTCGTACAAGGACCTGCCGCTGAGCCTCTACCAGATCCAGAACAAGTACCGCGATGAAGCGCGCCCCCGCGCGGGCCTGCTGCGCGGCCGCGAGTTCATCATGAAGGACTCCTACTCCTTCGACGTTGACGACGCCGGCCTGGACGCCAGCTACGCGGCGCACCGCGGCGCCTACCTCCGCATCTTCGAGCGCCTCGGCCTGGAGGTCATCCCCGTCGCGGCCACCGCCGGCGCCATGGGCGGTTCCAAGAGCGAGGAATTCCTGCACCCCACCGAGGTGGGCGAGGACACCTTCGTGCGCTCTCCTGGCGGCTACGCAGCCAACGTCGAGGCCGTCACCACCGTGGTGCCTGCGGACATCGACTTCAGCGACGCCCCCGCGGCCGAGGTCCTGGACACGCCGGACACCCCCACCATCGACACGTTGGTGGCAGCCGCCAATGTGCTCGCCCCCCGTTCAGAGGCCGACGGCGGCGCCTGGACTGGCGCTGACACGCTCAAGAACGTCGTCCTCGCCGTCACCCTGCCCACCGGCGAACGCCAGCTGGTGGTTATCGGCCTGCCGGGCGACCGCGGCGTCGACCTGAAGCGCGTGGAAGCCAACATCGGTTCCTTCCTGCCCATCGCCGGCGAGATCGGACTGGAAGCAGCCAACGACGACGACCTCAAGAAGCAGCCCCTCATCGTTAAGGGTTACCTGGGTCCGGGCCTGACCCTGGCGGACCCCCTGCTGGGCAGCGAAAGCTCAACCAAGCTCCTGTATCTCGTGGATCCCCGCGTTGTCAGCGGCACTGCCTGGATCACCGGTGCCAACGAAGCCGGAAAGCATGTGTTCGGCCTCGTGGCCGGACGCGACTTTGGCTGGGACGGCGTCATTGAATGCACCGACGTCCACGAAGGCGACCCCGCTCCGGACGGCTCCGGCCCGCTGGAAATCGCCCGCGGCATCGAGATGGGCCACATCTTCCAGCTTGGCCGCAAGTACGCCGAAGCCCTCGAGCTGAAGGTCCTGGACCAGAACGGCAAGCAGGTGGTGGTCACCATGGGTTCCTACGGCGTCGGCGTGACGCGCGCCGTGGCAGCCCTTGCCGAGTCCAACCACGACGACAAGGGCCTGATCTGGCCGCGCGCCGTTGCCCCCGCCGATGTCCATGTGGTGGCCGTGGGCCGCGGCGAGGAAATCTTCGCCGCCGCTGAGCAGTTGGCGCTGGACCTGGAAGCCGCCGGCCTGGATGTCATCTATGACGACCGCCCCAAGGTTTCCCCGGGTGTCAAGTTCGGCGATGCCGAACTGGTGGGTGTCCCCACCATCCTGGCCGTTGGCCGGGGACTGGTGGACGGCGTCGTCGAGATCAAGGACCGCCGGAGCGGCGAAGCGGAGAACGTGCCCGTGGACAAAGCCGTTGACTACGTGGTCACTGCCGTCCGCAGCTGATTCCCGGCGGTGATATCTGGTTTCGAGTCAATCCAGCTCACCACGATCATCCTGATTGTGGTGGCTGGATTCGCCGCCGGCTGGGTGGACGCCGTGGTGGGGGGCGGCGGGCTGCTGCAGCTGCCTGCCTTGCTGCTGGTTCCGGGAATCACTCCGGTCCAGGCCCTGGCCACCAACAAGATGGGGTCGATTTTTGGGACCACCACCAGTGCGGTGACGTACTACGGCCGGGTCAAACCCGATCTTCGGACCGCCATCCCGATGGCGGTGATCGCACTGGCGGGCAGCTTCGGCGGCGCTGTGCTGGCCGCCAACCTGCCGGCCAGTGTGTTCAAACCGATCATCGTAGCGGCACTGGTCGCGGTCGCACTGTTCACCGCCCTGAAGCCCAGCGTCGGCGACATCACCCTGCTGCGCCATGACGGCCGCACACACTATGTTGTCGCGTGCCTCATCGGTGCAGTCATCGGTTTCTACGACGGCCTGATCGGCCCGGGCACCGGGTCCTTCCTCATCATCGCCCTGGTATCGGCGATGGGTTACGCCTTCCTGGAAGCCAGCGCGAAGGCCAAGATCGTGAACATGGCCACCAACGCCGGCGCCCTGCTCTTCTTCCTGCCCCACGGCTCCCTCCTGTGGGGTGTGGGCCTGGTGCTGGGCCTGTCCAACATGGCCGGCGGCTACCTGGGGGCGAGGACCGCCGTAAAGCAGGGAAGCAGGTTCATCCGTGCTGTGTTCCTCGTTGTGGTGGGTGCCTTGATCATCAAGCTCGGCTTCGACGTCTGGCAGGAAAACTTCGCCTGAGCGGGGCCAGGTGAACCTCGCAGCCCAGCGCTGCCCGGGCGTACCATGCAGGTATGTCCGCAGGTGGGGAACCCTATTCGGAAGCATTGTCAGTCGCGGCCCGGCGTGCCGCCGAGTGGCTGGCGAGCATGCCGGACCGGCATGTCGGGCCCGCCCAAAGCGCCCACGACCTCGCGGCGGACTTCAACGGACCCCTGCCGGCGCACGGGATGCCCGCCGCGGAGGTGGTTGAATATCTCGCGGACAAGGCCGAGCCCGGGCTGATGGCCATGCCCTCCGGGCGCTTCTTCGGCTGGGTGATCGGTGGGACGTTGCCTGCAGCGCTGGCCGCCGACTGGCTGGTCAGCGCCTGGGACCAGAACTCCGGCCTGCGCTACGCCACCCCCGCAATAGCCGCCATCGAAGAGGGTGCCGGCCACTGGCTGCTGGACCTCCTTGGCCTCCCCGCGGAAGCCGACGTCGGCTTCACCACCGGCGCGACCATGGCCAACTTCACCGGCCTGGCCGCCGCCCGGTGGCGGTTGTTGGCCGATGCCGGCTGGGATCTTGACGGCGACGGGTTGGCAGGTGGCCCGCGGATCAGGTGCTTCGTGGGCCAGGAACGCCACGAGACCATTGACTTGGGCCTGCGCTACCTCGGGCTGGGTCAGCCTCTTGCAGTACCGGCAGATGCCCAGGGAAGGCTGCTCCCGGCAGCGTTGGAGCGGCTGCTCTCCGAAGGATCCGGGCCGGCGCTGGTTTGCCTCCAGGCCGGAAATCTTCACTCCGGCGCCTTCGATCCCTTCGACGATGCCATCGAGGTTGCCCGACGGCACGGTGCCTGGGTCCACGTGGACGGGGCGTTCGGGCTATGGGCCGCGGCGGTGCCGGAACTCGCGCATCTGACGCACGGGATGGCGCTGGCCGATTCATGGGGGACCGATGCTCACAAAACCCTCAACGTTCCGTACGACTGCGGCATCGCTGTGGTCAAGGACAGCACGGCGCTGCGCAACGCCATGGGCCTGCACACGAGTTACCTGATCCACGATGCAGAAGGCCCGGGCGACCCATTCCAAAAGGTGCCGGAGCTGTCCCGCCGGGGCCGCGGCGTGCCCGTGTGGGCTGCCCTCCGATCGCTGGGACGGGACGGTGTGGCCGCCCAGGTGCGCGGACTCGCCGAGGCCGCTGCCAGCATAGCCAGCCGCCTGGCAGACGTGGACGGCGTCGAGGTGCTCAACGACGTCGACTACACCCAGGTTTCGCTGGCCTTCGGCGACGACGCCACTACCCGGGCCGTGACAGCCCGGGTGATAGAGGACGGTAAGGTGTGGATGTCCGGTTCACGCTGGCAGGGCAGGGACGTCCTGCGCGTCTCGGTGAGTAACTGGAGTACAAACACGGACGACGTCGGTACCGCGGTCGAGGCGGTCAGCTCTGCTCTTGCGGCGGTCCGGGCAGCCGGCTGACAGGCCTGGCGGCCAGGGCCTTGGATCCTCAACGGTCAGCCATGCCTGGTTTGGAATTGCCCGGTTCGGGCAGGTCGTGGGCGGCGGGGAGGTCCTCAAGAGTCTGCCCCGCAAGGGTACTGGCCACCCACAGGGATCTCGCCAGATCGCCTTGAAGGCCTGGCCGTGAGGAATACCAGAGCGCGTTTTCCACTTCCCGCACCACTGCCCATTGTCGTGCAGCTTCCTCGTCAAGGCCCGCTGCGGCGCTGAGATCCGAACAGCGCTGCCTCAGTCCTGCGGCCGGCTTGCCCCGCGGCAGGTCGCCCAGGCGATTCCACAAGAGCGGGGCCACCGCGAATTCGGGTTCACCGATCATCGGCTGCGGGTCGATGGCGACGAAGGTTCTACCGCCAGGGCCCTGGACACCGCCGCCGCGCTGGACACCGCCGCCCTGCACGCGTGCGCCCACAACACCCGTGGCCCCGGGCCGCGCCAGGATATTCAGGAAATGGAAGTCGGTGTGCACCAGGACGTCCCGGCCCGAGCGCCTGCCCACGGCACCCCGGGTCTGGCAGACTTCAAGGGCAGCTTCGAGCAGCCAGCGGGGAAAGGGGCGGCCCTGCTGTTCCCAGTCGGCGGGCAGGTCATCGCTCCACTGTTCTGCCCTGCCCGCGATGTGGTCGAATTCCTGCCAGATGGGCTCATCGTCGGGCACCAGGCTCAACTGCCGCATGAGCCCGCCCCAGACAACCACCGCTTCCTCGAGGGGGACGGTCTGGAGTGAACACCCCGGATCCAGCCGTTCCAGGAGCATCGCGCAGGTTCCGGCGTCGGACTCCAGCAGCCTGACGGCACCGGACCCTGCCCACAGGGAGAGTGCCTGCCGTTCAGCCTTGGCTTCGTCGTGGGGAAAGGCGATCTTGAGGGCACCCGGGCTCCCGTCTTTCCTGCGAACGGGGATCACCATGCCGCCGTGCCCGTGCCAGGGTAACGCACCAGTTTCCAGGTCCACGGCCAGCTCCCAATGTTCCAGCCGTCCGTGCAGGAGATCCGGCAGCGAGGAAAGCCAGGCCCGTCCGGCGCTGCTGCTTCCGTAGCGCGCGCTGAGGGCCGGCGGGACAGCTACTTCTGTCCGGAGGCTCACACCACGCCGCTAGCCCCGAGCAGGTTGCCGATCAGGAACGTGGCCACGAGGGCCAGCGCGCCGCCCACCACCACGCGCACCGCTGCACGCATCTTCGATCCGCCACCGATCCAGGCTCCCAACGCGCCGGTGGCCGCAAGCGCCACGAGGACGGCAACGAAGGTCAGCGGGATTCTGACATCCGCAGGCGGAAGGAGGATGGCCAGCATTGGCAGGATCGCGCCGATCAGGAAGGCGACCGCTGAAGCGAAGGCGGCGTGCCAGGGGCTGACGATGTCCGTTTCATTAATGTTCAGTTCCGCGGACAGGTGGGCGCCCAGGGCGTCGTGGGCTGTGAGTTCGCGGGCTACCGTGCCGGCGGTTTCGGCACTGAGTCCCTTGGCCTGGTAGATCGCGGCAAGTTCGGCCAGTTCCTCCTCCGGCTGTTCGAGGAGTTCCCGGCGCTCTTTTTCGATCAGGGCCTGCTGGCTGTCCTTCTGGCTGCTGACGGAGACGTATTCGCCCAGGGCCATCGAGATTGCGCCGCCAACCACGCCGGCAGCGCCGGCCACCAGGATCGGGCCAGGTTCGTTGGTTACTCCCGCGACGCCAACCACGATGGCTGCCACGGATACGATTCCGTCGTTGGCGCCCAGCACACCGGCACGGAGCCAGTTGAGGCGGTGGGCGATGTCGTTGTGGTGCGGCTCGTTGTCGTGAAGAGTAGCTGCAGGTGCGTTGTCCATGACTTCAGCAAACCATCCGGGGCCGGGGGCTGGCCAGTGTGCTGAGGCTACGCTAAGGCATGCCGCGGGATGGCGTGCTGCCGGCGGAACGACTCTGGGCCACAGCGGGCAGCTCTGCCAGGGCTGATTCGTCCAGGCCCACACCGGCAACGGGGCCCGTGGATGTACCCCAGTAAACGGTTCTCCGCGCCGCCGATTCAAGGGCGGCGACCGCCCAGACCCGCTCGGCTCCATCGCTGAGGGCAACCAGGTCGCCGTACGCCGGGAGCGACCCGGCCTCCAGCATCCCCAGCGCAGCTACCGGACGTGCCAGGAAGGCTGCGTCCAAGGCATAGCCTGCGGGCATCGGAGGCAGGGCGGCGCAGTGGGCACCGGCCGCCGCTTCCGCCTTGCGGCTGAGGCCTTCGTGCTGGGTCAGAAAGTCCGACGCCGGAGGCACGGACGCGGGGGGAAGCCGGGTCAGTGCCGCCTGGTAGGCGTACACGAGTTCCAGCTCCGCTCGCGCTACCGAGGTGAAGGAAGAAGCCAGGTCCGCACCGCCGCTGGTCGCCGCTGCGGTGCAGCCGGCACCTGGTGACTCAAGGGAGGAGCTGGCCGGGGAAGATGCGGCAGGGGAGGACGCTTCGGGGGAACGCGGTTCGTGAGAGGCCGGGGCGGACCCTGGCAAGGCGCGGCCCGGAAGTGTGTCCAACGCGGTACCCGTCGCCGCGGCCAGCTCCTCGGCCGCCAGGAGCTGGACGGTGCCGGCGCCGGCGAGAAGGCGGGCCATGCCGCCGTCGGCCTTTTCAGCGTCATCGAGCCGCTGGGCACCACTCGCGTGAAGGGCGGTGGCGAGCTCCGCGGCTGAAGGCGGGGGCGTAACTTGCGCAGAGGACGTTGCGGCCGAAGTGCTGGCCGTCGACGGACCAGCAGGCTGCATGTCAGCCGGCAGCATCAACGCCCGCGCCTGCACAGTCAGCAAAGTCACAGTGCGCTGCAATGCGGCGGCCGTGGGTTCCTGTTGGGTTGCCCCGGCGGCAGCCACGGCAAGTGCCCTCAGATCCATGGCGTCCGAGAACGCTGCAGCCCTGGCCTGCTCCGAAAACGGCGGCGGCGCGGGGGCGTCCGGCTCGCGGGGGATCAGCACAAAACCAAGGCTCAGCACCAACAATGCGGCCAGGGCGAAAACGGCGTACCGGAAATAGCGTCTGCGCCGGTCGGATTCCTTGGTGTCGTCGTTCACAACAGACCATGGTGTCACGGCAAGGGGGCATCTTCGTGCACCACTGCGGCCGGAAAATCGCTAGTCTAGTACTCACAACATCATCTATTGGAAGGCGGCCGGCATCGTGAGTAATGCAGAAGCCACGACTTCATCAGACCCTACCGGATCGGGTACGGCTGAAGCTGCGCCCGCCTACAATCCGGAAGCCGCACGGCTCCGGGCCCTGCTGGAGCCCTCGGTACAGGCGAACCGCCTCTACCTGGAGGACGTGTCCATCGTTCCCGGCTCCCACCGTGTGGTCCACGTAGTGGTGGACCTGCCGCAGGAGGAAACCGGCGGCGTGAATCTTGACGTCATTGCCGATATTTCCCGAGTCCTCTCGGACGTCCTGGACAATGATCCTGCGGACGACGGACGGCCCTACGATCTCGAGGTGTCCTCCCCGGGCGTCGGGCGTCCCCTGACCGAACCCAGGCACTGGCACAGGGCCAAGGGCCGGATGGTCAAGGTCAACGTCATCCAGGGCGAGAACGTCACCGGCAGGGTGCAGTCCGTGGACGAAACCGGCGTCACCATCATCCCTGAGATCGCCGTGAAGAAGGGCATGAAGCCCAAGCAGGGCGAGCCCCAGAATCTTCCTTTCGACAGGATCCGTAACGGAAAAGTCGAGATCGAATTCAGCCACCTTGAAGAAGCTGGTCTGGAACCTGAGCACAATGGACCTTCTGAGGAGGCCTGATGGATATTGACATGAGCGCACTGAGGCTTCTGGAGCGTGAGCGCGAAATCCCGCTGGACCTCCTGATCCCCACCATCGAGCAGGCGCTCCTGGTGGCGTACCACAAGTCGCCCGGCGCCTTTGAGAAGGCACGGGCCGAGCTGGACCGGAAGAGCGGCCACGTGACGATCTGGGCTGTGGAGATTGACGACGACGGCGCCCCCATCGGCGAGTTCGAGGACACGCCTGCCGGTTTCGGCCGGATCGCGGCGAGCACCGCCCGCCAGATCATCCTGCAGCGCCTGCGCGACGTCGAGGACGACAACATCCTCGGTGAGTTCAAGGGCCGCGAGGGTGAACTGGTGGCCGGCCTGATCCAGCAGGGCAACAATCCGCACATGATCCAGGTCAACCTGGGCGCGGTGGAGGCCTTGCTGCCGCCGCCCGAGCAGGTGCCGGGGGAGAAGTACACCCACGGCAACCGGCTACGCGCCTTGGTCATTGATGTGCACCGCGGCACCAAGGGCCCGTCTGTCACGCTGTCCCGTTCACACCCGGGCCTGGTACGGAAGCTCTTTGAGCTGGAAGTCCCGGAGATCGCGGACCGCTCGGTGGAGATCGTTGCCCTGGCCCGCGAGGCCGGTCACCGGACCAAGATCGCCGTCAAGGCCAACACCGCCGGCATCAACGCCAAGGGTGCCTGCATCGGCGAAATGGGTTCACGTGTCCGCGCCGTCATGACGGAACTGAACGACGAAAAGATCGACATCGTCGACTTCAGCGAGGACCCCGCAACGTTTATCGCCAGCGCGCTGTCCCCGTCCCGGGTGAATTCGGTCACTATCATCGACGAAGCCACCCGCTCCGCGCGCGTGGTGGTTCCGGACTACCAGCTCTCCCTGGCCATCGGCAAAGAGGGCCAGAACGCCCGCCTGGCTGCCAAGCTCACCGGCTGGCGGATCGATATCGTTTCGGACGCCGTCGCGCCAACGCAAAGCTGAACCGTCTCAAGCGCGTCGGCCGGCCCGGGATCGTCCCGGCCGATGCGCCGGTTTCGGGCAGAACGGCCCTGAGGGGCTAGAATAGACAATGACCGCGCCTAACGGCCGGTATTCGTGTGCCCTGAGTGT
Organism: Pseudarthrobacter sp. 01T43; assembly: GCF_056398665.1. Taxonomy (NCBI): domain Bacteria; kingdom Bacillati; phylum Actinomycetota; class Actinomycetes; order Micrococcales; family Micrococcaceae; genus Pseudarthrobacter; species Pseudarthrobacter sp. 01T43. Next base: position 100,696 of record NZ_JBFTPV010000008.1, on the reverse strand, counting down.
TTCTGTTCCGCTGACCGGCGGAGGGAACTCCCGGGGCCGGCAGTTATGAACGTCAGGAAGATGCTCACCGTGGCAGAAGTGCTTCACAGCGCGAATCAGCACAGCGAGGATCAACCGCAGCGTACCTGCATCGGATGCCGGAAGAAGGCTTCGCGGTCTGAGTTACTCCGGCTCGTCGCCGAAGGCAGCGGTTCCACCGCAGTGTTGGTAGACGAACGACGCCGGATGGCTGGCAGGGGTGCATGGCTGCACCCCAGCGAAGCGTGCCTGGCCCTGGCGGTCAAACGGCGAGCATTCGGAAGGGCCCTCAACGGCGCAACCGGGGCCACCGCCGTCGAACGCTGGATCCTGGCAGGCAAGCAGGCCGCCGGCCCGCTGCAGATGCCTGAGCACATGCCTCTGGCAGATGCAGCAAAAACCGTCCAACCTGAAAGCGGGTCAGAAAACTGATGGAAACCCGATGAGTTCCCAGCGATGAGTGCGCAACGATGACAAATTTGTTGCGCTCTGCAATGGGCCCTTCAGCTGCAACCGCGGCTGGGGCCCGCAGTAAGAAGTAGACGGTTCGTGCCTGGCTCGGTGCGGACCGAGACAGGAGAAATGTGGCCAAGGTCCGCGTACAYGAGCTCGCYAAAGAGCTCGGTATTACTTCCAAAGATGCAGTGACAAAACTGCAGGAACTGGGCGAATTCGTTCGCTCCGCCTCTTCAACCATTGAGGCCCCGGTGGTGCGGAAGCTCCGCAACGCCTACCCCGACGCCGCGGCCAAGGCTGCAGCTCCGGCAGCAGCGCCCAAGGCGGCTGCCCCGTCGGCCGAATCACGTCCCGCAGCACCCGCTCCGGGTCCCGCAGCTCCCAAAGCCCCGGCAGCACCTGCTGCAACGGCTCCCGCTGCCGCCGCTCCTTCAGCGCCGGCCGTGCCTGCCGCCGCAGCTCCGGCCGCGCCTGCAGCACCCGCTGCAGCAGCCCCGGCTACAAGTGCCCCGTCCACCGGCGCCAAGCCCGGCGCCCGGCCCGCACCCAAGGCTGAAACCCCGTCGGCACCTACCCGCTCCGGCGGATCGGGCCCCCAGGGCGGCTCTGCACCGCGCCCCGGCGGCCCCCGCCCGGGCAACAACCCCTTCGCCACGTCCCAGGGCATGCCCCGCGGCCGCGGCGGCGACGGAGAACGTGCACCGCGTCCGGGTAACAACCCGTTCGCTCCCTCCCAGGGCATGCCCCGCGCGGGTGGCCGTACCGACGGCGAACGTCCCGGTGGCCCCCGTCCCGCAGCCGGTGCAGGTGGCCCCCGCCCGGGTGGTCCCCGTCCCGCAGCCGGTGCAGGCGGCCCCCGTCCGGCCGCTGGTGCAGGTGGACCCCGCCCGGGTGCACCCCGTCCGGCAGGTGCCGGAAACCGTCCGACTCCGGGCATGATGCCCAACCGCACTGAGCGTCCCGCACCCGCTGGTGCAGGACGTCCCGGCGGCGGAGCCCGTGGACCCGGACGTCCGGGTGGCGCTCCAGGTACAGGCGGCGCTCCCGGTGCAGGTGGCGGCGCTCCGGCCGGCGGCGGCTTCGGCAAGGGTGGCCGCGGACGCGGTGGCACCCAGGGTGCCTTCGGTAAGGGCGGCGCAGGCCGTGGCAAGCAGCGCAAGTCGAAGCGCGCCAAGCGCCAGGAACTTGAGCAGATGAGTGCCCCGTCGCTGGGTGGCGTGAGCGTACCCCGCGGCGACGGCAACACCGTAGTGCGGCTCCGCCGCGGTTCGTCCATCACGGACTTTGCCGACAAGATCGAGGCAAACCCCGCAGCGCTGGTCACCGTCCTGTTCCACCTGGGCGAAATGGCCACGGCCACGCAGTCACTGGATGAAGAAACCTTCGCACTGCTCGGCGAGGAGCTTGGCTACAAGCTCCAGGTTGTATCGCCTGAGGACGAGGAGCGCGAGCTGCTCTCCGGTTTCGACATTGACTTCGACGCCGAGCTTGAAGCAGAAGGCGACGAAGACCTCGAGGCACGTCCKCCGGTTGTCACCGTCATGGGYCACGTTGACCACGGTAARACCCGMYTGCTCGAYGCYATCCGCAAGWCCRACGTKGTKGCSGGCGARCACGGCGGCATCACGCAGCACATCGGTGCCTACCAGRTCASCCACACCCACGAAGGCGAAGATCGCAAGATCACCTTCATCGATACTCCGGGCCACGAGGCGTTCACCGCCATGCGTGCCCGTGGTGCGAAGGTCACCGACATCGCCATCCTGGTGGTCGCAGCGGACGACGGCGTGATGCCGCAGACCGTTGAGGCCCTCAACCACGCACAGGCAGCTAATGTGCCGATCGTGGTTGCAGTGAACAAGATCGACAAGGAAGGCGCCAACCCGGACAAGGTCCGCGGCCAGCTGACCGAGTACGGCCTGGTTCCCGAGGAATACGGTGGCGACACCATGTTCGTGGAGGTCTCTGCCCGCCAGAACCTCAACATCGACGAGCTGCTTGAGGCTGTGCTGCTCACCGCAGACGCCGCCCTGGACATGCGCGCCAACCCGAACAAGGACGCCCGCGGTATTGCGATTGAAGCCAACCTGGACAAGGGCCGCGGTGCAGTTGCCACCGTCCTCGTGCAGTCCGGTACCCTGCGTGTCGGTGACACGATCGTGGCAGGCACGGCCCACGGCCGAGTCCGCGCCATGTTCGACGACGACGGCAGTGCACTGACCGAGGCCGGCCCGTCCCGCCCCGTGCAGGTACTGGGTCTGTCCAACGTGCCGCGCGCCGGCGACACCTTCTTTGTGACTGCTGACGAGCGCACCGCCCGCCAGATCGCCGAGAAGCGTGAAGCAGCCGACCGCAACGCCGCACTGGCCAAGCGCCGCAAGCGCATCAGCCTCGAAGACTTCGACCAGGCCGTGGCCGATGGCAAGATCGACACCCTCAACCTCATCCTCAAGGGTGACGTGTCCGGTGCCGTGGAAGCCCTCGAAGACGCCCTGCTCAAGATCGACGTCGGCGAAGGCGTGCAGCTACGCGTCATCCACCGCGGTGTTGGTGCCATCACGCAGAACGACGTCAACCTGGCGACGGTCGACAGTGCCGTCATCATCGGCTTCAACGTCAAGCCTGCCGAGCGTGTTGCCGAACTGGCAGACCGCGAAGGCGTCGACATGCGCTTCTACTCCGTCATCTACGGAGCAATTGATGACATCGAGATGGCCCTCAAGGGCATGCTCAAGCCGGAGTACGAAGAGGTCCAGCTGGGCACCGCCGAAGTCCGCGAAGTGTTCCGTTCCTCCAAGTTCGGCAACATTGCAGGCTCCATCGTCCGCTCGGGCATCATCCGACGCAACACGAAGGCCCGCGTCAGCCGCGACGGCAAGATCATCGGTGACAACCTCACCGTTGAGACGCTCAAGCGCTTCAAGGACGACGCCACTGAGGTCCGCACGGACTTCGAGTGTGGTATCGGACTTGGTTCGTTCAACGACATCACCGAAGGCGACATCATTGAGACCTTCGAGATGCGCGAAAAGCCGCGCGTCTAAGGTTCGTTGCTTTCGCAGGTGGGGTCGCTGGGATTTTCCGGCGGCCCCGCCCCTTCGCTGGGTGGCCAACGTCTTACGACGTCGGCCACCCAGCTTCGGCAGGCCCGATGCCACTCCCAGGCCGCCGGAATAATCCCACCGGCGTCCGTCGTAGACTCGCCTTAGGTGCGTGGCATCAAAACCCAACAATTGTGCGGGTGCCGTTCCGGCGCCGTCGTACATCCCAAATTTTTAGGAGTGGAAATGGCTGATCCCGCACGGGCTGCCAAGTTGGCGCAGCGGATCAAGGTTGTTATTGCGGAGGCTCTTGGCCGGAAGGTTAAGGATCCCCGGCTGGAGGGCATTACAGTTACTGATGCCCGCGTGACCAATGATCTGCAGCATGCCACGATCTACTACACCGTTTTCGGTGACCAGGCTGTCCAGCTGGATGCCGCCAAGGGGCTGGAGAAGGCCAAGGGTGTGCTCCGCCAGGAAGTGGGCAGGAACGTTACTGTCCGCCTGACCCCCACCTTGGAATTCGTGGCCGACCAGATCCCTGTGGTCGCCTCCAATCTTGAGGAACTCCTTCGGGAGGCCAAGAAGCGCGACGCCGAAGTGGCCGCCCTCGCCGAGAACGCCAAGCACGCCGGCGACGCCGATCCCTACAAGAGCGATATTCCCGCGGATGTGGAGATCGACGAGGACGACTTCGACGAAGAGGACCTTGACCTCACCGACGCCGAAGACCTCGACGAAGACGGCAACAAGTAATCTCACGCATGGAAGGCCCGGTCCGCAGCTGCTGCGGACCGGGCCTTCCCTTGTCTGCAGAAGCACGGCGCCCGCTCCTCCCGCTGCCGTCGCCACATCAACAGTCGGGGCCGCGAAATCCCAGCACACCATCGTTCCCGCGCAGCACGTCGGGGAGCTGATCGTCGCCGTCCTCACCCGGGAAACGCACCGAAGGCAAACCCATGTCCAGGCCATGCTCCGCGACGGCACCACCTACAAACCGAGTGGGTACGGTATCAGGGCCCATGGCGGCCCAAGCTGAGGTACCCCCAACCAACCCGGACAGGAGAACGTGCCCAATTGCCCTTTCGCTCCATGCCCTACGCGTGGTACGACATCTATATGTCCCAATATGATGGGTTCACCGGGCTCCCGATTGAAGTCAACGACGTGCAAACTCGCCGGTGGGGAGCGATATTGGTCAAGGCTGTCTTTGCGATCCTGGTGGTCGGTGTTGTCCTGTCGGCGATTCTCTGGGCAGCCATCAGTAGCGACATGGGCGCATTGATCCTGTCCGCCACGTTTGCGGCCTGCGCTGGCCTGATGGTCATTCGGCAGGCACTTCTGGCAGAGCGGGGGTAGTCCATGCTTGATCAGGGCATCACCTACAACACGACCATGGCGATGGTCGCAGGTGCCATCATGCTCTTGGTGCTCGTCTTTCTGCGCATGGTCCAGCAACCTGGTCGCAAAACGATCGACGGATGGGCCTGGATGTTTGCAGCCCTCGGGTTGTTTTTGGCCGTCACCGGAACTCACATGACCCTCACGTGGCCACTGAAACAGATTCCCGTTCCCGGAGTTCCTTGCTGCGCGGTCGACAACCTCACCTTCGGTGAACCCGCCATGTTCTATGGCTTTCTGGTGTTCTTCGGGGCCATAGCGTTGATGCGTGCGGAGAGAAACGCCGTCGGCCGCGGGGTGCAGCTCGAGCTCGTGGCCACCGTCCGGCCGTTCCTGTACGCGGGTGCCTTCGGCGGTATCGGGCTCATCATGATCGCCGTCGCCGGACTCGAGTTCGGGATGTGGCATCCACCCGAGGTGGAACCCATCGCTGGGATGCTGGCAGGCTCCATTCTGGAAGCGCTCTACATGGCGTTCGCCTACATCATCACTGGCGTGGCCGCCATCACGGCCCCGTTCGCACCTGAGCATCGCCTGGTGGCCAGGGTCTTCGCCGTGTCGTTGTTCATCGCAGGAATGATGTGGCTGTTCCTCAGCATCACCGTCTTCTACGGACACGTCGGTTTCTTCCCGCACTAAGCCTTGATCCACCGATCTGCCTGGGCGGATAACCTATACGGCTTGGGCGGATTTGCGGGCTGAGGGCCCGGCGAGGTGCTGGCCTCGGCGCTGGTGGCGTTCCACTGGATGTTCCTGGTTGTGGGCCCAGGGCGCTGTCCTTCGCTGGCGCGGCCGGCGGTTGGTCTTGTTTCCTGCGACCCCAGCCGTTCTGAAGCAGCCCTGCTGCTCAGCAAACACCCGACACGGATTGAGGTGCGCCACCCCGCAGGCGGGGCTGCGGGCAATGAGACCAAAGTTGATATGGACTTGTACAACGCCCGGGCGCAAGAATAGTCCTCCGGCGCGGCACCGTCGACTGGATTTCCCGTTCCGGTGCCCCCTATTTTGCCTGCGAAGCGTCCGGTCATGGCTAGGATCTAGCTATGACCCAGGCGAGCGAAAACCACGATGCCACCCGATACCTGCAACAGGCCATTCAGCTGGCCATCCGGAACGTCAACGATGGGGGCGGTCCTTTCGGCGCGCTGGTGGTCACCCCGGACGGCGGCGTCCATGAGGGCGTCAACCGGGTCACGCGCGACAATGATCCCACCGCCCATGCTGAAGTGGTTGCCATCCGGACGGCAGCCGCAGCCACAGCAAACTTCGATCTCAGCGGCGCAGTGCTTTACACCAGTTGTGAGCCATGCCCGCTGTGCCTGTCTGCCGCGCTCTGGGCACGGATCAACCGCGTCTATTTCGCGGCGGACCGCCACGGCGCAGCGGCCGCAGGTTTCGACGACGCCGTGTTCTACGACTATTTCGAAGGCACCAGGCCGGAACTGATGCCCGTGGCGCACGAGGCGATTCCGACGTCGGACGCCCCGTTTGAGGCGTGGCGCGCCAATGCGCAACGCACCGCATACTAAGTCCGGAGGTACCCGTGGAACCTGCACTGATCAACTGTCCGAGCTGCGGCAAGACCAACCGGGTACCCGCAGCTGCGTCCGGACGACCACGTTGCGGAAACTGCAAGCAGGGACTCCCATGGATCACAGCGGCGGGGGACGACGACTTCGCTGTCGTCGCGGAGCAGTCCCCGGTTCCGGTGCTCGTTGACTTCTGGGCCGCGTGGTGTGGACCCTGCCGGAGGGTGAGCCCCGTCCTGGATAAGCTGGCCACCGAGCGGGCCGGCGGCATCAAGCTGGTCAAAGTCGATGTTGACCGGGCGCCGCGGCTCTCCAGCCGGTTCGACGTCCAGGCCATTCCCACGTTGATGGTTATGGCTGGGGGCAAGGTGCTGGCTAAACAGGCAGGGGCAGCGCCGGCTGCGGCCTTACGCTCCTGGCTCGACTCGGCACTGGCCGGCCATTCTTAGCCGCGCGCCGTCATGTCCTAACCACGCTGCCCTGTCTCACCCCGCGCCGTCCTGAGGACGCTGTCTTAACCACGATGTGCTATTTTTGTTCCGGCAACCGGCCGAGGCCTTCAACGAGCTGCGGCCGGTTGCCGCACAGCGCGATCCGCACCCAGCCCTCGCCGATGGAGCCGAAGGCTGTGCCCGGCGCCAGTGCCACGCCGGACTCAGCCAGGAACCTGTGTGTCCAGGCGCGGACGTCGCCGCCACTGGCATGGGAGACGTCGGCCCACAGATAAAACGCACCCTGCGCACTCAAGTAGCGAATGCCTTTGGCCGCCAGCACCGCGGAGGCAGCGTCCCTGTTGGCCCGGTAGTGCGCGTGGGCGTCGATAACGTACTCCTGAGGGCCGGTCAGGGCCGCCAAAGCTGCATACTGCGACGGCGAGGCAATGCAGGAGACGATCGCTTCCATCACGTTGTTCATGGTCCGCTCCAGTCCAGGTGGACATATCAGCGCGCCGATTCTGAGGCCCGTCAGTCCGTACGTCTTCGACAGGGTCAGTGAGGTGAAGACGCGTGCCTGGCCGGGGACATCGCTGTCGAAACGTGCCGGGCTGACATGCGGAACGTCGTAGGTGAACGCCTCGTAGCACTCGTCCGAGATGATCCACAGATCATGCCTGCGGGCCAATTCCACGAGTTGCCGGGTCAGCTCCTCACCCAGGACGGCCCCGAGCGGGTTCGACGGCGAGTTCAGGATCAGGACGCGCGTCCTGTCGGTGATGAGCGCCTCCAGGTCCTCGATCCGGGGCTGGAAGTCATGGTCCGGATACTGCGGGTAGCCTACCGGGACGGCGCTCAGAAGCCCGGCGGTCATGGCGAACGTGGGGTAGCCGGGATTGGGGATCAGCACCTCATCGCCGGGGGAGAGGAGGAGGCTCATGGCGAAGTGCAGGCCCTGCTGGGCGCCGTCCACCACGTAGGCGCGCTCCGGGCCGATCCTGTCACCGTCCAGGCCTGCCCGCTCGCTGAACCTTTCCGCAAAAGCATCGCGCAGGGCCGGGATCCCGCCGTTGGGCGTGTAGTTGGTCTCGTCCCGGTCCAGGCAGGCCATGCCGGCCTCCAGGACATGGCGGGGGATCGGGAAGCCAGGTTCGCCGATGCTGAGCACTATTGCACCGGGTGTCCGCCAGGCAGCTTCGGTGATTTCGCGGATCTGGTTGACGGGGACGTCGCGGGCGTGCGCGGCAAGCTCAGGCATGCCTGCCATTCTAACCGGCGCGCCATCACGTGGGCGGGAGTCGCGTGATGTGGGCGGCGCCATCACCTGGACGGGAGTCGCATCGTCCGGGCAGGCGCCGCATCGGCTGGGCGGGGACCGCATCAGCTGGGCCGGGACCGCATCAGCTGGGCCGGGACCGGTGCCGGCGCCGATATACTGGGGAGCGTGCTTTCTGGACTGGTGATAGTGGACAAACCGCAGGGATGGACCAGCCATGATGTGGTTGGTCGGATGCGGCGCATTGCCGGAACCCGGAAAGTTGGCCATGCCGGCACCCTGGACCCCATGGCTACGGGCGTGTTGGTAGTGGGGATCAACAAGGCCACGCGCCTGCTCACCTATATCGTGGGCACCTCCAAGACCTATACGGCCACCATCCGCCTGGGCGAGTCCACCATCACAGACGACGCCGAAGGTGACGTTGTTGCTGCCGTGAGTGCCGCCGTCGTGCGCGACGAAGCCATTCACGACGGCGTCACAGCCCTCACGGGCGCCATCCAGCAGGTGCCCAGCAGCGTGAGCGCTATTAAAGTCAACGGTGAACGCGCCTACGCCCGGGTCCGGTCCGGCGAAGAAGTGAAGCTCGCGGCGCGCCCGGTCACTATCCACCGCTTCGATATCCATGGCATCCGGCGGGAGCGGGGCGGTGACGTCATAGACATCGACGTCACGGTGGAGTGCTCCTCCGGCACGTACATTCGGGCGCTCGCCCGTGACCTCGGCGACGGACTGGGAGTCGGCGGCCACCTCACGGCTCTCCGCCGGACCCATGTTGGGCCCTACTCACTGGACCAGGCGCGCAGCCTTGAGCAGTTGGCCGAGGAACTTACTGTCCTGGAGATGTCCCAGGCTGCGCGGGCACTCATGCCCAACCGCGAACTTACTGCCGAGGAAACTACCGAGATCTCCTTCGGCCGCCGGATCGCGGCAGGGGCACCCGCGGAAAGTCCCGGGGCTGCCACCATTGAACACCCTGCGGCGGCCTTTGCGCCTGATGGGAGCCTCGTGGCGCTGCTGGCCGATGCGGGCAACTTCGCCAAGCCGGTGCTTGTGTTCGCGCCCGGCAACGCTTCGTCCGCAAACGTTGCCGGCGGGGACGCCTAGGAATGGATGCCTTTTTCTACATCATCCTTGTGGTGGGCCTGCTCTCGACCGGAATCTGCCTGGTGGCCGGCCTTCTCAAGAAAGCACCCAATGACATCACCATCCTTTCGGTCGCGGCCGTGGAACTGGCACTCGTGGTCTATTTGGTGGGTTCCATCGTGAGGGTGATCGCAGGCGAACCGATCGCCGGGGAGGCCTGGGAGTTCTGGGGCTACCTGGCCACGGCAATGCTCCTGCCGCCGGCCGCCGTTTACTGGGCAATCCTCGAACGGACCCGGTGGAGCAACTTTGTCCTGGCCGCCGTCGGTGTCACCGCGCTGGTGATGGCCGCCCGAATGAACCAGATCTGGTACTGACATGGAAGAAGCCCGCAACGTGAATGCCCCTCATCCCGAAGTGACTCCGGACCACGGATCGGCCTCCGCCAAGGACACCAACAGCACCGACTCACCCAGCGCCGAAACAGGCCACGCCAACTCACCCGGCGCAGACATTCGCAGCACCGAAACCCGCAGCACCCGCAATACCGGGCCGGGCCGGCTTCTGATCGCCGTCTATGCGGTGTTTGCCATCTCGGCCACCGCCCGGGCCGGCTACCAGATCCTGACCAAGTTTTCCGACGCCCCGCTGGCGTATCTGCTTTCAGCGTTCGCCGCCGTGGTGTACCTCGTGGCCACCGTTTCCCTGGCCAAGGCAGGCAGTACCTGGTTCAAAGTGTCGCTGGCCGCCGTGCTGGTGGAGCTTGTCGGAGTTCTTGTGGTGGGCGCGCTGAGTGTCGTCGATCCGGTGGCCTTCCCGCACGAAACGGTCTGGTCGCTTTTCGGCCGCGGTTACGCGTTCATTCCGTTGCTGCTCCCCATCCTCGGGCTGGTCTGGCTTTACCGTCGTCGGCCCGGCAAGCGACTGTCAGGCGCAGGGGACTAGCCACTCCACCGGGTCGAAAAGCAGCTACTTCTTACCGAAAAGGCCGCCAAGCAGGCCGCCCAGCCCGCCGGACTTATCGCCAAGGCCACCCAGGATGCTGTCCAACACAGAACCCTGCTGCCCGGGTCCAGCATTTGCTCCTGCGCCTGCACCAGCGCCAGCTCCAAGGATTCCGCCCAGAATGCCGCCAATGTCGATGCCGCCCTGCTGTCCTTCTCCCACTCCGCCGGCACCAACTCGGCCAGCACCAACTCCTGCCTGGCCGCTGCCCTCACCGCCCTGCCCGAAGATCTTCCTGGCAAGGTAGGACATCACGATGGGAGCCAGGATGGGCAAGGCCTTGCGGATGAGGTCGCCGCCCACGCCACCCAGCCCCGCATTACCGGCCAGTTGCGCGGCCACCTGGTCCTGTTGGCCGCCAAACACGTGACCAACAATTTTCTCGCCGTCGGCCGTGTCAACTTGGCTCACATCCACCCCGCCGTCGAGCAGGCCGTCCTGGTGCTGTCCGAGAGCCGATTGAAGCGACGCGGCGCCGTCAGGAGCCTGGGCGTTGGTGTGCATACCCGCCAGCAGGGTGGGCAGGGCCGCTTCCACGGCGGACTGCGCCGAGGCCGGGTCGGTACCCAGCAGTGACGCCACTTGGTTGACGTCGATCTGGTTGAGGAGGTCGTGAATCTCGGTCATGAGGTACTCCTTCAGCGCCGCAGCGGTTCGCGGACATGGTTTTCACGGCACGTGCGGGTGCCGTAGGAGGATTGCCCTTGAATCGTAGTCCCGGCTCCCGGCCCGCTACTAGGGGGAAAGCCGCGTGTACTCGGGGATGGCCGCGTGATTTCAAGCATGCCCGCCTGCCACCGGGCCGCGTCAGGAGGGCATGCTTAATGCGGGTAATCTTAGAGAGTTCCGGCGCCGGCGCGTTCGGATAGATGTCAGTGCAGGCAGTAAAAGGCGAGGGTGATGGTCTACATCTGGAACGATCCGTCCGAGGTCCCGGCGGACTTTGGTCCCTCCGTTGTCACTTTCGGCAACTTCGACGGCGTCCATCGAGGCCACCAGCAGGTGCTCTCCGAGCTCATCCGGTCAGCCCGCCTCAACGGGACCAAAGCCGTTGCGGTGACCTTCGATCCGCATCCGGCCCTCATCCACCGGCCGGAGACCGCGCCCGAGATGATCATGGGCCTGGAGGACAAACTGGTGGCCCTGGCGGAGTTGGGCCTGGACGGTGTCCTGGTCATGAAGTACTCGCTGAACCTCGCCAGTTTGACTGCCGAGGAATTTGTGGGCCAGGTCCTGGTGGACAGCCTCCACGCAAGTCACGTCGTCATTGGCCACGACGCCCGGTTCGGCCGGGGCAACTCCGGCGACCTTGACACCATGAAGCAGCTGGGCGAGAAGTTCAACTTCGACGTTCAGGTCATCAGCGAGTTCGGCTCCGAAGGCTACCCGCTGCATAACGACGCGGACACTGACCGCCGCTGTTCCTCCACCTGGGTGCGGGAAGCCCTGCAGGAGGGCGACGTCGCCACGGCGGCAGAAGTGCTGGGCCGTCCTCACCGCATGCGTGGCGAAGTGGTGCACGGTGCTGCCCGCGGCCGGGCCCTCGGGTTCCCCACTGCAAACCTCGCCCACGAGGCCAGCGGGTTTGTGCCGGCAGATGGAATTTACGCGGGTTGGCTCGTTGACCAGGCCGGCAAGCGCTGGCCGGCGGCCATCTCGGTGGGTTCGAATCCCACGTTCGATGGCGTCAGCCGCCAGGTCGAAGCCCACGTGATCGACCGCCCGCATGAAGACGTGGAGGACTTCGATCTGTACGGGCAGACAGTAGTCGTGGAATTCATGGCGCGGCTCCGCGGCATGGTGGCTTACCGTGGGCCTGAGGCCCTCGTTGACCAGATGCGGCTGGACGTCGTCCAGGCCCACGATCTCCTGGCGCAGCGCTGACCGGCCCACCGCTAACCGAAGGCGGCCGTCGTGAAGGAGAAAGGCAGAGTAATGACTGTTGAGAAGAACACCCGCAAGCTGGACAAGGGAATAGTCCGTGACTTCAGTTCCCGGATGAGCTACGCGGCTTACCTCCAACTGCCCACTCTCCTCAGTGCCCAGCAGCCGGTCAGCCAGCCTGAACACCACGACGAAATGCTGTTCATTATCCAGCACCAGACCACCGAGCTGTGGCTGAAGCTGGTACTGCACGAGCTCCGCAGCGCGGCCGCCCGGCTGCGCGCCGACGACCTTGGCTCCGCGCTCAAGGGCATCGCCCGCGTCAAGCACATCCAGAAGACACTCACCGAACAATGGTCAGTCCTGGCCACGCTGACGCCCACGGAGTACTCCCAATTCCGCGGCTTCTTGGGCAGCTCCTCGGGCTTCCAGTCCAGCCAGTACCGTGCGGTGGAATTTGTCCTCGGCAACAAGAACCGCAAGATGCTGCCGGTGTTCGAATCAGATCCGGCCGCCCACGCCATGCTGACGGAGGTGCTTACTGCCCCCAGCATCTACGATGAGTTCCTCTCGTACCTTGCCCGGCAGGGCTATGATGTGCCGCAAACCGTCCTGGAACGGGACGTCACCCGCGCCCACGAGTTCTGCCCGGAGCTGGTGCCATTGTTCAAACACATCTATGAAGACGCCGCAGGCAACTGGGGCGCCTACGAGGCATGCGAGGAACTTGTCGACCTTGAAGACAACTTCCAGTTGTGGCGGTTCCGGCACCTGCGCACCGTGCAGCGGACCATCGGCATGAAATCAGGAACCGGCGGATCCAGCGGTGCCGCGTTCCTGCAGAAAGCCCTTGAACTCACCTTCTTCCCGGAACTTTTCGCGGTACGGACGGAGATCGGCCAATGAGCAGCACCACCGATGCGCGGATGGAAAATCACGACGACGCCGCCCTCCTGGTGCGGGCAGCGCACCTTGACGCCGTGGACCCGTTGGCGCGCTGCCGCGATCATTTCATCGGCACGGAGACGGACCTGTCCTACCTCGATGGCAACTCCCTGGGCCGGCCGCTGAAAAGAACCGTGGCCGACATCAGTGCCTTCATCCAGGATGGCTGGGGCGGGCGGCTGATCCGCGGCTGGGATGAGCAATGGCTGGACCTGCCGCAGGCCATCGGCGACCAGCTGGGCCGTGCCGTCCTCGGCGCTGCCCCGGGCCAGACCATCATCGCCGACTCCACCACGGTGGTCCTGTACAAACTGATCCGGGCGGCCCTGGCCGCCGTTGCTGATCCTGCCCGGACAGAGATTGTCCTCGACACCGACAACTTCCCCACCGACCGGTACCTCGTAGAGGGAATCGCCCGGGAGGAAGGCCTGACCCTCACGTGGATCGAAGCCGATCCCGCAACGGGGGTGACACCCGCGCAGGTGCGGGACGCAACCGGACCCGCCACCGCCGTCGTACTTCTAAGCCAGGTGGCGTACCGCTCGGGGTTCCTGGCCGATCTGCCGACCATCACCGAAGTTGTGCACAACGCGGGGGCGCTGGTGGTCTGGGACCTGTGCCATTCCGCCGGTTCCGTGGAGCTGGACCTTGACGGCGCAGAAGTGGATTTTGCCGCGGGCTGTACCTATAAGTACCTCAACGGGGGACCGGGTTCGCCCGCCTTCGCCTACGTCAACGCCCGCCACCTTCCCGGCCTCCGGCAGCCGATCTGGGGCTGGATGGGGCGCAAAGACGCGTTCGAGATGGCCGCGGGCTATGAACCGGCGTCCGGCATCCGGAGTTTCCTCAGCGGCACGCCGGCCATCTTCGGGATGCTGGCCATGCGTGGGACCCTGGACCTCATCGAGGAGACCGGCATGGCGGCCATCCGACAGAAATCCCTGGCGCTGACCGCTTACGCAGTGGACCTGTTCGAGGCCTGGCTTGAACCGCTGGGGGTGGAATTGGCATCACCTCGTGACCCCGAACGCAGGGGGAGCCACATCACCCTGGACCATCCGGCATTCCGGAACGTGACCGCGGCGCTGTGGGAGCAGGATGTCATCCCGGACTTCCGCGCGCCGCAGGGTATCCGGATCGGACTGTCACCGCTGAGCACCAGCTTCGCCGAGGTGCACCGGGGAATGGCCGCAATCCGGGACCTCTTGCAGCGGTAACTGCCCGCTCGCAGTGTCCTCGCTTTAGTGCGGCGGAGCGGCTGTTTCGACAAGTTCGCGGCGCTGCCGGTAAACTGAACGTTGGATCTGGCTGCAGTCCGTGGCGGCTGGTTCCTGCCATGCGTGGAAAGCCCCTGGAAATCAGGGAATTTCTGCGCGGGCAGACCCGGCAGTGAATTACTGATTCGGGCCTCACGGCACATCTCTAGGAGTTATTGTGGCACTTGACGCCGCTGTAAAGCAGTCCATCATCAAGGATTTCGCAACGTCTGAAGGCGACACCGGTTCGCCGGAGGTCCAGGTTGCAGTCCTGACCCAGCGGATCAAGGATCTGACTGAGCACATGAAGGAGCACAAGCACGATTACCACACCCAGCGCGGTCTGCTGGCCATGGTTGGTCGTCGCAAGCGCATGCTGACCTACCTCAAGAACACTGACATCACCCGCTACCGCGCGCTCATTGAGCGTCTCGGCCTGCGCCGCTAGTCAGGCTTAAGGGGCGGCCCTTTCCCTTGTGGATCGGGCCGCCTTCTTCAGAAGAAAAATTAAACAGGAGGATCAACCGCATCACGCATTCGCGGTCCTCGGTAGTGATCCCCGGGAACGGCTTCCACGATGGAAGCCCCGGCCCGTGGGTCTCGATCGATGACCGGGTGCAGTGCAGGCCAGTAGACAGATGCTGGCCTGGGTTGATGCGGCTGGGCTCCGTTAATCAAGAAACGGAGGTGACTCTCTTGGAGGGTCCCGAAATCCAGTTCTCAGAAGCAGTCATTGACAATGGCCGCTTTGGCAAGCGTGTAATCCGCTTTGAAACCGGCCGTCTTGCCAAGCAGGCAGCCGGCGCAGCCATGGTGTACATCGACGAAGACACCGCGCTGCTKTCCGCMACCACCGCAGGCAAGYMCCCGCGYGAAGGCTTCGACTTCTTCCCGCTGACSGTYGACGTYGAAGAGCGCATGTACGCCGCCGGCCGCATCCCGGGTTCGTTCTTCCGCCGTGAAGGCCGCCCGTCCACCGAAGCCATCCTGGCTTGCCGCCTCATGGACCGCCCGCTGCGTCCGGCCTTCGTCAAGGGCCTGCGCAACGAAGTTCAGATTGTGGTGACCGTCCTGGCCATCAACCCTGACGAGCTGTACGACGTGGTGGCCATCAACGCCTCCTCCATGTCCACCCAGCTCTCCGGCCTTCCGTTCTCCGGCCCGATCGGCGGCGTCCGCGTTGCCCTCGTCGCCGACGAGCACGGTTCGCAGTGGGTTGCTTTCCCCAAGCACTCCCAGCTTGAGAACTCCGTGTTCAACATGGTTGTAGCCGGCCGTGTTGCCGGTGACGACGTCGCCATCATGATGGTTGAAGCCGAAGCCACCGACAACTCCTGGAACCTCATCAAGGAACAGGGCGCCACCGCCCCCACCGAAGAGGTTGTTTCCGAGGGCCTCGAGGCTGCCAAGCCGTTCATCAAGGCACTCTGCGAGGCGCAGGCTGACCTGGCTGCACGTGCCGCCAAGCCCACCGTTGAGTTCCCGGTCTTCCTGGACTACCAGGACGATGTTTACGCAGCTGTTGAGTCCGCTGCCGCTGAGAAGCTGGCCGCGGTCTTCCAGATTGCTGACAAGCAGGACCGCGACGTTGCCACGGATTCGCTCAAGGACGAAGTCACTTCTTCCCTGGCCGGCCAGTTCGAAGGCCGCGAGAAGGAGCTGTCCGCAGCATTCCGCTCTGTCACCAAGCAGGTTGTGCGCCAGCGCATCCTCAAGGACCAGATCCGCATCGACGGCCGCGGCCTGACGGACATCCGCCAGCTCACCGCCGAGGTTGAGGTTCTGCCCCGCGTACACGGTTCGGCTATCTTCGAGCGCGGCGAAACCCAGATCATGGGCGTCACCACGCTGAACATGCTCAAGATGGAACAGCAGATCGACTCGCTGTCACCCGTCACGCGCAAGCGCTACATGCACAACTACAACTTCCCGCCGTACTCCACCGGTGAAACCGGCCGCGTGGGCTCGCCCAAGCGCCGCGAAATCGGCCACGGTGCCCTGGCAGAGCGGGCACTCGTGCCGGTGCTGCCGTCCCGCGAGGAATTCCCGTACGCCATCCGCCAGGTGTCTGAGGCTCTCAGCTCCAACGGTTCGACGTCGATGGGTTCCGTCTGCGCCTCCACGCTCTCCCTGCTGAACGCTGGTGTGCCGCTGAAGGCAGCTGTCGCAGGTATCGCCATGGGCCTGGTCTCCGACCAGGTTGACGGCCAGACCCGCTACGCAGCCCTGACGGACATCCTGGGCGCCGAAGATGCTTTCGGCGACATGGACTTCAAGGTTGCCGGTACGTCCGAGTTCGTCACGGCCATCCAGCTGGACACCAAGCTCGACGGCATCCCCGCCTCGGTGCTGGCTGCAGCACTGAAGCAGGCCCGCGAAGCCCGCCTGCACATCCTGGACGTCATCAACTCCGCGATCGACACCCCGGACGAGCTCTCCGAGTTCGCGCCGCGCGTCATCGCGGTCAAGATCCCGGTTGACAAGATCGGCGAGGTCATTGGGCCCAAGGGCAAGATGATCAACCAGATCCAGGAAGACACCGGCGCTGACATCTCCATCGAGGATGACGGCACGGTCTACATTGGCGCCACCAACGGTCCGTCTGCAGACGCAGCACGCTCCGCCATCAACGCCATTGCCAACCCGCAGATTCCGGAAATCGGCGAGCGTTACCTGGGTACGGTCGTCAAGACCACCACCTTCGGTGCCTTCATTTCCCTGACCCCGGGCAAGGACGGCCTGCTGCACATCTCCGAGCTGCGCAAGCTGGCCAACGGCAAGCGTGTGGACAACGTTGATGACGTGGTTTCCGTCGGCCAGAAGATCCAGGTGGAAATCACCAAGATCGATGACCGTGGCAAGCTGTCGCTTTCCCCCCCCCCCCCCCGCCGCTGTTACGATGGCAGCCAGATCCGGCTGCCACTCCTGAAAGGCTTCAATTGACTGTTGTACCCCTGCCGCTTGAGCAGAACCAGCCCGGCGACACCCTGGTCCACGGCTCCGACGGCGGCTCCGTTGTCCGGCGTTCTGTGCTGCCCGGTGGCGTGCGGGTGCTCACTGAAGCGATGCCGGGGCAGCGCTCGGCAACCATCGGATTCTGGGTAGGGGTCGGTTCACGCGATGAGGCCCCGGGCCAGCACGGCTCCACGCACTTCCTGGAGCACCTCCTGTTCAAGGGAACCAAACGCCGTACAGCCCTCGAAATCGCCTCGGCCTTCGATGAAGTGGGCGGGGAGTCCAACGCCGCTACGGCCAAGGAGAGCACCTGCTACTTCGCGCGGGTCCTGGACACGGATCTGCCCATGGCCATTGACGTCATTGCGGACATGATCACGGGTGCCGTCCTGGACCCGGCCGAAATGGAGCAGGAGCGCGACGTCATCCTGGAAGAAATCGCCATGGACAGTGACGACCCCACCGACGTGGCGCACGAAAACTTTGTTGCGGCCGTGCTGGGCACGCACCCACTGGGCCGCCCCATCGGCGGCACGCCGGCCGCCATCCGAGCGGTCGCCCGGGAATCCGTCTGGGATCACTACCGGCGCTACTACCGCCCCGACGAGCTGGTTATCACCGCCGCTGGGGGCCTGGAGCACGACGTCGTCTGCAGCCTTGTGGTGGATGCCCTCCACTCCGCCGGTTGGTCACTGGAGTCCGACGCCGCCCCTGTTGATCGCCGCTCCACCGCGCGTGCCGAGATCGCTGGCACTGCCGGCCTGCACGTGGTCAAGCGTGCAGTGGAGCAGGCCAACATCATCATGGGCTGTCCCACCATCGTGGCCACGGATGATCGCCGCTATGTCATGAGTGTTCTCAACGCCGTCCTGGGCGGCGGGATGTCCTCGCGGCTGTTCCAGGAGATCCGCGAGAAGCGTGGCCTCGTGTACTCCACCTACTCATTTGCTTCTTCCTACGCCGATGCAGGCTACTTCGGGATGTACGCCGGGTGCACACCGTCCAAAGTACGCCAGGTGCTGGACCTGCTCGGACGGGAGCTGGACAAGCTCGCCGAAGGCGGGATCTCCGACGACGAACTCCGCAAGGCCGTGGGGCAGCTCTGCGGCGGCATCGTCCTGGCTCTTGAGGACACCGGGTCCAGGATGTCACGCCTGGGCCGGGCCGAGCTCGTCTCCGGCGAATACCAGGACATCGACGAAACGTTGCGGCTCATCAAGTCGGTCACCGTACAGGAGGTCCAGGACCTTGCCCGGGAGCTGGCCGCCGCGCCACGGACCGTCACGGTGGTGGGCCCGTTCGAGGAGACTGAGACGTTCGGCCTCTGACGTGCGTCTCCGGGGGGCTGGGTCTCCCCGTCCCGGGTCATCGAGCCTGGGATCTCCTTGTCCCGGACTACTCTGTTGACGACCTGGCCGTCCGGCGATAATGAAGCCATGAATGCACCCCAGTCGGGCACTGTGCACGCCGTGTTGGAAGACTTCTTAGGGCATTGGCACGGGACCACGCGTCTTGCACCCTCAGCGTGGGGCCCTGGACGCTCGGCAGTGGCGGAAATCAGCTTCACCCGAGCGGCGGGAGGATTCGCTGTCGTTCAGAGCTACCGGCACACTGAAGCAAATGGCACTCATTTCGACGGCCATGGAGTGTTCACTGTGGACCCCGACCACCACGATGTCCTCTGGTACTACGTCGACAGCACTGGCCTGCCCCCCGGAGCACCGGTCCGGTGCACTTGGGTGGACGGTGTCCTGCGCGTGGAGCGCCATAGCGACCGGGGGACAGCCCGCCATACCTTCCGGGTTGTCGACGGCGTACTCACCTACTCCGCCGAGCTCCGCCTGGGCGAGGGCCAGAGCTTTGTCCCGTTCATGACCGCCGAGTGCCGCCGCGCGTGAACACTGCGTCAAGAGCTGCGTCCACATCTGCAGGCAGCAAGCCAGGCCTTTCCAGAGCCAGAGCCAAAACCATAGCCCGCGCTAGAGTCAGAGCCAGACTCCCCGGACGCGGCAAGCCCCACTGAGATCTCAGTTTTTCAGTGGTGCGATTCGGCGGAACACAGTCATCCGACGAACCCTGTCAACCGACGACCCCAGTCGTTCACTGTCCGCCGCGGTCAGGGAATGTGAGCCGTCAGGCCCGTGATCCTTCAGGCACCCGGGGACGGCGCTTAGGCGGACATGCATCATCCGCCTCGATGCCATTGATGGCGTCAGCGTCACTGAGGGCATCACTGTCCGAGTCACTGTCACTGACCGCATCAGGGCCGTTGATACTGACTCCGTCTGGCCAATGGGGTGGTTCCCAGTCCGGGTGTTCGCTTCGGTAGTGGCGGCCGGTGGGTGAGGTCCAGCCGGGTGGTTCGGTGGGACTCGCCGCGGTGGGTTTCCAGGGTGTGCTGTGTTTGAGCCGGTGATGCTTGCGGCATGGCTGGCCGAGGTTGTTGATACCCGTGGTTCCGCCCTTTGCCCAGGCGAGCAGGTGGTCGGCTTCGTTGTCCAGGGACTGGTTGCTGCAGCCCGGGAACGGGCACTTCCCGTCCCGCATCCTCAGCCATTGGCGCATGGCGGTGGGGATCCGGTAACTTTCCCGGCCGATCTCCAACGGTGCCCCGTCCCTGGGGTCGGTCAGGACCCTGCGGAAGGAGTCCGCGCCGCCGGCGACGAGGGTGCGGGCCATGGATGGCGGGATAGGCCCGTACCCGTCGAGGGTGGCGGGTTCCTCGGTCAGGCCCATCAGTGCGAACACGGGCACCGTGACCAGGACTTGGGCTTTCGGTGTCGGGAGGAGGTCGGCTTGCCCGCCCAGGAGCCAGGCGGCGGCATTGTCTGCCCTGAGTTGGGTGAGGGTCCTGGACTCGGTGGGGCCTTGCATGGCCCGGGAGGCGGTGGTGGTGCGGTCCCAGATCCCGGCGGCCTGATCGGCTGGCAGGTAGGCCGAAACCCAGGCCATGCCGTCCCGGTCCGGGGAGTACTCGAGACGCCGGTCGACGGCGGACCGGACATGGCGTTGTTCGATGCTGTCCGGGTGATGCCGCTCCCGCCAGGTCCGGGCTTTGGCGCGGAATCGGCCAGGGGTCAGCTCCCCGGCCGGCCCGCGTGCCGGGTTGGGTGCGTCCGGGTCGAGGAAGTGCGCTTCCAGGGCTGCCGCGCCGGTGGGGTTCAGGTTCAGGGTTTCGTCCACCATGATCCGGGCGTGCTGCCACGAAATGGTTCCTGCCTGCAGGGCGGCCAGCGTCAAAGGCAGAGCGGTGGTAAGCCGGTGAGAGGTGAAGAGAAGCGATGCAGCGTTCGGCTCGCTGACGGTCAGGACGCAGGCGACCTCCGCGATCGCGGCCATTTCGTGGGCTGTGTGCTCCTGCGGGGACACCGCCGGTGGCGCTAACGCCGTGGTGCCGTCGATGTATTCGGTGGTGGTGAAAACTTTCAAAGCGGCGGTGCTTGCTTCGAGCCGGGAGATTACGGCCAGGCGGTCCAGGGAGCGGTCCACACCCCGGCGCAGCGGATCCGGCCCGGCCGGATCCTCACGCTGGCCACGGCGGAGTTCGGTCAGTTCGGCAACACTAGCTACGACGGCCTCAAACGCCGCATCCGCTGACGCCGGGTCGACTGGCACGGCTGTTGCTGGGCCGGCATCCGCCGACACCGCGCCTGCTGACGCCGACACCGCTGCTCTGCGTTCCATACCTCAAGCATCACAGAGGGGTCCGACAAAACCGCGGAGCTAAGCGGCTATGTGGATAACCTGAAGAATCGCTTACCCCCCGGCGAAGGGCGGCAAAACATCAACCACATCGTCCGGGTTCAGCACCGTGGCGCGGTCCCGAACGGCGACCTCGTTGAGGAGGAAGCTGCTGCGCGAGAGGATGCGCTGCAGGGGAGGAGTGCCAGCAGGCGCCGCGGCGCGGTCCACGGCCAGGACAGCCTCCAGCAAGTCCGCCACGGTGGCGCCGGCGGGGAGTTCAAAGCGTTCCTCTTCCACACCTGCGGCGGCGCGCGCGGCAGCGAAGTATCGTACGTTCAAGAAATTCAGCCTCCGATGGCGCTCATGCTGCGGTCCGGCTGGACGAAGTCCGCCGCGCCGAGACCCGTGTGGTCCATGCCGTGCGCCTTGGGCTTGACCCACATGGCGTCCTGCCAGCGTTCGGCCAAGGCGTCATCGCTGGCCCCGCGGCGAAGAAGGCCCAGCAGATCAAACTCCTCGCGCGAGAACAGGCAACTCATGATTTTGCCCTCGGCGGTGATCCGCGTGCGACGGCAATCCGCGCAGAACGGCTCAGTGACGGAGGCGATGATCCCCACGGTGCCCAGCACCGGCCCTTCAGCGCCCTGCGCGGACCCGGAAGCGCCCAGCACCGGCCCTTCAGCGCCCTGCGCGGACCCGGAAGCGCCCAGCACCGGCCCTTCAGCGCCCTGCGCGGACCCGGAAGCGCCCAGCGCAAGCCCGGAGGCACCCACAGACCCAGCCATTCGCCGTCGTACTTCAAAGCGCTCGGCAGGGGCGCCGTCGCGTGCGCGCGGGTCCGGGTTCAGGACATAGTCCACAGAAAGCAGGGAACGGATTTCGGCCGCCGTAATCATGTTCCGGCGGGTCCAGCCGTGGTCGGCGTCCAAGGGCATCTGCTCGATAAACCGGAGTTCGTAACCCCGGTCCAAAGCCCAGGCGAGCAGGGCGGGCGACTCAGCGTCATTGATGCCCCGCATCAGCACCGCATTGAGCTTGACCGGGCCCAGCCCGGCCGCCCACGCGGCGTCGACCCCGGCCAGCACACGGTCCAGGAACGGCCGGCGGGTGAGCTTGGCGAATGTCTCTTCGTGCAGCGAATCCAGGGAAACATTGATGCGGGTGAGGCCCGCAGCCTTGAGCGCGGCGGCCTTTTTATCCAGCCCAACACCGTTGGTGGTCATGGAGATCGGCAGGTCGGGATGATTGCTGCGGAGCGCTGCGATGATGTCCACCAGGTCTGCCCTTACCAGGGGCTCCCCGCCCGTCAGGCGAAGCTCCCGCACACCCAGCAGTTCGACGCCGATGCGGACAATCCGCACGATCTCGTCCGCAGTCATCACGGCCTGCTTGGCGAGCCACTCAAGCCCTTCGGCAGGCATGCAGTAAGTGCAACGCAGATTGCACTTGTCCGTCAGCGAGAGCCGCATGTCGGTGGCGCGGCGGCCAAACCGGTCGGCCAGCCCGGCCGGCGCGTCCGCCGGCCGGGCAGGCGGCAGGGCGGGATCTGCACCGTCCCGGGGTTGCGGCATGCCTAGCTGAACGCTCATGGATTCAGGCTACGCCACGTTTGCCCCGGACATCGCGCCCGTGACGCGCAGAAGCCCGGTGATGCGCAGTATCGGAGAAAACATCCGGCAAGCCACCTACCTCCTGCGGATACAGCGGCAAAGTCCGGTGCCGCCGGGCTGACGCGAACCTATGCTGGAGGTGTGAACAGGTCCCAGCCCGCAGAGGAAACGGCCGACGACGGCGCGAGCCACGGAATGCGGCCGGGTGGCCCGCATGCCGCTCGAGGGGGCCGCGGCCGTGCCGCTGCGTCGGGGATGGTTTCCGCGGTCGCGGCCGTGGTAGCCGGAGAGCTGCTCGCCGGGCTGCTGAGTCCATCCCTGTCACCGCTGACGGCCGTCGGCGGTGCCTTGATCGATGCTCTTCCGCCGGGTGTGAAGGAGTGGGCCGTCAGCCTGTTCGGCACGGCCGACAAAGCCGTATTCGTAGCCGGCATGCTGGTCGTTATTGCAGCCGTGGGGGGTCTCGCCGGAATCCTGGAACAGCGAAGACGCTTCGCCGGCCAGGCTGTGATTGCCGTATTTGGGCTCGTGGGGCTCGCTGCGGTCCTGAGCCGGGCGCAGCTGACTCTCGGCGCCGTTCCGGTGCCGCTGCTCGCAGCTTTGGCCGGCGGTCTCCTGTTGCGGTTCCTGATCCGCAGGCTCCGAGAGGATACGCCAGCTGAGTCGGCCCCAAACGGAATGCCTGATACTGGGCGGCGCACGTTCCTGCAGGTCCTCGCAACCGCTGTTGGGGTGACGGCTCTGGGCGGGATCGTGGCCGGAATTTGGCGGGGCGCGGCCGCGGGCATCAGCACCGCCCGGGAGAAGTTGAAGCTGCCAGCAGCCGTATCCGGGGTCCCTGCGATTCCGGCGGGCGCCGAGGTGGACCTGGACGGCATGCAGCCGCTGGTCACGCCGAACGGGGATTTCTACCGGATCGACACCGCCCTGATCGTGCCGGTCATGGACCCTAATACCTGGACACTCCGGGTGACGGGGATGGTGGACCAGGAGATCGAACTGAACCTGGCCGACCTCCTGGCCAAGCCGCTCATCGAACGGCACATCACCATTGCCTGCGTGTCCAACGAAGTGGGCGGCGACCTGATCGGCAACGCCCGCTGGCTTGGGTGGCCGGTACGGGAACTGCTCGCCCTGGCGCGTCCGCAAGGCGGTGCGGACATGGTGCTGTCCCGAAGCTCCGACGGCTGGACCGCAGGCACACCGCTGGAGGTCCTCACCGACCCCAGGGACGCCCTGCTGGCGGTAGGGATGAACGGCGAGCCGCTGCCGCTCGAACATGGCTTCCCGGTGCGCATGATCGTCCCGGGCCTCTACGGCTACGTATCCGCCACCAAGTGGCTGACGGAGCTTCGCGTCACAAAGTTCGCCAACGACGAAGGTTATTGGACGCCGCGTGGCTGGTCCGAGCGAGGCCCCATCAAGACCGAGTCCCGGATCGATGTCCCGCGCTCGGGAAGGCGCGTCAGCGCCGGCACAGTCATGTTCGGCGGTGTGGCCTGGTCACAGCACACCGGCATCGGCAAAGTGGAGCTGCGCGTCAACCGCGGACCGTGGCAGCAGGCTGACCTCGCGCCCGGGATTTCGCTGGACACGTGGTATCAGTGGCAGGTGGGTATCAACCTGAGTGCTGGCCAGTACGAAGTCCAGGTCCGCGCCACGGACCTCAACGGTATGCCGCAGGCTGAGGAGCGCCGGCCGGTTACGCCGGACGGAGCCACCGGCTTCCACACCATTAGAGTTGACGTGAATCCATGACGGCGTCCATCGAAGGCAGGACCATGCACAGCCCTCCACACCAGCACGGCGCCGCCCCTCACCAGTCGAGGTCCGTTGCCCTGCACCGCGCTGCCGTCGCCGAACTGCTGGCACCGCTGCTGACTGAAGCCAGGACGGAAACGCTGGCACTGCGGGACGCTCTGGGGAAGGGCCTGGCCCACGACATTGCGGCGCCCCTGAGCCTCCCGCCGTTCGCGAACTCCCAAATGGACGGCTTCGCTATCAACAGTGCAGACCTGCCCGACGGCGGCGCGGAGCTGCGGATCGTGGACCCGGTTCCGGCAGGTGCCACGCCCGCTGCCCTTAAGCGCGGCACAGCCGCCCCCATCATGACCGGCGCCATGATTCCTGACGGTGCTGACGCCGTCGTACCCGTAGAGCGTGCCGTCCCGGACAGGTTTCCTGTCCCCGGAGTGGCAAGCACTGTGTGGTTGCCGGCGACGGCGGCCGGCACCTTTGTGCGCGCCCCCGGTAGTGACATTGCAGCGGGGGAGCGGGCGCTGGCCGCCGGAACGTTCCTCGGCCCGGCACAGCTTGGATTGCTCGCGGCCCTGGGCCTCGGGGAGGTGACCGTGCACCGGACAGTGACGGTCCTGCTGGCCACCACCGGTGACGAAGTAGTTGAGCCGGGCCAGCCGCTGTCCGCCGGCAAGATCTACGACTCCAACGGAACCCTCCTGGAGAGCGCCCTGCGGCAGGCAGGACTGGCTGTGGTGCGCACTGCCATCGCCTCTGACCGCCCCGAGGAACTCCGGGCGCTGCTGCGCAGCCATTCCGGGTCCGTGGACCTGATTGTCACCACCGGCGGGGTCAGCAAAGGCGCCTACGAAGTGGTCCGGCAGGCCATGGACGGCCAGTCCGCCGAGTTCGTGCACGTAGCCATGCAGCCTGGCGGCCCGCAGGGGATCGGCGTCTTCGACGGCGTACCCTTCCTGGGATTTCCAGGCAACCCCGTGAGCTGCCTGGTGTCTTTCGAGATGTTCCTGCGGCCGGTGCTGTCCGGAATGTTCGGCTCGCCCCCTCCCCGGACCGCCATCCGCGCACATCTGGCCCACGGCCTGACATCTCCGGAACACAAACACCAGGTCAGGCGCGGAAGCTACCGGGCTGACGGCACTGTCCGCCTGGAAGGGGGCGAAAGCTCCCACCTTATGCATGCCCTCGCCGGCTCCAACGCCCTCGTTCATGTTCCGGCTGGAGTCTCGGCGCTCGCCGAGGGCGACGAGGTGGAAGTATGGATGCTGTGACTCAAGAACAAGCCCCGCCGGCACTGACCCACCTGCGCCAGGATGGCAGCGCCCAGATGGTGGACGTTTCGAACAAGGCCGAAACCACCCGGGAAGCCACCGCCACCGCCACCGTCCGCACAACAGGCGAAGTGCTGGGCCTGCTCGGCTCCGGCGGCCTGCCCAAAGGCGACGCCCTGGCGGTGGCGCGCGTCGCAGGGATCATGGCTGCCAAGAAAACGCCGGAGCTCATCCCACTGTGCCATCCGCTGCCGCTCTCCAAAGTCACCGTCGACTTTGAGCTGGGGGCGAAGTCCGTGGACATCCTTGCCACGGTGAAGACCCGCGGGGTCACCGGAGTCGAAATGGAGGCGCTCACAGCGGCGTCCGTGGCGGCCCTCAGCGTTTACGACATGATCAAGGCCGTCGACAAGCACGCAGTACTGACCGACATCAAGGTGCTGGCGAAAAGCGGCGGAAAGAGCGGGGACTGGACACTATGAGCGGAACTACCGAGGACACTTTCCTGCCTGAGCCGCACACCCACGGGAACCACACACACGGCGAGGTGCAGGGCCGGAAGGCAGGGGTTGTCATTGCCTCCACCCGGGCCGCGGCCGGTATTTACGAGGATGAGACCGGCCCCGTGATCATCGATTGGCTGACCGAACACGGCTTCGAGGCCTATCCCGCCATGGTGGTCCCGGATGGCGAACCGGTAGGCGCGGCCATCCGCGCGCTCCTGACCCAGCACCCCGCCGTCGTTATCACCAGCGGCGGGACCGGACTCAGCCCCGACGACCGGACCCCGGACGTGACGCTGCCCCTGCTGGACCGTGAGATCCCGGGCATCATGGAGGCCATCAGGCGCGCCGGGGCGGCCAAAACTCCGCTTGCCGCGCTGAGCCGGGGCCACGCCGGAACCGCGGGCCGCACGTTCATCGTCAACCTGCCGGGTTCGCCAAAGGGCGTCATGGACGGGCTTTCAGTTTTGAATCCCGTGATCGGGCACCTTTGCGACCAGTTGGAGGGCCGGAATGGGCACTGAATCAGTTTTTGACGTTGTCCACGCCGTATTGAGCGCGGAACCGATCTCCGTGGAGCAGGCCATCGCCGCCGTCGAGTCGGACACCGCCGGCGCCGTTGTCAGCTTCAGCGGGGTGGTAAGGAATCACGACGGCGGCAAGGCAGTCGAGCGTCTCAGCTACAGTGCGCACCCCACGGCGCACCAGGTGATGGCCGACGTCGTCGCTGCCCTCGTCGCAGAGCGTTCTGAGGGTTCGTCCGGCGCGCAGCCTGTGCGGATCTGGGCCGCTCACCGCATCGGCTTACTGGAAATAGGTGACCCCGCGCTGGTATGCGCCGTCTCCGCCGCGCACCGGGGCGAGGCCTTCGCCGTGTGCTCCGAGCTGGTGGACAGGATCAAGGAACAGGTTCCCATCTGGAAGGAGCAGTTCTTCACTGACGGCGCCGTCGAATGGGTGGGCGCAGGCAGCTGACTGCGGCGGGCAACGTGCTGTCGGTGCACCGCCCTCGGTTCCGCTGGCCGCTCCCGCCTGCCGCTCCCGCCCGACGCTGGCAGGCGAGGTAACGCACGTCTGCGGGTTCCGTCCAGTACCCGGCCCGACGGTAGGGTTAACGGCATGACCGAACAACACCCCGCCCCCAGCCGTGTGGCTGTCCTTGGCGCCAATGGGCGCATGGGCGCCGAAGCCGTCAAGGCCGTTGAAGCCGCCGCCGATATGACGCTTGTAGCCGCCCTGGGGCGCGGCGATTCGCTGGATCAGCTGGCAGACGCCGGAGCCGAATTCGTCGTGGACCTCACCGTTCCCGAGAGCACCGAAGCGAACGTACGCTACGCCGTCGAGCACGGCATGCACGCCGTGGTGGGAACCACCGGGTGGGATGCCACCCGGCTCGCTGCCCTCGAGGCCCTTCTCGCGGAGCACCCCGAAACCGGTGTGTTGATCGCCCCCAATTTTGCCCTCGGTTCGGTGCTCGCCTCGGCGTTCGCCGCCAAGGCCGCCAAGTACTTTGAATCCGTGGAAATAGTCGAACTGCACCACCCGGACAAGGTGGATGCACCCTCGGGAACCGCCGTCCGGACCGCCCAGCTCATCGCCGCGGAACGCGCAGCCGCACACGTGCCGGCCAGCCCTGACGCAACCACCAGTGAACTCGCCGGCGCCCGGGGCTGCGACGTGGACGGAGTGCGCGTCCACAGCGTCAGGCTTCGCGGACTCGTGGCACACCAGGAAGTCCTGCTCGGCGGTCCGGGCGAGCAACTGACCTTGCGGCACGACTCCTTTGACCGTGCCTCCTTCATGCCAGGTGTGCTCCTGGGCATCCGCAAGGTCGCGGCCAACCCGGGGCTGACCGTCGGCCTGGACGGCTACCTGGACCTGGGACTCTAGGCCGTGGGCGCTTTCCTCGCCGCGTTCCGGAAGAACCGCACCAAGATCTGGGTGGGTGCCGTCACGCTACTGCTGGTCTTCTATCTCGTTGTGTCGTTCCAGCGCTCGATTTTGCTGCTCACGGACAACAACCTTGCGGCCAAAGCCATCGGCGCCGCGTACCTGGTGCTGCCGATCGTCGGCGCCTGGGCCCTCATCCGGGAACTGATGTTCGGGGCCCGCACGGAAAAGATGGCCCGGATCCTGGAAGCCGAGGGCGGGCTGCCCGTAGACAACCTCCCGCGGACTCCCGCGGGCCGGATCATCCGGGCAGCGGCTGATCAGGAATTCGAGAAGTACCGGGCCGAGGCTGAAGCGGCGCCCGAGGACTGGCGCTCCTGGTTCCGCCTGAGCTGCGCTTACGACGCCGCCGGGGACCGGAAACGCGCCCGGGCCTCCATGCGGGACGCCGGCCGCCTCTTCCACGGCAACGTTCCGGCCAGTTGAGGGCGAACCGCACTGGCTTTTCCAACTGACGGCGGCAGGCTCACACGGCCCTGAGGACGTCCGCTCATCGCGGGCCTCCTAGCCCGGACCGATCCGTCCGCTGCGGCCAAGCTGATTGGCGGCGTGGCCCAGGTACTCCAGCGGCCCACGCCATTTCAACAGCACAAACACCGTGCCTGCGATGACCGCTATGGCGGCGTGCGCGAAGAACATGCCATCCTCCGTCCAGCCGGCCGGCAGGGGCTTGAGGTAGAACCCGGACACCACCCAGACGTGCGCCGAGTAGAGGGTCAGTGTCATGGCGCCGGCCCCGCGCAGCGGCAGCAACAGGTCCAGGTCCAGCCAGTCAGCCAGCCTGCCGAGCAGGAGGCATGCGCCCACCACCGCTGCGGCCACCCCTGAGGTGTGCGCCAGGTCCAGCGGTGTGGCGGAATGCGGTGCGGCGGACGCCAGCCACCACCACGATCCTTCCTGCCGTATTCCGGTGAGGTTGACCTGGAGCACGCTACCGAGCGGGTAGCCCGGGGCGTTCAGCACCTGCTCCAGCGCCGCCCGGCCACCCCAGGTCTCCATGGCGGCAGTGCCGAGGGCCTTGGCCAGTGCGGCCACCGCTGTGCCGCCGGTCAGCAGCAGGACCGGAACCATCGCCTTGGTGAGTGACAGCCGGCCAATCACCAGGCCAACCAGCAGATAGGCCAACCATTGGAAGGCAGGGTAGTAGCCGGTCAGGAACAGGTCGCCCACCAGGGGGAGGGGCGTTGACAGGTCCTCCCATGACGGGTTGTGCCCCAGGTGCAGGGGCGGGTTCGCCGCCATGAGCCAAGGGCGGAGAAGATAGGCGAGCACCGGTGAAAGCACGATCCACGCGAGGGCCCACGCGCAGAGCGCTTTCAGCTTCAGTCCAAGGAAAGGCAGGACGCACAGAAACAGCAGGGCGTAGTGGACCAGGATGATGGCAAGGTTGACTTCCAACCCGCCCAGGGACAGTCCGACGGCGGCAATCACCAGTGCGCGCAGGGCGACGCCGCGGCGGGCAGCGCTGAGGGCGGTTCCTTCCGGCGGCACTTGCTTGCCGGTTGAAAGCGCCAGTCCGACGCCCGCCAGCACGGCGAACAGGGCAGCCGCCCGGCCCGAGAACGTCAGGCCGATCCAGGTGGGTGTCAGGTCTGCATTGGCCTCGAACGTCGGCAGCAGATGCGTGGCCATCATGCCCAGGAGCGCGAGCCCCCTGGCTGCATCGATACCGCGGAGACGGCCGGCGGGGGAAGCGGTTCGGGGCGCCCGCGAGGGTCTTGCTGTGGCTCGGGACGTCATGAGGCGATGGTCTCACACGGATCCGCCCGGCCCCAGTCAACATGTCGCCAGCACGCCCGGCTGGTTGAAAAACCACCCAACAGCCACTTGTGTTCGAATATATGTTCGAATAGCATGAGCATTATGCACACCCCATTCGAGCCGCAGCAGTTCCCGGAACCTCCAGCCGCTGGGGGCCACCTGCGGCCCGCACCTGACACCACTGCCGCGGTGCAGCCGGCGGGACTGATGAGGGCCATGAGCCCGGGGGTGGTCGACTTCCTCTTCCGCCAGCTTGTGGCGGGACGGTCCGCGGAGGACATCCAGTGGCAGCAGGAGGGCATTGCCCTGACCGCGCAGCCGCCGGGAGCCGAACTGGCGCGCCGGTTGGCCGAGACTGACCTTGATGCGCTCACGCCCACCGAACTGTTCCACTACGTCCGGTCCGCCCAGCGCCTGGCGGCCTGGGCCGAAGGATTGCGGGAGGCGGCAGTGCAAAGATATTGCCGGCCGGGCGAGGTGCAGGATGCCAGGGTGCCTGGTGCGCGGCTGCAGGGTGGTTGCCTAGGATGAAGGGGTGACCGACGCCCTGACAGTATCCGCCATCCAGTACCAGGCGCTGGACGGCGGGATCATGCCGAATGTCGAGGAACACATCCGGCTGATCGAAGACGCCGATTCCCACGGCGCGAGGCTGGTGATCTTCCCGGAAATGTCGTTGACCGGCTACAACTTGGCGTTGCTGCCTGCTGATGAGGCGTGGCTTAGGCCGGATGATCCGCGGCTGGGTGACCTCCACGAAATCTGCCGCAGGACCGGCATCACTGCCGTGGCAGGGGCCGCCTACCGGGAGCCTGACGGTACGCCTCGGCTGGCGAGCGTTGCCGTCCACCCGGGCGGTGCCACCGATTTCGGATTCAAGGCCCACCTTCGCGGAGCGGAAAAGGACCTCTTCGCCGCAGGAGACAGTGCGCTCCACCTCGAGTTGGACGGCTGGCAGGTGGCGCTGGCTATCTGCGCGGATGCTTCGGTTCCCGCCCACTCCACCGAGGCGGCACTGGCCGGCGCTGACATCTATGCGGTGTCGGCGGTCTACACGGCGGAGGAGGGGCGGCGGCTTGCACTGCACCTTGGGGCCGCGGCCATGGACAACCGGATGTTTGGCGTCCTGGCGAACATGGGCGGAGCCACGCCGTTGGGCCTTTCCTGCGGACTCAGCGGATTCTGGGGGCCTGATGGCCACCGGATGGAGCACGCGGCCGGAACCGGCACCGAGGTCATCACCGCGGTCCTGCAGCGAGGTGCTTTGCGCAAATTCCGCTGACGCCGGCAGCTATTTGACGCTTATCACCCCGCCGCCATTGTCCTAACCGGTGGCGGACAGGGTAACGTTTTTTCCATGCCTCACACATCCGCCACCGCTCCTGCCCTTGGTACGCTCCTGACCGCCATGGTCACGCCCTTCACCAAGGATGGCGCCGTGGACTACAAGCAGGCGGCCGAACTGGCTATCAAGCTTGTGGACGATGGCTGCGACGGCCTGGTCGTCACGGGGACCACCGGCGAAACATCCACCCTTTCGGATGAAGAAAACCTTGGCATGTTCCGCGCCGTCAAGGAGGCCGTGGGAGACCGTGCCGCCATCATCGCCGGCACCGGGACAAACGACACCGCACACTCGGTGCACCTTTCCCAGCAGGCGGCAGCGCTCGGCGTCGACGGCCTGCTGCTCGTCACGCCGTACTACAACAAGCCCAGCCAGGCAGGCGTCCGCGCACACTTCGAGACCGTCGCGTCCGCAACCGACGTGCCCGTAATGCTCTATGACATTCCGGGCCGCTCCTCCATCGCGATCGAACCCGAAACCATGATCAGCCTGGCGCAGCACCCGAACATTGTCGCCGTCAAGGATGCCAAAGCCGATTTCATGGCGGCCAGCCGGGTGATGGCAGAGACGGACCTGTACTTCTACTCCGGCGACGACGGACTGACCCTTCCGTGGATGTCCTTGGGCGCCGTCGGACTGGTGGGTGTCACAACCCACATCGC
The DNA here is from genome assembly GCF_056398665.1 of Pseudarthrobacter sp. 01T43. Classification (NCBI taxonomy): domain Bacteria; kingdom Bacillati; phylum Actinomycetota; class Actinomycetes; order Micrococcales; family Micrococcaceae; genus Pseudarthrobacter; species Pseudarthrobacter sp. 01T43. The sequence goes on along the minus strand of NZ_JBFTPV010000008.1, from coordinate 68,869 downwards.
AACGCGCCGGTTCCGCGAACTGATCGACGCCATCAACGCGAACGACCTCGAAACCGCGCGTAAGATCAACTTCGAGCTGCTGCCCGTGGTGAGGGCAACGATGACCCGCGTCCAGGGAGCCGTTGCAGCCAAACAAATTCTTAAATGGCAGGGAGTCCTGCCCAACTCGATTGTCCGTTTGCCCCTCGTGGAGCCGGACGAAGCCGAGATCGTATCCATCCGCGAGGATTTGGCGGAAGCGGGGCTGGTCTTTCCCTGAGGGCTAAGACCAGCGCCCTTCCGCCTGGAAAGTAGTGCACTATGACCCAAACCGCCCTTCCCGGCCTTGTCACGCCCCCACGCCTGCCGCAAGGCACCCTTCGGATCGTTCCGTTGGGCGGACTGGGGGAGATCGGCCGGAACATGGCCGTGTTCGAAATCGACGGCAAACTGCTCATCGTGGACTGCGGTGTCCTCTTCCCGGAGGAGACCCAGCCCGGCGTTGACCTGATCCTGCCCGATTTCTCCTACATCGAGAACCGTCTCGACGACATCGTGGCCGTTGTCCTTACCCACGGCCACGAGGACCACATCGGCGCCGTTCCCTACCTCCTGAGGCTTCGCGCCGACATCCCCCTGGTTGGCTCACAGCTGACGCTGGCGCTCATCGAGGCCAAGCTGCAGGAACACCGGATCCGTCCGTACACCATGACCGTTGAAGAGGGCCAGGTCGAAAAGTTTGGCCCCTTCGAGTGCGAGTTTGTTGCCGTCAACCACTCCATCCCCGACGCTTTGGCAGTGTTCATCCGCACGGCCGGCGGTACCGTCCTGCACACGGGCGACTTCAAGATGGACCAGCTGCCCCTGGACGGCCGGATCACCGACCTCCGSCACTTCGCCAAACTGGGTGAAGAGGGCGTTGACCTCTTTATGTCCGATTCCACCAACGCCGACGTCCCGGGCTTCACCACCGCCGAGAAGGAAATCGGCCCAACGCTGGAACGGCTCTTCGGCCAGGCCAGCAAGCGCATCATTGTGGCGTCCTTCTCCTCGCACGTCCACCGCGTCCAGCAGGTCCTTGACGCAGCGGCCAAGCACAACCGCAAGGTGGCCTTTGTAGGCCGCTCCATGGTCCGCAACATGGCCATTGCCGCAAAACTCGGCTACCTCGACGTCCCCGATGGCCTCCTCGTGGATATCAAGAACATCGACAACCTGCCGGACAACCGCGTGGTGCTGATGTCCACCGGGTCACAGGGCGAACCGATGGCAGCGCTTTCCCGCATGGCCAACGGTGACCACCGTGTGGTGGTGGGCGACGGCGATACCGTGATCCTGGCGTCCAGCCTGATCCCGGGCAACGAGAACGCCGTGTTCCGGATCATCAACGGCCTGCTGAAACTGGGCGCGGACGTCATCCACAAGGGCAACGCCAAGGTCCACGTCTCGGGACACGCAGCCGCCGGCGAACTGCTGTACTGCTACAACATCCTTGAGCCGCTCAACGCCATGCCCGTGCACGGCGAGACCCGGCACCTGATCGCCAACGGCAAAATCGCCATCGAGTCCGGCGTTCCCACCGCGAGTGTCATCCTTGCCGACAACGGCACCGTCATCGACCTCAAGGATCACCGCGCCGACGTGGTGGGCCAGGTCGAAGTGGGCTTTGTCTACGTGGATGGCTCCAGCGTCGGTGAGGTCACGGAAGCTGACCTCAAGGACCGCCAGACGCTCGGTGATGAAGGCTTCATCTCCATCATCACGGTCATCCACCGCGCCACCGGCAAGGTGGTCTCGGGACCGGAGATCCACGCCCGCGGTGTGGCCGAGGACGATTCAGTCTTCGATGAGATCATCCCGAAGATCAACGCCGCCCTGGAAGAAGCTGTGCTCAACCGCACGGACCACACCACGCACCAGCTCCAGCAGGTTGTCCGGCGCGTGGTGGGCACGTGGGTCAACCGCAAGCTCCGCCGCAAGCCCATGATCATCCCGGTGGTCCTGGAGGCGTAACCAGCCTGTCAGCCCTGCTCTGAGGGGAGCTGAAAGGCCCGGTTCTTCGGAACCGGGCCTTTTCGCTGTCCCGGGACATAGTGGAGCGGGCTCGGACCGGCAACATGGAAGCCCCGGATCAGCCGGAAATCCGCGGAATACCGGACCAGTTCCGGTACCGTGGCACGTATGGCCACTCGTACTACCCCCGCGCCCAAAGGCACCGCCAGAGGCGCGAACAACGCCAAATCCGGCAGCTCCGCGGGCCGCGGAGCCGGCTCAGCAGCGTCCAAAGGCGGCGGCGCCAGCGGAAGGTCGGGATCCTCCACCGGCGCCGCGCGCACGCGCCAGCTTCCCGCCGTCGAGCAGCGGCAACCCTGGCTCCTGCGTGTGGTGGGTGGCGCATGGCTGGGCGTAGGGCACCTGGTGGGCGGGGGAGTCCGCAGAATCGGTTCGGACGTCAGTGACCTGCCGGCGGAGGAGCGCCGCGACGGTGCTGCCCTGTTCAACCTCGCGCTGGGCGTCTTCATCGCCACCTTCGCGTGGTGGGGGCTGACGGGCTGGTTCCCGGACACCGTCTACAGTGTGATCAACGGCACCTTCGGCTGGGTGTCGCTGGTATTGCCGCTGATGCTCTTTGCCTGTGCGTTCCGGCTGTTCAGGCAGCCCGACGACGGCCGCGGAAACAACCGCGTAGGGATCGGCTTCCTCATCATGACGTTCGCGGGCTGCGGCCTCGCGCACGTCCTGGGCGGCCAGCCCACCGTCGCCGAGGGCTTCGACGGCCTCCGCCAGGCAGGCGGCATGCTCGGCTTCCTGGCCGCGTCGCCGCTTGCCGCCATCCACCCCGTGGTGCCCCTGGTGCTGTACGGCGCCCTCGCCTTCATCTCACTGCTGATCATCACTGCCACACCCTTCGGGGCCATTCCGCGCCGGCTCCACTCGGCCTACGAACACCTGATGGGCATTGACCTGCAGGAGCCAGGCGACGCCAGTGACCGCCACGACCGCAGCTACCTCGAGGAAACCCGCGCCGCGGAGGCCCCGAAAAAGAAGAAGCGGCGCTTCTTCGGCAGGGACGAGGACGCCGACGCCGGGCTGGAAGGCTATGTCGGTGACGAAGCCTTCGAGCATGCGGTCATCGATGACGAGGAAGCTGACGGCGGCAAACCAAGCCGCGGAGCCCGCCCTGCCCCCGGGGTGCGCCGCCCCACGCAGGCGGAAATCGCCGTCGAAAAGATCAAGGCTGCCCAAGGCCTCGGAAGTGCAGGCCACAGCCCCGCGGAGAACGCCACCGAGGCCATTCCGCTTGTTACCCCTGGCATGGTGGCCGCAGGCTCGCTCAACCCTGCGCCCGCCGCCGTCCCGCAGGTGCCGGCCAAACCCGTCACCCCCGTGCCGCTGCCCACACCCATCCCGCAGCGGACCGAGCAACTCTCACTCGCCGGCGACGTTACCTACACCCTGCCGCCGTCGGACGTTCTGACCCCTGGATCCATCCCGAAGGAGCGGACCGAGGCCAACGACGCGATTGTTGCTTCCCTGACCGAAACGCTCAATCAGTTCAACGTGGAAGCACAGGTCACCGGCTTCAGCCGCGGGCCCACTGTGACGCGGTACGAAATCGAGCTGTCCCCGGGCACGAAGGTGGAGCGGGTCACCGCCCTGTCCAAGAACATTTCCTACGCGGTGGCCTCCAGCGACGTCCGGATTTTGAGCCCCATTCCCGGCAAGTCCGCCATCGGCATCGAGATCCCCAACTCCGACCGCGAGACGGTCTCCCTGGGTGACGTCCTGCGAAGCCAGAACGCGCGCCGGACCGAGCACCCCATGGTGATGGGCGTGGGCAAGGACGTCGAAGGTGGCTACGTCGTGGCGAACCTCGCCAAAATGCCCCACCTGCTCGTGGCCGGTGCCACCGGCGCCGGTAAATCGTCCTTCGTGAACTCCATGATCACGTCCATCCTGATGCGGGCCACGCCCGATGAAGTCCGGATGGTCATGGTAGACCCCAAGCGTGTGGAACTGACGGCCTACGAGGGCGTGCCGCACCTGATCACGCCCATCATCACCAACCCGAAGAAGGCCGCCGAGGCCCTGCAGTGGGTGGTCCGCGAAATGGACGCCCGCTACGACGACCTCGCCAACTACGGGTTCAAACACATTGACGACTTCAACAAGGCGGTCCGCGCCGGCAAGGTCCAGCCGCCGGTCGACTCCAAACGGGTCATCCGGCCGTACCCTTACCTGCTGGTCATCGTGGACGAGCTCGCTGACCTGATGATGGTGGCCCCCCGCGATGTGGAAGATTCGATTGTCCGCATCACGCAGCTGGCCCGTGCGGCCGGCATCCACCTCGTACTGGCAACCCAGCGGCCCTCCGTTGACGTTGTTACCGGCCTGATCAAGGCCAACGTGCCATCCCGCATGGCATTCGCCACGTCCTCGGTCACCGACTCACGTGTGGTCCTCGACCAGCCCGGCGCGGAGAAACTCATCGGCCAGGGTGATGCCCTGTTCCTGCCCATGGGCGCCTCCAAAGCCATGCGCGTCCAGGGCGCCTGGGTCACCGAGTCGGAAATCCACAAGGTGGTGGAACACGTCAAGGGCCAGCTGAAGGCCGTCTACCGCGATGACGTGGCACCCGAGGCGCAGAAGAAGCAGATCGACGACGACATCGGGGACGATCTCGACGTACTGCTGCAGGCCACCGAACTCGTGGTCACCACCCAGTTCGGGTCCACCTCGATGCTGCAGCGCAAGCTCCGCGTCGGCTTCGCCAAGGCTGGCAGGCTCATGGACCTGCTGGAGTCCAGGGGAGTGGTTGGCCCCTCGGAAGGTTCCAAGGCACGCGACGTCCTGGTCAAACCGGACGATCTTGCTGCCGTGCTGGCAGCCATGAAGGGTCAGGACGCGCCGGTTGTTGCGGATTCCCAGACCGCCGCCCTCAGCGAAAACGCCAACGCCAACATCGCCCAGGGCGGTTACGCTGAGGACCTCGTCCAGGCCGACCTTGACCAGCGCAGCCAGTCGGTCGAATACTTCGACGGAGCAGACACGAGCTCCAATGGCGACGACGAAGACGGCTCCGAAGACGCCTGGTCACTCACCGGACGGTAGCCTAGAAGGGTGACTAGCACCGAAGCAACTGCCGCCGGCTCCAGCAGCCCCGGGATCTGGAATCTGCCAAACATCCTGACCATGCTGCGGATCGCCCTCGTGCCGTTCTTCGTCTGGTTCCTCCTCCTCGATGCCCCCGGGCTGCGCAGCGAGTCGGGTCCGTGGCGCTGGGTGGCGGTGCTGGCGTTTGCCGTCGCAATCTACACGGATAAGCTCGACGGCGACATCGCCAGGAGCCGCGGGCTCGTCACCAATTTTGGCAAGATCGCCGATCCCATCGCGGACAAGCTGCTGATCGGCTCTGCGCTCGTTATGTTGTGCCTACTCGGTGAGCTGCCTTGGTGGGTCACCATCGTGATCCTTGTCCGGGAATGGGGTATCACCGCACTTCGCTTCTTTGTCATCCGCTACGGCGTCATCCCGGCATCGCGCGGCGGCAAGCTCAAGACCGTGGTGCAGACTGCCGCAATCTTCCTGTATCTGCTGCCGCTGGGCGCGCTGGCACCATGGCTGGTCTGGGTGGCTTTCGCGGTCATGATGGTGGCTGTACTCATCACGGTATGGACCGGCGTCGAGTACGTCGTGGAAGCCCTGCGGCTGCGGGCGCAGGGAAAGCGGTCCCGAAACTCAACGCTTGGCACCTAGGAGCTGACGTGACAAATCTTCACCATCTGGCGGAACAGGCAGTCCGGAATGCGCTGGACACAGGCCGCACGGTTGCCGCCGCGGAGTCACTTACTGCGGGGATGGTCACCGCCGTCCTGGCCGATACTGCCGGGGCCTCGGGCATGCTGCAAGGCGGGGTGGTGGCCTACCAGAACTCCGTGAAAGTTGATGTCCTGGGTGTTTCGGCTGAGCTGCTGGCGGCCGTCGGCTCGGTGGACGGCGACGTCGCTGCGGCCATGGCCACGGGTGTCCGGACGGCTTTGGACGCGGACATCGGCGTAGCCACCACAGGTGTCGCCGGCCCCGAGGAACACGACGGCAAAGCGGTGGGCACTGTCTTCATCGGTGTAGCAACCGCCGAAGGGGCCGCCGCCTTCCAATACAGTTTCACCGGGAACCGTGCCGATATCCGCGGGCAAGCGTGCGGCGCAGCCCTGGAAAGGCTGCTTACCGTCCTGTCGTCCCAGGCTCATTCCCCCTGAAGCTACCGGGCGTAAAGTTGCCGGGAACAAATCCCCGGACCTATTAGTTATTACAATGTGTCGCTTTGGCAGAGCTGAGGCGCCTAGGATGAATAACAACTCCGGTTTCCCATGGTGAACCGGACAGATGAAGGAGCAAGGCGATACAGATGGTAAAGCAGCCCGTATCCGTAAACGGCGTTGTCCGCTGGAAGGATGTGGGCCTCGCCGATCAGGCTAAGAGCGAACAGAAGGAGCGCAAAATGGTTGTACTTCGCCATGAAATAGGTGATGTCCTGCGCGATGTCCGCCAGCGCCAGGGGCGTACGCTCCGCGAAGTATCGCACAGTGCCCGCGTATCCCTGGGCTACCTCAGCGAAGTGGAGCGGGGCCAGAAGGAAGCCTCGTCAGAGCTCCTGTCGTCGATCTGCTCGGCCTTGGACGTGCCGTTGTCCATCATGCTCCGGGAAGTCAGCGACCGCGTAGCCGTCGCCGAGGGTGTTGCCGTTCCAGACACCGTTCCCCAGGAATTCTCGCAGCGCTATGGCCGCGATCTTGACCGCGACCTGAATGCTGAACTTAGCAACGAACTCTCCAAGGGCCTCCTTTCCGGCGCACGGTAAGCCGGCCCGCAGGGGTTTGACGCATTGAAGATGAAGCCTCCGGCCAGCGGCCGGAGGCTTCATCGTGTGCAGCTACCTTGTGCCGTTGTCCGGCCGGTTCGTCGCGCCGCCCCGGGTGGCTGCCTCCTTGCCGAGGACGTCCAGGTCAAAGATTGAGTTGAGCTTGGCCATGTATTCGGCGAGCGTCTGCAGTTCCTCCTCCGGCCATTCCCCCAAGCGCTCACGGAAGTCCCGCCGGCGTGCGTCCTGGACCTGGTGCATCTTCTCCTCACCCTTTTCGGTAAGTCGGATCGACTGTGCCCGTCCGTCCAGGGGATCAGCTTCCTTTGACACCAGTCCGATGCTTTCCAGGAAAGCGATTTGGCGGCTGACTGACGGCTTGCCCACGCCGATGTTCTGGGCGAGGTCGGTCAAACGGATGGGACCCTCACGGCGGATGACCGCCAGCAGGCCGTAGGCCGCCGGCTCCATGTCCGGATGGACCTGGCGGGAGAGCTGGTGTGAAACGGACCGGGCGCGGCGCCAAAAGAGGCTGATCTGCTGTTCGACCGTGTTGAGCGATTCGTCAAGGGTGTCGCCGCGGGCACCAGTGTCAGGAGCGCCTGCATCAGCAGGTGCTTCCATGGGACGGCCATCGGCAGGGTTGCTCATGGCAACAAGTCTAGGGTCCGGGATCATGAGAGACTCTATTGGTGCGGATCAGTGACTATTGGCGGCTTATGGACGACGAATTCGGGGCAGGCTACTCCCGGGTCCTGAGCAGCACCCTGGTCCTGGCCGGTGTGGGGGGACGCACTGGAGACCAAGCACTAGGTTCTGGCGTGAGCCCCCGCGACGTCTGGCTGGCCATGTGCGAGGTGCAGGACGTGCCGCCGGAGCGGCGCCTGGGCCGTGACGTCAAGCCCCGCGACTAGACTCTTCCGGCTGGCCCCTGTAACTCCCTGCGGCTGACACGCCGTCGGATCTGTTCGAATATCTGTTCGGGTAAAGCTATGCTTTTTGTAGTGGGTTATCCACATACGCGATGGTGCCCGTCCTGAATGTCGGAGGGTGCCATTAGCGTCAGAGATGACCAATAAAGGCCCCTGAGGCCACTCCAAAGCGAGAAAGCATTAGAGGTGTGAACCATGGCGGCAGCCCCGGATCGTGAAAAAGCGTTGGAAGCAGCGCTGGCCCAGATTGACAAGCAGTTCGGCAAAGGATCGGTCATGCGCCTGGGGGACGAAGTCCGTGCCCCCATCGAGGTCATCCCCACCGGCTCCATCGCACTGGACGTGGCCCTGGGAATTGGCGGCCTGCCCCGCGGCCGCGTCGTAGAGATCTATGGCCCGGAATCGTCAGGTAAAACCACTGTCGCGCTGCACGCAGTTGCCAACGCCCAGCGGCTGGGCGGCATCGCCGCGTTTATCGATGCCGAGCACGCCCTGGACCCGGAATACGCTGCCAAACTGGGTGTTGATACTGACGCCCTCCTGGTCTCCCAGCCTGACACCGGTGAGCAGGCCCTGGAAATCATGGACATGCTGATCGGCTCCGGGTCGCTGGACGTCATCGTCATCGACTCCGTTGCCGCCCTGGTGCCGCGTGCTGAAATCGAGGGTGACATGGGCGACAGCCACGTTGGCCTGCAGGCCCGCCTGATGAGCCAGGCGCTGCGTAAGATTACCGGCCGGCTGAGCCAAACCAAGACCACCGCAATCTTCATCAACCAGCTCCGTGAAAAGATCGGCGTGTTCTTCGGCTCCCCGGAGACCACCACCGGTGGTAAGGCGCTGAAGTTCTACGCCTCCATCCGCATCGACGTTCGCCGGATCCAGACGCTTAAGGAAGGCGCCGACTCTGTCGGTAACCGCACCAAGGCCAAGATCGTCAAGAACAAGATGGCGCCGCCCTTCAAGATCGCCGAGTTCGACATCATCTATGGCCAGGGCATTTCCCGCGAGGGCGGCATCATCGACATGGGCGTTGAGCACGGCATCATCAAGAAGTCCGGTTCATGGTTCACCTACGACGGCGACCAGCTGGGCCAGGGCATGGAGAACTCCCGCCGCTTCCTGCGCGACAACCCCGAACTGGCCGCCGAGCTGGAACGCCTTATCAAGGAGAAGCTGGGTGTGGGCGTCAAGCCCGCTGCGGATGAGACCAAGGACTCGCCCAAGCTGAAGGCCGTCGACGGCTTCTAAAGTCGACGGCTTCCAAGGTTGACCGATTACAGGGCCGTGCGTTCGCAGGCAGCGCGGATTTATGGGTGAGTGGGATTCCGGGGCAGGACGCGGGCGGCGTAGGAGCGCGGACGGCCGGCGCAGCGCTGCCGGGGATGGGCCTGATCCGGAGTCATCCGTCGCTGCGGACGCCGAGCCTGACCCCGCCTCAGTCGCCCGCGCCATAGTCCTGCGGCAGCTGACCAGTTCGGCGAAAAGCCGGCTCCAGCTGGCCCGCAAGCTTGCGGAACGGAACATCCCCGAGGACGTGGCCGAGGCCGTCCTGGACCGGTTCGAGGAAGTCCGCCTGATTGACGACGCCGACTTCGCCGACATGTGGGTCCGCAGCCGGTCCCAGTCGCGGAGGCTCGCTAAGGGAGTACTCCGCCGCGAGTTGTCGGACAAGGGCATCGACGCGGACACCGCTGCTGCCGCGCTGGAGCAACTCTCCGACGCGGACGAGGAAGCGGCCGCCCGCGTGCTGGTGGAACGTAAGCTCCGGCCCGGCGCGGACCTGTCGGACCGGGCCGAGCGGGACAAGATGACGCGCCGCCTCGCCTCCATGCTCGCCCGAAAGGGCTACCAGCCCGCCCAGGCATTCAGGGTGGTAGGTGAGGTCATCGACGAACGGCTGGGTGGCCACCGGGCCATCCAGGACGACTACGAGCCGGGCCTCTAGGCTGCCGGGGCGGTGCCTCCGCTGAGCCGGTACCCTTAACAGGTGAGTTTGACCATTCCTTCCCCCGCATCCGGCACCGTCCCCTCCGCAGCCTCTGGCGCACTGCAAGTTACAGGTGTGCCGCAGCCGCGCACGTATCAGGTGCGCACTTTCGGCTGCCAGATGAATGTCCATGATTCGGAGCGGATGGCCGGCATGCTTGAGGCCGCAGGCTACGTACCGGCCCAGGGTGAGCAGGCCGACGTTGTGGTGTTCAACACCTGCGCCGTCCGGGAGAACGCGGACAACAAGCTCTACGGGAACCTGGGCATGCTGGCGCCTGTGAAGGCCGCCAACCCGGGAATGCAGATTGCCGTGGGCGGCTGCCTGGCCCAAAAAGACCGGGAAGCCATCCTCAAGAAAGCCCCTTGGGTGGATGCCGTGTTCGGCACCCACAACGTCGGTGCGCTTCCGGCGCTGCTGGACCGGGCCCGGCACAACAATGAGGCCCAGTTGGAGATCCTGGAATCACTCGACGTTTTCCCCTCCACGCTGCCCACCAAGCGGGACTCGGTCTACTCCGGGTGGGTCTCCATTTCGGTGGGCTGCAACAATACCTGCACGTTCTGTATCGTCCCGGCCCTGCGCGGCAAGGAAAAAGACCGCCGCCCCGGTGACATCCTGGCCGAAATCCAGGCGCTTGTGGACGATGGCGCCATCGAAGTCACCCTTCTCGGGCAGAACGTCAACTCCTATGGCGTGGAATTCGGCGACAGGCAGGCCTTTTCAAAACTCCTGCGCGCCTGCGGTGCCATTGAAGGCCTGGAAAGGGTGAGGTTCACCAGCCCGCACCCCGCCGCCTTCACGGACGACGTCATTGACGCGATGGCCGAGACCCCCAACGTCATGCCCCAGCTGCACATGCCGCTGCAGTCCGGATCGGACAAGGTCCTGAAAGACATGAAGCGGTCCTACCGGTCCACCAAGTTCCTGGGCATCCTGGACAAGGTCCGGGAAAAGATCCCGCACGCCGCCATTTCCACCGACATCATTGTGGGATTCCCCGGTGAAACGGAGGAGGACTTCCAGGCCACTCTCGATGTGGTGGAGAAATCCCGTTTCGCCACCGCCTTCACGTTCCAGTACTCCAAGCGGCCTGGCACCCCCGCGGCCGACCTGCCCGATCAGCTGCCCAAAGCCGTAGTCCAGGAGCGCTTCGAACGCCTCACCGCCTTGCAGGACCGGATTGCTGCCGAAGAAAACGCCAGGCAGCTGGGACGCCGGGTGGAAGTCATGGTCACTGCCCAGTCCGGGCGGAAGTCTGAAGAAACCCACCGGCTCTCCGGCCGGTCCCGGGACCAGCGGCTGGTGCACTTCTCGGTGCCGGAAGGTGCCGAGCCGCCCCGCCCCGGTGACCTGGTCACTGTCACCATCACGGAGGCCGCCGCCTTCCACCTCGTCGCGGACCCCGCACTGCAGGACTACAGCCTGCGCCGGTCCCGAGCCGGCGATGCCTGGGACAGGTCGCAGGCCGATTCGTGCGGTGCGCCCGTACCAGGCGCCGCAGGTGGCGTTGGCCGGACCGGTGTCTCGCTGGGCATGCCCACGCTGCCGGCCCGGAGCCGCTGACCGGTGGCCCAGCCTCCGGTCATCGCGGTAGTTGGTCCCACGGGCTCAGGTAAGTCCGATCTTGCGGTCAGCCTGGCAATCGAGCTGGATGGCGAGGTGATCAACGCCGATGCCATGCAGTTCTACCGGGGCATGGACATTGGCACCGCCAAGATCACTCCGGCCGAACGGCGCGGCGTACCCCACCACCTCCTGGACACCCTGGACGTCACCGAGGAAGCGAGCGTTTCTGACTACCAGCAGCAGGCCCGGGAGGTCATCAGCGGCATCCACGCCCGCGGCAAGCGCGCCATCCTGGCGGGCGGATCCGGTCTCTACGTGCGGGCAGTACTGGACGTTCTTGAGTTCCCCGGTACCGACCCCGTAGTCCGGCGCAACCTGGAAGCCGAGCTCGAGCAGTCAGGACCGGAGTCACTCCTCGCCCGGCTCCGGGAAGTGGACCCCGTCTCCGCCGGCCGGGTCAGCGATGCCCGTCGCATCGTCAGGGCACTGGAGGTGCACCAGCTCACGGGCAGGCCCTTTAGTTCCTTTATGCCCCAGCGGGAGTACTTCCAGCCGGCGGTGCAGATCGGACTGGCCGTGGACCGCGATGCACTTCGTGAACGGCTGGGCGTACGCGTGCACAGGATGGTGGACCAGGGCCTGCTGGCGGAAGTGGGCCGACTGGACGCGGCAGGACTGCGCAGCGGCAAGACCGCGCCCCGGGCACTGGGCTACGCCCAATTCCTCAAGGTGCTCGACGGCGTCGCAACCGTCGCGGAGGCCACCGGGGACACCATCGTGGCCACCCGGCAATTCGCCAGACGCCAGCTCACCTGGTTCCGGGCGGATCCCCGTATCAGCTGGCTGGACTGGCAGGCACCGGACCTGACTGCGCAGGCCGCAGCACTGTGTAAGTGATGCGGTAAGGGCCGGTAACCTAGGAGCATGGACGCAACCCCCGCAGAGACCACCGAGCCCGCCTACCGTTCGCTGGGCGGACTTCGCTTCTCCAAGGGCCACGGCACGGGCAACGACTTTGTGTTGATCGCCGATCCTGAGGGCGTCCACACCATCGACGCCGGGCAGGTTGCCGCCCTGTGCGATCGGCACCGCGGCATCGGCGGGGACGGCCTGATCAGGGCCGTTCCGTCCCGCTACCTGTCCGAAGGCCGCGAACTGCTGAAAACCAGCCCTGCGGCGGAATGGTTCATGGACTACCGCAACGGTGACGGGTCCCTCTCGGAAATGTGCGGCAATGGCGTCCGCGTCTTTGTGCACTTCCTGCGTGCCGAGGGTTTGGTTGACCTGCCCGACGGCGGATCGCTGACCATCGGAACGCGGGGCGGTCCCAAGACAGTTGTCCGGACAGGCGACAGCTACGCGGTGGATATGGGGCCGTGGGAGTTCATTTTCCCCGGCGAAGCGACTGCCAAGGCCATGGATTCCCTCGTGACGGCGGACGGCCTGGAAGTTCCCCGGCCGGCGCTGTCCGTCAGCATGGGCAATCCGCACACGGTGGTCGCCCTCGCGGAACTGTCCGAGTTGGAAGCCACCAGGCTGTTTACCGCTCCACTGGTGGATCCACTGCCCGCCAATGGCACGAATGTCGAATTTGTGGTGCCCGCCGAACCGCTGGTCCACAACGGCGTCGGTACCGTCACCATGCGTGTCCACGAACGCGGCGTCGGGGAAACGCAGTCCTGCGGCACCGGGGCGTGCGCTGCAGCGGTGGCCACCAGGCACTGGGCCGGGGCCGAGGCTCCGGACTCCTGGCTGGTTAACGTGCCGGGCGGGGTAGTCAGGGTCAAATTCTTCGTGGGGGCAGCAGGCCACGAGCACGTCGAACTCAGCGGCCCCGCCGTGATTGTGGCTAGTGGGACGCTTTCCTGACCCGCAGCATCCGGAAGGATTTTGCGGTGCTCTCGCGGGTGACGGTGAACGAGCCGTCCAGTTCAGCGGACAGCCAGCGCTGAAGCGAGTCCGAACCAAGGTTCTTCTGCACCACCAGCCACGCTGAGCCGCCGGGTGCCAGCCGGGGGAGCCACAGTTTGAGCAGGCTGTGCAGTTCGTCCTTGCCGATCCGGATGGGCGGATTGGACCAGATGGTATCGAAGCGCAGGTCCGGATCCACCGAGTCCGGGGCGCTGGCTACCACGTTGCCCAGACCCAGCAGGGCCGCGTTTTCATTGGTCAGGGTGATGCAGCGTTCATTGACGTCAACGGCGTAAACCTGGGCATGGGGCGCCCGCAGGGCAAGGGTCAGGGCGATGGGCCCCCAGCCGCAGCCGATGTCCAGGAGGTTCCCGGTTGGGGAGGGCGCCGGGACTTCGGCAAGGAGGACCGCTGTTCCCTTGTCGATGGCGTCGGGACTGAAGATCCCGGCGGACGTCTGGAGGGTACGCGTTGCGCCGGCCAGTTCCACCGTCAGGGGCTTGCGGGTGAACGGCCCTGCGGGCGATGCGCTGAAATAGTGTGCGGACTCCATAACTGGCCAGATTAGTTGGCCGCACAGGACAATGCGAAACGGCCCCTGCGAAACCGCAGCGTCCGGTTCTGCTAATCTTGAACCCATGTTCTTGATCTTCGAGTAGCCGGACCGGGGCTGCGCCTTTCGCAGCTGTCCGTCCCGAAGCCCGTGCCCCACAGCGATGCAGGTTTAGCCTTCCGTCTGTGCGCCACAGGGCGGTTCTTCCGTACCTGTCCTGCCGCAGGGTCAGACTCGAGTGATCAGCCCCACGCCGGTCCCTTTTCTGAGATTGCCTGCGCCCTTTCCATCACTCCACGCATCAACTGTGATGCGACCCACCCTGCGCGCCATCGGTTTGTCCGGCCGCAGAGCAGACCAGGAGGCCAGGATGACTGCAAGCCGTCAGCCCAGCGCGAATACTTCACCAGATACCAACAAACGGCACTATTCTGAAAATGCCGAATCTTCAAAGGAGAACATGACCAGCCAGCCCAACACCGGTTCCGATCCAGCAGCCCAGGACATGAGTCCAGAGGAGATCCAAGCTGTCATCGACCGGATCCTCGCCAAGGATGTCCCGGCCAGGAACGTCAAAGCTGCCGACGGCGAAAAGGCCGTGCTGGGCAGGGCCCAAGCCATCTCCCGCCAGGCAGACGAACACACAAGCTACGACGGCGACCAGCAGGACCTCGACGAACGCCGGGCTTTACGGCGCGTGGCGGGGCTCTCCACAGAACTCGAAGATGTCACCGAAGTCGAATACCGGCAGTTGCGGCTCGAACGGGTGGTACTGGCAGGTCTTTGGTCCGAGGGTACCCTCGCTGACGCTGAGAACTCACTCCGTGAGCTCGCAGCCCTCGCAGAGACGGCAGGCTCGGAAGTCCTGGATGGGCTGGTGCAGCGCCGTGCCAAACCGGACCCGGGCACATTCCTTGGCTCCGGCAAGGCGCAGGAGCTCAAGGAAATCGTTATGGCCACTGGCGCCGACACCGTGGTGGTCGACGCCGAACTGGCGCCGTCCCAGCGCCGTAGCCTCGAAGACATCGTGAAGGTCAAGGTCATTGACCGCACGGCCCTGATCCTGGACATCTTCGCCCAACACGCCAAGAGCCGTGAAGGCAAGGCCCAGGTTGAGTTGGCGCAGCTTGAATACCTGCTGCCGCGCCTGCGTGGCTGGGGCGAATCGATGTCCCGGCAGGCCGGTGGCCAGGTGGGTGGCGCCGGTGCCGGCATGGGTTCGCGCGGACCCGGTGAGACGAAGATCGAACTGGACCGCCGCAGGATCCGTACACGCATGGCCAAGCTGCGGCGGGAGATCGCCGCGATGAAGCCGGCACGGGAAACGAAGCGGGCCAATCGCCGTCGTAATTCAGTGCCGTCCGTGGCAATCGCCGGGTACACAAACGCCGGAAAGTCCTCCTTGCTCAACCGGCTTACCGACGCCGGCGTGCTCGTGGAGAACGCCCTGTTCGCCACCCTGGATCCGACTGTCCGCAAAGCAGAAACGTCCGATGGGCTGGGGTACACGCTGGCCGATACCGTGGGATTCGTCCGTTCCCTCCCTACCCAGTTGGTGGAAGCGTTCCGCTCCACGCTGGAGGAAGTGGCTGACTCCGATCTGATCCTGCACGTGGTGGATGTGTCACATCCGGACCCCGAAGGCCAGATCGCGGCGGTCCGCAAGGTGTTCAGTGAGGTTGACGCCCGCAACGTGCCAGAGATCATTGTCCTCAACAAGGCCGATGCCGCCGACCCGTTTGTCGTGGAACGCCTCAAGCAGCGCGAGCCCCGCCACGTGGTGGTGTCGGCCCGGACCGGCCAGGGAATCGCCGAACTGCTCAAGGCCATCAGCGACGGGATTCCGCGGCCCAGCGTCAAACTCGAGTTGCTGATCCCGTACGACCGTGGTGACCTGATCAGCAAGCTGCACGAGACCGACGCCGAGATCCTCAGCCTGGATCACGGCGAACACGGCACGCGTGTTGTGGTCATGGTCCGGGAGGGCCTCGCCGCTGAACTGGAATCCTTCGTCAGCAATGACTGACCTGGTGGCAGGGGAGATTTCCGATACGGCCGGCGAGCAGTTCGTCATTGAACTGCTCGACCGCGCTGTCGCGGGGATGGGTGGCCAAAGCCGGGCCGGCCAGCACGAAATGGCCCGGCAGGTGGCGAAAGCCATCGAAACCGGAGACCACCTTCTGGTCCAGGCCGGCACCGGCACCGGAAAGTCGCTTGCCTACCTCATCCCGCTGATTGCGCATTCCCTCGTGAGCAACAAGCCCACACTGGTTTCCACCGCAACCCTTGCGCTGCAGACCCAAATTGTGGGCCGCGACCTTCCCCGCCTGCTGAAAACCATCACCCCTGCCTTGGACCGCCCCGTCAAGGTGGCACTCGTCAAGGGCCGCTCAAACTATGTTTGCCGGCACAAGCTGGAAGGCGGGTTCCCGTCCGAGGAACCCGCCGAGGGCCAGCTTTTCTCCCTCGGCGAAGACACCAGCGTCCCGCACTTCGCCGCCGCCCTCGGCGGCCCGTCGTCGCAACTGGGCAAGGAAGTGGTTCGCCTGCGGGAATGGGCGGAAAAAACCGCCACGGGAGACCGCGACGAGCTCCTTCCCGGCGTCACCGACCGCGCCTGGCGGCAGGTCTCGGTGACGTCGATGGAATGCCTGGGCGCGCAGAAGTGCCCGATGGCGGCCGAATGCTTCAGCGAACTGGCCCGCCATGATGCGGCCGAAGCTGACGTCGTGGTCACCAACCATGCCATGCTGGCCGTCAGCGCGTTTGAAGGCCTTGCCGTACTGCCCGAATACGACGTCGTAGTGGTGGACGAGGCCCACGAACTCCAGGACAGGGTCACCGGCGCGGTCTCCGGGCAGCTTTCCGTGGCCATGGTCCACGCGGCGGCAGCCGGCGCCCGTAAGCACACCGCCATCACCGTTGACGCACTTAATGCGGCCGCCGCCAACCTCGAACTCGCCTTGGCGGGAGTCCCGAACGGGCTGCTGCCCAACGGGCTCAACGACGAACAGTTGGACTGCGTGGATCAGTTGCGGGAGGCCTGCCGGGCTGCCCTCTCAGATTCCAAGGGGGATGGCAGCCAGACGGCCGACGGCGGGCGGCAGCTCGCCCGCTCGCGGCTGATGCTGATCCTGGAACTGTGCGAACGCCTCATAGTCGCCCGCGAGAACCGCGAAGTCGTCTGGTTTTCCCGGGCCAGCTCCTTCGACCCGCAGCAGGGCTACTCGCAGCCTGACGAGACGTCTCCTGCCTTGATCAACATTGCGCCGCTCAGTGTTGCCGGTAAGTTGCGCGAGGGCTTGTTCGCCGGCCACACCGTTGTGCTGACCTCGGCAACCTTGGCCATCGGTTCTGCGTTCGAACCGGCCGCCGGCGGCCTGGGGCTGGTAGGGGAGGGCGCGCCGAGTTGGACCGGCATCGACGTCGGCTCGCCGTTCGATTATCCCAAGCAGGGGATCCTCTATGTCGCCGGGCACCTGCCCAAACCAGGGCGGGGAGCGTCACCGGAGGCGCTGGACGAGCTGGAGGCGCTGATCCGGGCTTCCGGCGGCGGTGCGTTGTGCCTCTTTTCATCGCGCCGTGCGGCAGAAGAAGCGGCTGAGGCGATGCGACCACGGCTCGGGCTCAGCATTCTTTGTCAGGGCGACTCCACCATGACGGCGCTCGTGAAGCAGTTCGCTGACGAGCCCGATACTTGCCTGTTCGGCACCATGTCGCTGTGGCAGGGCGTTGACGTTCCCGGCGGATCCTGCCGGCTGGTGGTCATCGACCGAATTCCCTTCCCGCGGCCCGATGATCCGCTCATGACCGCCCGCTCCCGCGCCGTGGCGCAGGCCGGCGGTAACGGCTTCATGGCGGTCTCCGCCACGCACGCGGCCATCCGCCTGGCCCAGGGGGCAGGCCGGCTGATCCGTTCGACGGGGGACAAGGGTGTGGTGGCCGTGCTCGATTCACGCCTGGCCACGGAGCGTTACGCCGGCTTCCTGCGCGCCGCACTCCCGCCGTTCTGGCCCACCACGGACCGTAAGACAACATTTGCGGCACTCGAAAGGCTGGCCGGAAAGGGCGCCTGAGGCCTGCCCGCTCGGCCCGGGTGCTACAGCGACCGCAGGACCGAAACGACTTTCCCCATGATCGTGGCGTGATCCCCGAGGATCGGCTCGTACTGGGTGTTCTGGGGCAACAGCCAGGTGTGGCCGTCGCGCTGGCGGAAGGTCTTCACTGTGGCTTCGTCGTCCAAAAGGGCCGCAACAATGTCGCCGTTGGCGGCGTCGGCCTGCCGGCGGACCACCACCCAGTCGCCGTCGCAGATCGCGGCGTCCACCATTGAGTCGCCGGCGACGCGCAGCATAAACAGCTCGCCCTGCCCTACAAGTTGCCGGGGCAGCGGCATCACGTCCTCCACCATCTGGTCGGCCAGGATCGGTCCACCTGCAGCGATACGCCCAACCAGCGGCACCATGGCAGTGTCCATGGCACTGGGAATTTCGGTACCAGTACCGCCGACGCTATGCAGGCCCGGTTTGGCCGACGCGCCGTTTTTGCCGGTCCCCCCGTCCAGCGTCAGCGGCATCAGGACTTCCATGGCACGGGGCCGCTTCGGGTCCCGGCGCAGGTAACCCAGCTTCTCCAGCTGGGAGAGCTGGTGGGTGACGCTCGAAAGGCTGGCCAGGCCGACAGTGTCGCCGATTTCCCGCATCGAGGGCGGGTAGCCGTTGTCATTGACGGAACGCTGGATGGTTTCGAGGATCTTCTTCTGGCGGGCAGTGAGCCCCTTCGGGGTCCTCTGGGGCTGGCGGCCCTGCGGAGTCGCCTTGCCCTCGGCGGCTGGTGCTGCCATGTTCGCCAATGCCTTTCGGTTGCCCCGGTTCCGGTCCGGCTGTTAGTTGCCGGAATGGCCGGGCTGCTTTGAATGTCAGACCCTGCTGATCAACTACACGAGTGGTTGATCTTTTGATCCAAACGTAGGCCAGCCACATGGCTTTTTCAAACATTTGTTCTAGCGAGTCTCGACAATGTTCGTTGATAAGTGCTAAAACTGAGGAAGCAAAGTTCGAATATGTGTTCTACTCGTTGCCAGCGGATTCGAATATCCGCCACATGCGGAGGCTTGAGCCTTAGTGCGTTGGCGACCTGGAGGTCACGCCGGGCAGCACAGTATGGTCCAGGAGGGCTCATCTCATGTCAGCTATATCTGCTTCACAGGATTCCCGTCCGCAGTTCATTTCCGTCGAGCACCTGACGTCACAGCAACGCAAGGAGTCCTTGCCGCCGCTCCGTCTTACCCGCCGGGGCCGGGTTGTCCTCATCGGCATCCCGTTGGTGCTCCTTGCAGCGATCCTTCTCTCACTGGTTGGTTTTCTTACCTCTCCGGCGAAGGCGGCAGATTCCGCAGCTGGTCTCTCCGTCACGCCCACCATCACGGTGACGGTCCAGCCGGGGCAGTCCCTCTGGGCCATTGCCGGCACCGTAGCACCCCAGCGTGACGCCCGGGACGTCATTGCGGACATTGTTCAACTGAACAACCTCACGGGCGGCGGCGTGGTACCTGGCCAGCAGCTCTTTGTTCCCACCCGCTAGTCGACGGGAAGGGCCAGCGTTAGTCGCCGGCAAGGGCCAGATTAACCGTGGACAGGTCCACGGATTGCCGTCACATTTTCCGGCCATCGCCTTCGGAACTAAACTGTTCAGGTGAATGACCAGCTAGAGCGTCTGAACCGACTTCCCCTCCGGACCAATCTTCGCGGGCTTACCCCCTATGGTGCCCCGCAGTTGGATGTTCCCATCCTGTTGAACGTCAATGAGAATACCCATGGCGTTCCGGCGGATGTGCAGGCCGCCATTACAGCAGCCGTAACGGAAGCCGCAACCGGGCTCAACCGCTACCCGGACCGCGAGTTCACCGAGCTCCGGGAAGCACTGGCCGAGTACCTGGGTCACGGACTCGATGCCACTAACATCTGGGCCGCCAATGGATCCAATGAGGTTCTCCAGCAGATCCTGCAGGCATTCGGCGGCCCGGGCCGCAAGGCCCTCGGGTTCCCGCCCACGTATTCCATGTACCCCTTGCTGGCCAGCGGGACTGACACCGAGTACATCGTCGGTCAGCGCGCTGAGGGATACGGCCTCAGTGCAGAATCCGCCGCGTTGCAGGTCAAGGAACTTCAGCCGAACGTCGTTTTCCTTTGTTCGCCTAATAACCCCACCGGTACAGGCCTTGGCCTGGACGTGGTGGAGGCCGTGTATGCGGCCGGCGAGGCCAGCCAGACCATCGTGATCGTCGACGAGGCGTACCATGAGTTCGCCCATGACGGCACGCCCAGTGCCCTTACCCTGCTGCCGGGCAGGGAACGCCTGATTGTGTCCCGCACCATGAGCAAAGCGTTCGCTCTTGCCGGAGCGCGCCTCGGCTACATGGCTGCTGCGCCGGAGGTGACGGATGCCCTCCGCCTGGTGCGGCTGCCCTACCACCTCTCCGCGATCACCCAGGCTACCGCCCTGGCCGCCCTTCAGCACCGGACCGCCCTGATGGCGGACGTCCAGGACATCAAGGAACAGCGGGACCGCATTGTCACGGAATTGACCCGGATGGGCCTCAAACCGGCGGCCTCCGATTCAAACTATGTCTTCTTCGGCGGCCTGGACAGCCCGCACGAGGTCTGGCAGCAATTGCTGGACGCGGGCGTGCTGATTCGCGACGTCGGGATCCCCGGCCACTTGCGGGTCACAGCGGGAACTGAGAGGGAGACCACAGCCTTCCTGGCCTCCCTGGAGGGCATCCTGACCAGCCGATCGAAGCTCCCCGCCTAGACTTGAACTGCCGGCGCCTCAGCGCGCCCTACCACTCCTGCGTTAGAAGGACCAGATAATCATGAGTTCCACCGGATCGAACGCTGCCGCGCCCCGGACCGCACGCATGGAGCGTGCCACCAGTGAATCGTCAGTGCTCGTGGAGATCAACCTCGATGGCACGGGCGTATCGGACATCGACACGTCCGTCCCCTTCTACGACCACATGCTGACGGCGCTGTGCAAGCACTCGCTCATTGACATGACCGTCAAGGCCACCGGTGACACCCATATTGATGTCCACCACACAGTGGAGGACGTCGCCATTACCTTCGGCGAGGTTTTGCGCACCGCGCTGGGCAACAAGGCCGGCATCCGCAGGTTCGGAGAAGCCACGGTGCCCCTCGACGAAGCCCTTGCGAACGCCGTCGTTGATGTCTCCGGGCGCCCCTACCTCGTGCACGGCGGCGAGCCCGCCGGGCAGGAATACCACCTGATTGGCGGCCACTTCACCGGTTCGCTGACCCGTCACGTCTTTGAGGCCATCACACTGCACGCCGGCATCTGCCTGCACATGAATGTCATTTCCGGCCGCGACCCCCACCACATCGCGGAAGCGCAGTTCAAAGCCTTCGCCCGCGCCCTGCGTGCCGCCGTCGAACCGGACCCCCGCGTTGAGGGGATCCCGTCCACCAAGGGTGCCCTGTGAGCGGCCAGATCCTTCGTGATGGTGCGGTGATCGATCCGGCTACGGGTAACAAGCCCGTGTCGCCCGAAGGTAAACCCACAGTCACCGTGCTCGACTACGGTTCAGGCAACGTCCGCTCAGCGGTCCGTGCCCTCGAACGGGCCGGTGCCGAGGTCATCCTGAGCTCCAGGCCCGAGGACGTGCTCAATGCCGACGGCCTGGTGGTGCCTGGCGTGGGTGCCTTTGAAACCGTGATGCGTGAGCTCAAAGCCGTGGACGGCATCCGGCTGATCGGCCGGCGGGTGGCTGGCGGCCGGCCGGTCCTGGCCATCTGCGTCGGCTTGCAAGTGATGTTCGAAGCCGGGGTCGAGCACGGGACCGAAGCCGAAGGTATGGGGGAGTGGCCCGGCAAGGTGGAACTCCTTCCCGCGGACGTTGTGCCGCACATGGGCTGGAACACGGTGCAGGTACCTGAAGGCTCAAAGCTTTTCGCCGGCGTTGAGAACGAGCGGTTCTACTTCGTCCACTCCTACGGTGTCCAGAAGTGGAACTTCGATGTGATCCAGCCCCGGATGACGGCGCCGCTGGTGACCTGGTCCGAACACGGTGCCCGCTTCATCGCCGCGGTGGAAAATGGCCCGCTCTGCGCCACCCAGTTCCACCCGGAAAAGTCCGGTGATGCCGGTGCCCGGCTGCTGCGCAACTGGGTGGACGGCCTTCGCAAACCGGCCCGTGCGGATGCAGCCTAGATGTGGTCCATCGTCCTGATGGGCCTGGCGGGCATCCTGGTAGGCGGGGCCCTGTCCTTCCGGCAGCAGCACAAACCGCTGTGGACGCAGATTAGTTTTTACGTCCTCGCCGGAATGGCGTTGTTGGCTGCCTACCTGCTGACGCTTCCCGGCAACTAGACTGCCGGCGCACCCCCACACTCCGCTCCACCAGCATCACAACATTGAAGAGGATTTGAGATGACCACCGCAACCGACCTGCCGGTTCTTGAACTGCTGCCCGCCGTCGACGTCGTTAACGGCCAGGCCGTTCGGCTGGTCCAGGGGGAGGCCGGCAGCGAGACGAGCTACGGCACACCGCTGGAAGCAGCCCTCAACTGGCAGCAGCAGGGCGCCGAGTGGGTGCACCTGGTGGATCTTGACGCTGCCTTCGGCCGCGGCTCCAACGCAGAGCTGCTCCGCGAAGTTGTAGGCCGGCTGGACATCAACGTGGAGCTCTCCGGTGGCCTCCGGGACGACGAGTCCCTTGAGGCGGCCCTTGGTCTTGGCGTGGCCCGCGTCAACCTCGGTACAGCGGCACTGGAGAACCCGGAATGGACCCGCAGGGCCATCGAACGTTTCGGTGACAAGATCGCCGTCGGCCTTGATGTCCGCGGAACAACACTGGCGGGCCGGGGCTGGACCAAGGAAGGCGGTGACCTCTGGGATGTTCTGGGCCGCCTGGAGGAGGCCGGCTGCGCCCGGTACGTTGTCACCGACGTCACCAAGGACGGTACCCTGCAGGGCCCCAACGTGGAACTGCTGCGTCGGATGGTGGAGAAAACCGGCAAGCCGGTAGTGGCCTCGGGCGGTATTTCCAGCCTTGACGACCTAAAAGTGCTCCGGTCCCTGGTGCCCCTGGGCGTGGAGGGCGCGATCGTCGGCAAGGCGCTCTACGCCGGTGCGTTTACGCTGCCGGAAGCCCTCGGCGTCGCCGGACGCCGCTAGTCCGGCCCCGTGGACAGCACGCACACTCCAGGACTTGCTGGCGGGGCTCCCGTCCAGCGACACCTGCCCGGGCATATCGCCGCAGCCCTTGCCGGTGCGGGTGGCCCCGCAGACTCGGCGGGGAGGCCTTGGGAAGGCCGTAGCCTGGCCGGGGACGACGCCAAGATCCACAACTTCGGGGACGACGACGGAACGGCCGACGCCGGTTACCTCGCCGCCGTGGCGGCGCTGGTTGGCGGCAGCGGCGACGAAGCGGTAGTGGTGGCCACGCTCGCCACTGCCCGCGTCTTCATCCCCATCATCGCGCAGCTCGGCGCCGAAGCGGAGGGCGTGGACGGGCTCACTGCGGACAAGCAGGCAGACATGGCGCTGGTCACCCTGAAGGCCGCAGACGGCCGGACAGCCATGCCCGCGTTCACGTCTTCTGGCCGCCTGGCCGCCTGGCATCCTGACGCACGGCCTGTGGCTGTCTACGCGGCCCGCGCCGCGCTGTCAGCCGTCGCCGAGGGGGCCGAATTGCTGGTCCTTGACCCCGGCTCGGACGTTACCCTCGTGGTCCGTCGGCCTGCAGTCTGGGCGCTTGCACAACAGCAGGAGTGGATTCCCTCTTACAGGGATGCCTCGCTGGCAGCCGAAATGGCCACCGCGGCGGCCGAATTCCCGGCGGTCCGGAACATCGAACTGCTTCCGGGCTCCGGAGTTGCCGCCGTGACCGGCGGGGGAGTCCCGCTCTCCGGGGGCGGCGCCGGACCGGAACTGCAGGCGGTTCTCTACCTCGAGGACGGCCTTGATGCCGCCGGGGTCCAGGAACTCGTGGCCGGACTTCAGGCTGCCTGGTCCCGGACTGTATTGTTTGGGGAGCGGGTCGATTCGATGGAAATCAAGTTGCGGCGCGCGGTTCAGTAGCTGACGGTCACCGGGGAGACCCCTCGGGCTGCCCGTGCCAGACCCAAAGGATTCCCCGTGAATTTCGCTCTCTACCGGGAGTTGCTCGCCGTCGAGCCCATCAGGCGGCTCCTGCTTGTGGGTATGGTGGCCCGTATCCCGCACTCGGCCGCAGGCGTCCTGCTGACCTTGCATATCGTCCTCACCCTGGACAAGGGCTATGCCGCCGCCGGCGCAGCTGCAGCGGTAATGACTATCGGCATAGCTGTGGGCGCGCCCTGGCGCGGCCGGCGTGTTGACACGGTTGGCCTGCGCAGGGCCCTTATCCCATCAGTAGTTTCCGAAGCAGTCATCTGGTCCGTCGTGCCGCATGTCAGCTACGAGTTGCTGTTGCCGTTGGTGTTCATCGGCGGCCTGCTGACCCTGCCGATCTTCAGCGTGATCCGACAGTCCTTGGGCGTCCTCGCGGACGGGACCCAGCGGCGGACCGCTTTTGCCCTGGACTCGATCGCCACGGAGATCGTGTTTATGATCGGACCCGCCGTCGGCGCCGTCGTGGCCACCAGCGGCTTCACCGTTCTGGGGCTCACCGTGGTGGGTGCGTCCACGTCCCTCGCCGGCCTGTTCCTGATGTGGTTCAATCCACCCACGCGCAGCGCCACGCAGACCGAGGAAGGCGAGGCGGACCAACGGCACGCCGCGGAAGTGGCGGTGGTGTGCGCAGCGCCCGCGCATGTCCAGGAGGCGGCGGCCGACCTTGTGCCGGCCGGTACGGAAACCGCCCGCGGCGGGCGGGTTGGCCTGCGCGGCAAAGTGGCTCACAATTTTGCCTGGTTCACTGCCACCGTCGCGGCGGTCTTTGCGGTTGCGGCGGGAACCGGGATGGTGCTCAGCGGCACCGACGTCGGCATTGTTGCGGCCCTGGAAACCGGCGGGCACCAAAGCGAAATTGGCATCGTTTTCCTCTTTTGGTGCGCCGCGTCCGTCATCGGTGGATTGGTCTACGGCGCCATGCACCGGCCGGTCTCGCCGATCGTCCTGCTCCTCGGCATGGCAGCATTGACCATCCCGATGGGCTTCGCGCACGATACCTGGACCCTGGCGTTTGTTTCGATCCTTCCGGGGCTCCTGTGCGCACCTGTGCTCTCAGCGGCTTCCGAAAAAGTTGCTGACCTGGTGGCTGAGGACCGCCGCGGCGAGGCGATGGGCTGGTATGGCTCTGCGCTGACAGCCGGTGTGGCGCTGGGAGCGCCCCTTGCCGGAATCTTCATCGACGGGACGGGGCCGTCCGGAGGGTTTGTGGCAGTGGGCTTAGCTGGAGTTGTGCTTTGCCTGGTGGGGACCTCCGTGGTCCGCCCGCCGCCGTCGTGATTTGGTTTCTTGAAGGAATTCCTGGTCAGGTACTAGTTGACCGCGCCAGTGTACTTCTCGCCGGGGCCCTTGCCCGGGGCGTCAGGAATGACGGACTCTTCGCGGAAGGCGAGCTGCAGGGAACGCAGGCCATCACGCAACGGCCCGGCGTGCTGGGAGCCGATTTCGGGGGCAGCCGCCGTCACCAGGCCGGCAAGGGCGGTGATGAGTTTGCGGGCCTCGTCCAGGTCCTTCAGTTCCTCCGCGTTGTCCTCGGCGGCGAGGCCGAGCTTTACGGCTGCTGCACTCATCAGGTGAACGGCGGCGGTGGTGATGACCTCAATGGCCGCCACCTCGGAGATGTCGCGGATTTGCTGGCTCACGTCAGCTTCGGCCGGGGCAGCCTCGAAAACGTATGAATTGCTGTCTGGGGTACTCATACTGGTAAGCTTGTCACAGACCGACTGAATGTCGTTATTTTGCTGTGTTAAGGTCCCACCGGCGCCCCGCTGCGTCGTGAGGGATTTTTTCTGTAGAATGGCATCCAGTTTGCAAGCGGAGTTCTCTCCCACCCGCGTCAGCCGTTTTCCCACCGGAAGTCATTCCAGGGAAGCAAGGTTGCCGGGTACCGGTCGGACAGTTCATCAGGCGTTGAGCCCGAAGAACTGCGCACAGCCTCTTCGGGGCCCTGTGCATCCGATCATCGAGGCCTTCGATTGCTCCGGCAATTGGGGGCCTTCTCTATTTGCCGGTGGGTTACTACATCAATCACAGGAGCTTTAACATTAGCGAGCCAAGAATCAATGAGCGTATCCGCGTCCCCGAGGTGCGGCTGGTCGGCCCTGCAGGTGAACAGGTAGGAGTCGTCCGTATTGAGGATGCCCTGCGTTTGGCTGCTGAATCCGATCTTGATCTCGTTGAAGTAGCACCCCAGGCCAAGCCTCCGGTGTGTAAGCTGATGGACTTTGGCAAGTACAAGTACGAGGCCGCAGTCAAGGCACGTGAAGCGCGGAAGAACCAGACCAACACGGTTCTGAAGGAAATCCGCTTCCGTCTGAAGATCGACACGCATGACTACGAGACCAAGCGCGGCCATGCGCTCCGCTTCCTCGGTGCAGGTGACAAGGTCAAGGCCATGATCCAGTTCCGTGGCCGCGAGCAGCAGCGTCCGGAGATGGGCATCCGCCTGCTCCAGCGTTTCGCTGACGACGTCGCCGAGGTTGGTGTTGTTGAGTCAAGCCCGCGTATTGACGGCCGCAACATGGTGATGGTCGTGGGCCCGCTCAAGAACAAGGCCGAGGCCAAGGCTGAGGCACGCCGCGCATCGCAGCGTGCAGAGGCCAAGGCACAGAACGAAGCCAAGGCTTCGGGCCGCATCGACGTCACCGGTGACGACCAAGCGCCGCTGACCCAGTCGTTGGCTGACCTTCTTCCGGAAGGTTTCGCCATCACCACGCAGCCCGAGACGGAGGCCCCTGAAACGGAGGCCCCTGAAACTGAAGCCACTGAGGCGGCAGCTCCGGAAACGGCAGCGCCCGCCAAGGCTGAAGCAGCCGAGGCGCCCGTTGCTGCACCTGCAGCCGAGACCCCGGCGAAGGAAGCTCCCGCCAAGGAAGCCCCTGCAAAGGAAGCTGCTGCGAAGGAAGCTCCGGTGAAGGAAGCCGCTGCACAGGAGGCGCCCAAGCAGGCTGCCCCGAAGGCCGCTGCTCCCAAACGGGAGGCCCCCAAGGCAGCCCCGGCTCCGGCCAAGGCTCCCGAGGCCAAGCCCGCCGAGGCAGCCAAGGCAGCCGCTCCGGCTCCGGCAGCTCCGAGGCCGCCGGTACCGATGCCCAAGCCGGTAGCCCGGCCGGCAGCTCCGAAGCCGGCTGCGAGGCCTGCCCCCAAGGCAGCTCCGAAGCCGGCCGGCAAGAAGACTACCTAGTTCAAAGCTGCAGGAGGTTTCCTCCGGCAGTACGCAACCAGCATGCCGCCTGCAGGGGTGGCTGCTCGAAAGAACTGCAGACAATGTCTGTGGATACGTAAGGAGATCGGTTCCCATGCCGAAGATGAAGACCCACAGTGGTGCTAAGAAGCGCTTCAAGCTGACCGGCAGCGGCAAGCTGCGCCGCCAGCAGGCCAACCGCCGCCACTACCTGGAGCACAAGTCCTCCAGGCTGACTCGTCGTCTCGCCGGCGACAAGATCGTCTTCAAGGGTGACGCAAAGGTCATCCGGAAGATGCTCGGCATCTAAGTTCCAAGTTCTCTGACTGATGCCACCTGGCAGCAGTCAACTACCAAAAAGGCTTCTCAGGCCAGCCGGTTGTTCCGGCAGTAGATGCTTGGGATCAGATTTTCGAAGGAGTACGCACGTGGCACGTGTGAAGAGGGCGGTCAACGCCCACAAGAAGCGCCGGGTTATCCTTGAACGCGCAAAGGGCTACCGTGGACAGCGTTCACGCCTGTACCGCAAGGCCAAAGAGCAGCTGCTGCACTCGTTTGTGTACAGCTACGGTGACCGCAAAAAGAAAAAGGGTGACTTCCGTCGCCTGTGGATCCAGCGTATCAACGCTGCATCCCGCGCCAACGGCCTCACCTACAACCGTCTGATCCAGGGCCTGAAGGCCGCTGAGGTCGAGGTTGACCGCCGTATGCTGGCCGAGCTGGCTGTCTCTGACGCCAACGCTTTCGCTGCACTGGTGAAGATTGCCAAGGATTCCCTGCCTGCTGA
Organism: Pseudarthrobacter sp. 01T43; assembly: GCF_056398665.1. Taxonomy (NCBI): domain Bacteria; kingdom Bacillati; phylum Actinomycetota; class Actinomycetes; order Micrococcales; family Micrococcaceae; genus Pseudarthrobacter; species Pseudarthrobacter sp. 01T43. Next base: position 40,935 of record NZ_JBFTPV010000008.1, on the reverse strand, counting down.
CACGTCGGCTCCGGCTGCAAAGTAGCACTGAAGGCCGTTCGAGGACTGGTGGCTGAAGCCACTAAGGTTCTTATATGAACGAAACCGGGCGCCCGCAAGATTTGCCACTTTCCAATCCCCGAGCTGATCGGGTGAGGAAGGTGGCACAGCTTGCCGGGCGCCCGGCCCGTTTAAAGCGCAGCGAGTTCCTGGCGGAGGGTCCGCAGGCTGTCCGTGAGGCTTTGACGCTGCACCGGAAGCGGATCGCTGCGGGGGAGCCCGGTGTCGTATACGAGGTCTACGCGAGTGAGGCGTGCCTCGACCGGCACCCGGACCTGGAGGCTCTCGCCGAGGGCACGGACGCCTACCTCACCACCGACGAAGTCCTTGCCGCGATGGCGGACACGGTCACCCCGCAGGGCATTCTCGCGGTCTGCGGTTTCCTGGACGTGAGCCTGGAGCAGGTCCTCGACGCCGGCCCGCGGCTGCTTGCCGTGCTGTGTCAGGTCCGGGACCCCGGCAACGCCGGCACCGTCCTCCGGGCAGCTGACGCAGCCGGGGCGGACGCCGTCATCCTGACCGCCTCCAGCGTCGATATTTATAATCCCAAGGCGGTCCGGTCCACGGCCGGTTCCCTGTTCCATCTGCCCGTGGTCCTGGGCGCCGACATTTCAGACGTGGCAGCCGCGTGCCGTGCTCGGGGGATTGGGTTGCTGGCCGCCGATGGCGACGGCGACGTCAACCTGGATACGCTCCAGGACCAAAACGCCGCCCGTCGCATTGCGTCCTCCGGCGTCGAATCGGCGTATGCGTTAGAGGGGCCAACAGCGTGGCTCTTCGGGAACGAAGCGCAGGGGCTCTCAGAAGCTGAACTGGCCTTGGCCGACCACCGGGTGGCTGTGCCCGTCTATGGAGCAGCGGAGAGCCTGAACCTGGGTACGGCGGCGACGGTGTGCCTCTATGCCAGTGCGCGGTCCCAACAAGACGCCGTCCGAACCCGAACAGGCGGGGTGACAGGCGCCTCCGGAGAATAAGGCAGGGCCCCGAAATTTTCGGGGCCCTTCGTAGTGAATAGATTGCGTGAAGTTATTAAGGTGCCCGCGTGGACTTGCTGCGTCCCGTGATGGCGCCGTAAATGCCGGCAACGACGAGGCCGCCAACAATGGCCAGGAGCCAGGAACCGAGATTCCAGAATTCCATCTTGCCGCCGCCGAAGAGCAGGTCACCGATCCAGCCGCCGACAATTGCCCCGACTACGCCGAGCACCAGGCTGGTGACCCAGCCGCCGCCGACCCTGCCAGGCATGACTGCCTTAACAATGGCACCTACTATGAGTCCGAGAATGATCCAGCCTAGAAAGCCCATGTCTCCTCCTTCATATTTCGTCGGGATTTTAAATGTCCCGATTAGTGTTCAAGCTAACACACGGTTGCATCATTGTCAGCAGGCTTAGTGCCTGTCGCGGGGGTGTGGTTTCAGCTGAAAAGGTACGGTATTGATGGACGGGGCCCATTCCGGCCCTGTGATGATCATTGCTCGTTCCGTGACCCTGAAGGGGGCTTCCGTGGCTGCACATGGCGGTACCAAAGCGATTGTCGCGGCGCTTGCCGCGAACCTGACCATCGCTGTCCTCAAGTTCGTCGCGTTCATCCTTACCGCTTCCTCGTCCATGCTGGCGGAAGCCATCCACTCCGTCGCAGACTCGGGCAACCAGCTGTTGCTGCTGATCGGTGGCAAACGCGCCCGCAAGGCAGCCAGCGCTGAGCATCCGTTCGGGTATGGCGGCGAACGCTACATTTACGCCTTCATCGTCTCCATCGTGCTCTTCAGCGTGGGTGGCCTTTTTGCGCTGTTCGAGGCGTGGAACAAGTTACAGGACCCGCATGGCATTGAAGGGGACTTCTGGTGGGTTCCGTTGGCTGTGCTGATCGGGGCCATCGCGGCTGAGTCCTTCTCCTTCCGGACGGCGATCATCGAGTCAAACCTCATTCGTGGTAACCAGGGCTGGGTGAGCTTTGTTCGCACGGCCAAACAGCCTGAGTTGCCGGTGATCCTGTTGGAGGACTTCGGGGCGCTTCTTGGCCTGGCCTTCGCGCTCGTCGGAGTTGGCATGACCCTCATTACCGGGAACGGCATCTGGGACGCCGCAGGCACCGGCATGATCGGCCTGCTGCTTGTGGCTATCGCCGTGGTGCTGGCGGTCGAAACCAAGTCCCTGCTCCTGGGGGAGTCTGCCACGCGGGACGACGTGGTCCGGATCAGTGAGGCCATCGAGGCCGGAGGGCACAACCGCATCATCCACCTCAAGACCCTTCACCTCGGACCGGAGGAGCTGCTGGTGGCCGCAAAGATTTCCGTGGGGGCCGCCGAAACGGGCAGGGACATCGCCGCGTCCATTGACGGCGCAGAGTCCAGGATCCGCAGCGCTGTTCCGATCGCCCGCGTGATCTATCTGGAACCGGATCTGTACCGCGAAGACGCGCAAGGTGCCGGCCAGGTCCCGGCCGAGCCACGGCCGCAGGACTCCCAGGCCTGATCCCTGTTCAGGGCGCCCTGAACAGGGATCAGGGAGCTGGTTGTCCCGGAGCGGCCGGTGGCTGCCCGTTCCCTCGGATCAGGCAGTCAGCGGCTTTTTGCGTTCCAGCAGGCCACTGATGACCGCGACGGCGAGGCCCAGGAGGGCCAGTACCGCACCCACGAGCGCGGGCGCCACGAAGCCCCACCCCCACGCGATCACCACGCCGCCCAGGAAGGCGCCTAAGGCGTTGGCCACGTTGAGCGCTGCATGGTTGAGTGAGGACGCCAGGGAAGGGGCGTCGGGTGAGGCGTCCAACAGGCGGGTCTGGAGTGCGGGGATGAGCAGGGACCCCGATGCACCCACCACAAAGACCATGACCAAGGCTGACCACGGCCAGTGAACGGCTACGGCGTAAATCACCAGGGCGGCCGCGATGCCTGGCAGGACCCAGTAAAGGGTACCCATCACGGACTTGTCAGCCAGCCTTCCGCCTACCACGGTTCCGGCAACCATGCCAAGCCCGTAAAGCGCAACCACAAGGGGGAGCAGCGAAGCAGGGATACCGGCCACCATCGTCATGGTGTGGGCAATGTACGTGTAGGTGGCAAAGAAGCCGCCAAAGCCCACGATGCCGATGAGGATTGCCAGCCAGACCTGCAGCCGTTTGAGCGCACCCAACTCGCGGCGGATGCTGGCGTCCGGATGGGGCGCCTGGAAGGGCACGAATCTCCACAGCAGGACCAGCGTCAGGGCGCCAATGCCGCCCACGAGGACGAACAGCAGCCGCCAGCCGAAAGTCTGTCCCACCCACGTGGCGGCAGGAACGCCAATAACGTTGGATACTGACAGACCGGCCATCACCATGGAAATGGCCCAGCCGCGTCGGCTGGCTGGAACCAGGGAGGCGGCGATCACGGCCGCGACGCCAAAGAACGCACCGTGTGGCAATCCCGCTGCAAACCGGGAAACCAGCATGGTTCCGTAGTCCGGAGCAAAGTAGGAAGTCAGGTTTGCCAAGGTGAAGAACAGCATCAGTCCGAGTGCGAGGTGTTTGCGGGGAAGTTTGGCGCCGACCGCGGCGAGCAGGGGCGCCCCCACCACCACTCCCAGGGCGTAAGCGGAAATGAGGTGGCCTGCTTCCGGAGTGCTGATGTTGAGTCCCTGCTCCACCTCCTTGAGCAAGCCCATCATGGTGAATTCCGTGACGCCGATCCCCACTCCGCCCATGGCCAAAGCGAAGATGGCCGCACCAATGTTGTGAGTCTTCACTCTGGACGTGGTGGGTGTTCGGGTGGTGCTGCTCATGTGCCTGCTTTTCAGAGGGGATGCTGGGGAAAGGCCCCGAAACCATTGTCGCTCATAGACTGGGGCGGTGAGTGAACAGATACAGGTAGTTGGCGCAGCAATACTGGACTCGTTGGAACATCCTGTCCGCATGCTGGTGGCGCGGCGGACGGCTCCGGAGCAGTTTGCCGGACTCTGGGAATTCCCCGGCGGGAAGGTGGAAGCCGGCGAGGAATGCCAGGCCGCGCTGCACCGTGAACTCAAGGAAGAGCTTGGTGTTGGTGTCCGGCTGGGGACCGAACTGCCGGCAGGCGAGCCCGCCGGATGGCGGCTGAACGAGCGGGCAAGCATGCGGGTCTGGCAGGCAGAAATCACTGAAGGGGAGCCGCATCCGCTGGAGGACCACGACGAACTTCGCTGGGTGGGCCTGGCAGATCACCAAGCGGTTCTTGACCTTCCCTGGATTCCTGCCGATTTTCCCATTGTCCAGGCCCTGCTGGACGCGCTCAGCTCACAGGTGCTGCACTCCCGCACACGCTGAAGGTCCGCATGACCTGGACGCCTAACGTGGTTAAAACTCTTGGTCAGAACAGGGTTGGTTGGCGCAGGGCCGGGCCGCCGGATCCGTGCCCGCTGTCTGCGCCGGGCTGCCCGGAAACCGGGAGGATCCCCTCGGGGTACTGTGCTTCTTCACCCCGGGGATCGTCCTCAAGGTCGCGGTGGCTGAACCCGTGGCCGCTAGTGAATCCGTGCCGCTGCTTGAAGTAGCGGACTTTCGCCGCGAGCCAGATGCGGTATTCCTTGGAGGCATATGATCCGGCCCCATACAGGCCGCGGTAGCGACCGGCGAGGTCGGGGTGGTTCTTGGCAATCCACTGCATGAACCATTCCCGGGTGCCCGGCTTCAGGTACAGGGCGCCGGCCGTCACACCTGTGGCACCGGCCGCAGCCAGGGACCCGAAGAGGGCATCCAAAGCTTCGTCGCTGTCGGAGAGCCAAGGCAGGATGGGCATGGCCATCACACCGCAGGGGAGTCCGGCGTCGCGGAGGCGCGAGACCAGCTTGAGCCGGGCCCGGGGCCCAGGCGTGCCCGGTTCCACAGCCTCGGACAGTGCCTCGTCCGTCATGGCAAGCGAGATGCCGACCCCGACCGGAACCTGGGCAGCAGCGTGCTTCAGGAGCGGAATGTCGCGTGCCAGCAGCGTCCCTTTGGTGAGGATGGACAACGGCGTGCCGGAGTCCGCCAGCGCTGAAATGATTCCCGGCATGAGCTGGTAGCGGCCCTCGGCCCGCTGGTACGGGTCTGTATTGGTGCCCAGTGCAACCTGGTGGCGGCCCCACGAAGGCTTGGCGAGTTCCTTTCGAAGCACCTCGGCGGCGTTGATCTTGACGACCACTTGGCTGTCGAAATCGAGTCCGGCGTCAAAGTCCAGATACGTGTGGCTCTTGCGCGCAAAGCAGTAGACGCAGGCATGGCTGCAGCCGCGGTACGGGTTCACGGTCCATTCGAATGGCATCCGCGAACCGGCAACCACCTTGTTGAGCACCGATTTGGCGGTGACCTCATGGAGGGTGATGCCGGCGAACTCGGGAGTGGTGACCGAACGGACTAGCCCGGCGAGCGGTAGCAACGCCGGTGTTGCGACGTTTCCGGCGGCGTCGGCAGGCCGCTGCATCAGTGCTTGCGCATCCCATCTCATGCACTCTATTCGAAGGTATGTTCTAATTTAAGTCAAGGCCGGCGAGGCGCGGGAGTTTTTAAGTAGAGGGATGAGTGTGGATGGGTTGAACATCCGGACGGGTATCCGAGAGTGAATCGATGAGCTCCAGGCCTCGCAGGCCCCATTCGATTTCCGTGTCCGCCCTGGCTATGAGTCCCTCATAGGTGAAGATCTTGTATTCAAGGGTGCGGTGGCGATCCTGCTCGGCGGTTGCGGCCAAGCGCTTGCCAAGCATTTCGTTGGTCCCGTCCCGTAGCCCCTGGATCATGTCCGCCCATTGGCCGCGGCGCATCCTGTGGTACTCAACGTGGGCCTGCATGTGTTGCTTTGCCATGCTCGGCTCGGCCCATTCGAGGTAAGCAGCTTTCAGGTGGACCGGATCGCGCTCGCGGGCGTACTCCAGGGGCGTGTTCATCCATTGCCTGAAAGCCGCGCGGCCTTCAGGGGTGATGCGATACTGCGTCTTTTTGCCGTTGGGCCCCCATGAGATTTCTTCGGCCGTGAGGAGCCTCTCTTTCGCCATCTTCCGCAGTTCGGGGTAAATCTGCGAGTCCGGCGCGTGCCAGACAAATGCCACGGAGGACTCGAATCGCTTGGCCAGATCGTATCCGGTCATCGGTTCGACGGTCAGGAGGGCCAACAGCGCGAAGCGAAGACTCATGGAGATTCCTTTCGAGGTCTTGCCAACTAACTATATCTATAGATAGTCTGTGATCCAAGCCACTACCTATGTTCATAGTTAGTTGTCCGGTACGAACGATTCCATCTCTGGCAGGCACCTTCACCGAAGGTTGCCCGGCCACCCCGAAAGAGGTCAATGATGACTGTGCTTGAGTCCAGCAGTTCCACCACCAACAAAGTCCTCGGTCACCCACTGAACGCCTGGTACGTCGCAGCCTGGGACCACGAGGTGACCCGCAAACCGATGGCCCGCCGGATTGCGGACCGGCCGCTGGCCCTGTACCGCACCGAGGACGGCAAGGCCATTGCCCTGGCGGATGCGTGCTGGCACCGGCTGGCACCCTTGTCCATGGGCAAAACCGTTGGCAAGGACGGGATCCAATGCCCGTACCACGGCATCGTTTACAACTCCGCGGGGCGCTGTGCCTCCATGCCGGCGCAGGAGAGCATCAATCCCTCTGCCACAGTCCCGTCCTTCCCCGTGGTTGAGCGTTATAGGTTTGTCTGGGTCTGGCTGGGCGATCCGACCAAGGCGGACCCCGACCTGGTGCCGGATATGCACCAAATGGACAGCCCCGACTGGGCAGGTGACGGTGAGACGATTTTCGCGCCGTGCAATTACCAGCTGGTCCTGGACAACCTGATGGACCTCACTCACGAGGAGTTTGTCCACGCCTCCAGCATCGGCCAGGAAGAGCTCAGCGAATCCGACTTCGTGGTCACTCACGATGACCGGACCGTAACTGTCACGCGGTGGATGCACAATATCGATGCCCCGCCGTTCTGGCTCAAGAACATGCGGGACAAGTTCCCCGGCTTCGAAGGCAAAGTGGACCGTTGGCAGATCATCCGCTTCGAGGCGCCCTCCACTATCCGCATCGACGTCGGTGTTGCCAAGGCCGGCACGGGTGCCCCGGAGGGCGACCGCAGCCACGGGGTCAACGGCTATGTCATGAACACGATCAGCCCGGAGACTGCCAAGACCTGCCATTACTTTTGGGCCTTCATGCGCAACTATCGCCTGGACAGCCAGGTCATCACCACCCAGCTGCGCAATGGCGTCCATGGCGTGTTTGGTGAGGACGAAGCCATGCTGAAGGCTCAGCAGGAAGCAATCGACGCCAATCCTGACTACGAGTTCTACAGCCTGAACATCGACGCCGGCGGCATGTGGGTCCGCAGATTAATCGAGCGGATGCTCCAGGCAGAGGGCCGCCTGGCGGCGGCGCTCTGAGCGGCCCGGGACTACAGGGGAATAGACAATGGCAGCAACCAACAACGAGGTCTGGCAGTCCGCAAAGGTCGTAGCCGTCTCAGACGTGGCAACGGGCATCCGGCGCATCGAACTGGAACCGTCAGAGCCCAAGCAAGCAGAGCCCGGATCGCACATCGACGTTATGGTCACCATCAACGGCGGGCAGGAGAAGCGCTCCTATTCCGTGGTTGAATCCGTCGACGGCGGAAGCACCCTGGCCATCAGCGTCTTCAGAGCCCCCGTCTCCCGGGGCGGATCCGACTTCATGCACACGCTCAAGCCTGGTGACATACTCCGCATCACCCAGCCCCTGCAGAATTTTCCGCTGCGGGTCGGGGCAGAGCGTTACGTCCTGCTGGCGGGTGGCATTGGAATCACCGCAATCATGAACATGGCCGCGGTGCTTCGCAACGTCAAGGCGGACTACACCTTGGTCTACGCCGGCCGGACCCGAGCTGCCATGGCCTACCTGGAGGATCTGCAGGACCTCCACGGCGCCCGGCTGGAGGTCCACGTCGACGACGAAGGAAGCACCTTGGACGTGAGCGCTTTGGTAGGGGAAATCGACCCGGGCGTCGAACTCTATATGTGCGGACCTATCCGGCTCATGGATGCGGTCCGCCGCGGCTGGACCGAACGCGAACTGGAGCTGCCTGATTTGCGTTACGAAACGTTCGGCAACTCCGGCTGGTATGACCCGGAGGAGTTCCTCGTCCGCATTCCACGGCTGGGTGTCGAAGCCACAGTCGGGCAGGGCCGCTCCATGCTTGAGGCACTCGAGGACGCCGGCGTCGACATGATGTTCGATTGCCGCAAGGGCGAGTGCGGCCTCTGCGAGGTCCGCATCCTGGGCTTGAACGGCGCCGTCGACCACCGCGACGTCTTCTACAGCCAACGGCAGCAGAACGCTGAGGAGAAGATGTGCTGCTGCGTCTCACGGGCCGTCAGTTCCGCCAGCGGTTCCCGGGCCGACGCCAACAGCTCGGGCTTCCCGGCAGTCGTCACGATCGACGTGTCCTGACCGCGCCTGCCCCAGCACCCTTTGACTTACCCCGGACGGGCCGCGGACATCTCCCGCCGTCCTTCACAAGAATTGGCTCCCACGGGAGCTCCTGACTCTTCGAGGAAAACATAATGGATCTACGTGAACGTATAGACACCTCCCGAATGTCGCCGTACCAATGGCTGATCATCGGAATGTGCGTCCTGCTGAACGCCCTGGACGGCTTCGACGTCCTGGCGATGGCTTTCACGGCCAACGGGGTCACCAAGGAATTTGGCCTGACCGGCTCAGAGCTGGGTGTTTTGCTCAGTGCGGGCCTGGTCGGTATGGCGATAGGCTCTCTCTGCCTCGCCCCACTGGCAGACGCCATCGGGCGGCGGCCGATGATTTTGGCTGCAGTCGGCGTAGCTGGAGCAGGAATGCTGTTGGCCGCCACTGCCGGGGACATGGTGCAGCTGGGAATCTGGCGTTTGCTCACAGGACTCGGCGTCGGTTGCATCCTGGCATGCACAAACGTTATTGCCAGCGAATACTCCTCCAAGCAGCGGCGTGGACTGAGCATTGGCATTTACACGGCCGGCTATAGTGTCGGGGCGACCCTCGGAGGTGCTGCAGCTGTGTACCTCCAAAGCCAGTACGGCTGGCGTTCCGTCTTCGTCTTCGGCGGCATCAGCACTCTGAGCATTCTGGTCGTCCTGCTGTTCCTGCTGCCCGAATCCGTCGACTTCCTGGTGACAAAAAGGCCCCGGAACGTCCTGGATCGCTTGAATCGAATCGCACGCAAGACCGGGCACCCCGAAAGTGATTCCCTCCAGGACGCCGTTGTCTCGGCCAAGAAGAAGGCCAATCCAATTTCCGAGCTCATGTCAGCCTCGAACCGGCGGTCAACGCTGCTGCTCTGGCTGGCCTTCTTCACCACAATGTTCGGCTTCTACTTCGTCAACAGCTGGACCCCACGCCTGCTGGTCACCGCTGGCATGACTGAAAGCCAAGGCATTACCGGCGGACTTATGCTGACCTTGGGCGGAATCTTTGGAGCAGTCCTCTACGGCGTCGTCGCCACCAAATGGAACAGCAAGGTGGTCCTCGTGGCGTTCACTTGCCTGTCGTCCGTGATGATTGTCGTCTTCATCTCCTCTGCCTCTGTGATTGTGCTCGCCTTGGGCGCAGGCGTCCTCGTTGGCATGCTGATCAACGGCTGCATCGCCGGCCTGTACACGCTAGCCCCTTCCCTCTACCCTGCGTCGGTCCGCAGCACAGGGGTCGGGTGGGGCATCGGCATCGGCCGAATCGGTGCCATCATTGCGCCCCTGATCACCGGCGCCTTGCTCGACGCCTCATGGTCAGCCGTGCAGCTCTACCTCGCTGTCGGTGCCGTAGTACTTATCAGCGCCGTCGCTGTTGGAATGATCCGGTCCAAAGAGGTAATCGCGAAGGACGCGTCGGTGGAGGAGCTTAGCGGCGTCTGACGGCCACCTGACGTGGTGCACCTGGCTCCCGACACCCTTCACGCGTCGAGAGCCAGGTGCAGCCCCGCGCGGCCTTCAGGCCATCAAGTCCCACACCACAGTGACGCTGGCGCCGATGCTCGCGTGGCCGGCCTCGATACTGATGGCTTCGGTGGCGGCGGCGCGCTGCATCCTGGCCACCGGGACCGGTCCGGATGAGAGGGGGTGCTCAGCGACGGACACTACCGCGCCGAGGTGTGCCGAGGCGAGGGAGGCAAACTTCTCCGCCGCGGCAACGGCGTCCTGCCATGCGGTTTCCCGGGCCCGGGCAAGCACAGCGGATTCGTCCGCGAAGCCGAGCTCGAGGCCGTTCAGCCGCACATCGTCGCCGCCGGCCTCAACCACGGACGCGATAACGGCGGAAGCAGCAGCCACCCGCCTGACCCGCACGGTGAGGACGCTGGACGCCACGTACCCGGCCACCTGCTGGCCCTCGCCCTCGCGCCAGACAAGCTCCGGCCGGACGTTCAGCCCTGACGTCCGGATATCCGCGTCCGCCACGCCACTCCGGCGGAGAACTTCCGAAACGGCGGCGGACGCTGTCCCGGCGTCGGCATAGGCGGAGCCAACGCTCGTCCGGCGGCATTCGACGCCTACGGAAATGGTCAGCAGGTCAGGCGGCGCCTCGGCCGTTCCCGTTCCCGTCACGGTAACGGTTCTGATAGTGGTGTCGCCCGCCATGGTCAGACCTCGATTCCGCCGCGAGCCGGCTTTGGTGTCCTGGTGTCAACGTATCCGCCGGCTGCCAGGCCGGCCTGCCGTTCGAAGAAATTGGCTGACGCTGGGTTGCCGGTCCGAAGCAGCGACCAGCCCGCAGCCAGGAAGTACAACGGAAGGAAGGGGAGCCCCAGGCACCAGGCGTACTGGCTGCAGTGCCTTGCCTCATGCCCCAGGAGCGACCTGTTGGCTGTCAGCTGTTCAGCGCGGACCCGGCAGATGACGACGTTGCCCAGGGTGAACGCCCCGGCGAAGGGGACCCGCCACGTATAGCCGGAGGCGATGATCAGCCCTTTGGGCCCCTTTGTGATGGCCGTCCCGGCAGCCCGCGCCAGTGCCAAACCAAGCAGGGTGGTGCCATTGGCAAGGTTGACAAGCTGCCGCGCCCGCTGTGCCGCCGTCAAGTGCTCCGTCAGGTGATCCGTCAACGGCGGAATCGCGGCTGCTTTCTGCACACGCGCCATCGGCCATGCTCCTGCCAGACGCCATCGTTCTGTCATGAGGCCATGGTAGCCGGAGGGTTCAATTAGACTGATGGATAGTGGCCGCCGGTAATTCTTCAGTCGGTAATTTTCCAACCGGGTATTTCGCCAGCGGCCCTGCCCTGGTCATCGAGTGCATCCGTCGTGCATGGATTCACGAAATGACCTGCCAGTGACGGATGCGGTGCCGGGAGACCGCGCACTGCCGCACCTTCACCGGCAGCCCCGACTCGTAGCTAAGAACAGTAGATGACTGAAACTTTGCCGGGCGCCCCCATCCCGAACCCCACGGATGAAGCCGCCATCACTGCCGCTGTAGACCAGGCCATCGCCGCCATTGCCGGCGCAGGCTCCCTTGACGAACTCAAGGCGGTGAGACTGGCCCATACCGGTGAGAAGTCACCGCTGAGCCTGGCCAACCGCGAGATCGGCGGCCTGCCGAAAGACCAGAAGGCCGTAGCAGGCAAACTCATGGGCGCGTCCCGCGGCAAGGTCAACAAGGCGCTCGCGGACCGGACAGCCGAGCTGGAAGCCCAAAACGACGCCCGGATCCTGCTGGAAGAAACGGTGGACGTCACTGCCGCACCGCGCCGTCGTCGGGCCGGAGCACGCCACCCGCTCTCCACCCTGCAGGACCGCGTGGCGGACATCTTTGTGGGCATGGGCTGGGAAATCGCCGAAGGCCCCGAGGTGGAATCCGAATGGTTCAACTTCGACGCGCTGAACTTCAAGCCGGACCACCCGGCCCGCGAAATGCAGGACACCTTCTTTGTGGAGCCGCCTGAGGCCCACCTCGTGATGCGGACACACACCTCCCCGGTGCAGGTCCGTTCCATGCTGGAACGCGAGGTGCCCATCTACGTGCTGTGCCCCGGCAAGGTGTTCCGTACCGACGAGCTGGATGCCACCCACACGCCGGTGTTCCACCAGTTCGAGGGCCTGGCCATCGACAAAAACCTGAGCATGGCCGATCTCCTCGGCACGCTGGAGCACTTCACCCGGCAGATGTTCGGAGACGAGGCCTCCGTCCGGCTGCGCCCGAACTACTTCCCCTTCACCGAGCCGTCCGCGGAACTGGACATCTGGCACCCGGGTGCCAAGGGCGGTCCGCGCTGGATCGAATGGGGCGGCTGCGGCATGGTCAATCCCAACGTGCTCCGCGCCGCCGGCATCGACCCGGACATCTATTCAGGTTTTGCCTTCGGCATGGGCATCGAGCGTGCGCTGATGTTCCGCAACGAGGTTGGCGACATGCGCGACATGATCGAAGGCGACGTACGTTTCAGCGAGCACTTCGGGATGGAGATCTAACAGTGCGTATCCCACTTTCCTGGCTGCGTGAATTCGCAGCAGTACCGGCCGGAGCAACGGCCGAAGACGTTATGGCCGAACTGGTCAAAGTCGGTTTTGAAGAAGAGGCCGTCCACCGCCCCACGGACGCCCTGCAGGGCCCGGTTGTGGTGGGCCAGGTCCTGAGCATCGTCAAGGAACCGCAGACCAACGGCAAGACCATCAACTGGTGCCAGGTCCGCGTKGTCCCCGAAGGCCAGGCCCAGACCCTCACCGGCGAGGGCATCGACCCCTCCGGCGTCCAGGGCATCATCTGCGGCGCGCACAACTTCGTGGAGGGCGACAAAGTGGTAGTCACCCTTCCGGGGGCCGTGCTGCCGGGCGACTTCCGCATCTCCGCGCGGAAGACCTACGGCCACCTCTCCGCCGGCATGATCGCCTCGGTCCGTGAACTGGGCATCGGCGATGACCACGACGGCATCCTTGTCCTGTCCCGGATCGGGCTCGACCCGGAAATCGGCACGGATGCCATGGACCTGCTCGGTCTTTACGACCAGGCCGCCGAGATCAACGTGACCCCTGACCGCGGCTACGCGTTCTCCATCCGCGGCGCGGCCCGTGAATACGCGCACGCCACCGGAACGCCGTTCACCGATCCGGCGTCCAAGGTGCAGGCGCCGGCCGAGCTGACAGGTGGCTACGGCGTCAAGCTCAACGACGACGCCCCCATTTACGGCAAGCCCGGCTGCGACCGCTTTGTGGCCCGCACCATCCGCGGCGTGGACGCCACCAGGCCCACTCCGCCGTGGATGACCTCGCGGCTGAGGCTGGCCGGCATCCGCTCCATCTCCCTGCCGGTGGACATCTCCAACTACGTGATGCTCGAGCTCGGCCAGCCCACGCACTGCTACGACCTGGACAAACTGTCCGGTGACATCGTGGTCCGGCGTGCCGTGGCAGGGGAGAAAATCACTACCCTGGATGACAAAGAGCGCGCGCTCGACGTCGAGGACCTCCTCATCACCGACGGCTCCGGCGCGATCGGCATCGCCGGCGTGATGGGCGGCGCAGCCACCGAGGTGAGCGATTCGACGTCGAACGTCCTCGTTGAGGCCGCGCACTTTGACGAGGTGTCCATTGGCCGCTCCCGCCGCCGCCACAAGCTACCGTCCGAGGCGTCCAAGCGCTTCGAGCGGGGCGTGGACTGGCACGTGGCGGACATCGCCGCCCAGCGTGTGGTTGACCTCCTGGTGGAGCTCGCCGGCGGCGTCGCTGACCAGGCCGGGACCGACGTCGGGACCGCACCCGACGCCGTGACCATCACCTTGCCCGCGGGCTTCGCTGCCCAGCGGATCGGCATCGACTTCACCGAGGAGCAGATTGTCACCTCGCTCGTGGACCTCGGCGCCATGGTGGAGAAGACCGACGGCGGCTGGACGGTTACCGCCCCCAGCTGGCGCAACGACCTGGAAACCAAAGAGGACCTCACCGAGGAAATCGCGCGGCTGGTGGGCTACGAAAACATCCCCGCCACCCTCCCTGTGGCCCCTCCCGGACGTGGCCTGACCCGCGTGCAGCAGCAGCGCCGGCGGCTCATCCAGGCACTGGCGGACGCCGGACTGACCGAAGTCCTGGCCTACCCGTTCGTCTCCAAGGCAGCCAATGACACGTTCGGTGTGGCGGAGCAGGGCGCTGCCCGGCGGGCGATCAAGCTGGCCAACCCCATCAGCGCGGACCACGGCTACCTGCGGACGTCCAACTTGCCCGGGCTCATCGAGGTGGCCAAGCGGAACCACTCGCGCGGCTTCCGCGACCTGGCGCTTTTTGAATCAGGCCTCGTCTTCCTGCCCGGCGGGACGATGGGAACGCCGTCCATCCCGCCGCTGGGCGTCAAGCCCGCCGACGAGGTACTGGATGCACTGTACGACGGCGTCCCGGACCAGCCGCTGTACGTCGCTGCCGTCCTGACCGGCCATGATTCACCGGCTGCCGCTGGCCACACGCCGCGCTTGTGGGACTGGTCCGACGCGCTGGATATTGCCCGGCTCGCCGGCGAGGTCCTGGGCGTGGAGATTGTGGTCAGCCAGGGGGCGCACCAGGCGTTCCACCCGGGCCGCGCTGCTCAGCTTTCGCTTCGCACCGGTGAAGTCGTGGGCTACGCCGGCGAGCTGCACCCGAAGCTCCTGGCCGCGCACGACATGCCTGCCCGTTCCGTGGCGCTGGAGTTCAACGCCGATGCACTGTTCGAAGCAGCCGCGGATGTCATTGTGGCCCGCCACATCTCCACGTTCCCGGTAGCCACCCAGGACGTGGCCTTGGTTGTGCCGCAGGAGATCCCGGCAGACCAGGTCCTCGAGGCGCTGCGCGAAGGCGCCGGGGAGCTGCTGGAGGACGTGGCGCTGTTCGACGTCTATGCCGGCAAGGGCATTGAGAACGGCAAGAAGTCGCTGGCCTTCGGCCTGCGCTTCCGCGCAACGGACCGGACGCTGACGTCAGATGAGGCCTCGGCCGCCCGCGAGAGCGCCGTGGCCCTGGCCGCCGAGCGCTTCGGCGCCGTCCAGCGCTAGGCGCTGATCTCCGTGGCAGGACCGGCAACGGCGGTTCCGGTCCTGCGTTCCTGCCCTCCCGGTGATCCGGGAGGGCAGTTCGGGTTGTGGCCGGAACACGAAGGGTTCGGGCAGGGCCCGACGGCGGCTGGCGGGCGCCCGCTGTTGGGCCCAGCCGAGCTGGAGCGGGCAGCCGCCCTGGCGCCAGGACCGCGGGCCGGTTTTGTCGCTGGCAGGCTGGCCCTCCGAACGTTGGCCGCAGAACTGCTCAACGTTCCGGCGTCGGACCTCACCACGAATTTCAGCTGCCCCCGGTGCGGTACCGGCCCCGGCTTAGCTCATGGCAGGCCGGGCTACGCGTTCCGGGGAAAGCCGGTACCGCTGGCGCTGAGCCTCTCGCGGAGTTCCGGCTGGATCCTGCTTGGTGCCGTGGTGGAACCACCGGCCGGTGTAACGATCGGCGTGGACCTGGAGGGCCCGGCCCGGCTGGACTTTGACGGGTTCGACGCTGTTGCCCTGACCCTGGCCGAGCGTGCGGCACTTGCCGGGCTGTCCGGGGCCGCCCTTCTCGACGAGCGGGCCCGGCTGTGGGCGCGCAAGGAGGCGTGGCTCAAGATGAGCGGCCGGGGCCTCACCACCGCCCCGGACACGGTGGATATCCTGCATTGCGCGGAACTCCGTGACCTGGCCCCCGGGGAGGCGGGCCTGCCGCTGGACCTCCGCGCCGCCGTCGCGCTTTCAGCTACCGCGTCTTAGCGCACAGGCCGTCAGCGCACAGACCGTCAGTGCACAGGCCGTCAGCGCACAGACCGTCAGTGCACAGGCAGGGGCGGCAGGGCCGTTTCGTGGAGCCACGGGTGCAGCAGCGCCTCAGTATCCAGTCCGGTGGCCCGGTCCGCGGCGAGAATAAGGGCCGCGGTGGACACCGAAGCGTGCCGGTGGGTAGTGGTCCAGTCGTGCAGGAGGGCAAAAAACGCCAAATCACCGCACCGGACCCGCAGGGCGTGCAGGGCCAGGGCCCCGCGCTTGTAGACGCGGTCATCAAACATCAGCTCCGGACCCGGGTCACCGATGACGATGTCCTGGCTGCCGGACGCGAGCTTCCGCCAGGCCGCGGCGGCTCGGTCAGCCACGGGCATGACGCCGGCTTCCTCGGACCAGATCCACTCTGCGTAGCACGCGAATCCCTCGTGCAGCCAGATGTCCGCCCAGGTTGCGGCGGTGAGGGAGTTGCCGAACCACTGATGGGCGAGTTCGTGGGCGATGAGCCGTTGGGACTCCCACTCCTTCGTCAGGTGGTTCCGGCCCAGGATGGAGAGCGTTTGCGCCTCAAGGGGTATTTCAAGTTCGTCTTCAGTCACCACGACGGTGTATTCCGGGAAAGGGTAAGGCCCGAAGCAGCTTGCAAAGGTACGCATCATCTCCGGCTGCCTGGCCAGGCCCTCCCGGGCTGCTTGGGCCAATAGCGCCGGCACGGCCGCAAACTGGGGGACCTGCCCCTTCGCGGCGGCGGAGTCCAGCCTGAGCAGCTCGTAGCGGCCGATTTGCACCGTGGCAAGGTAGGTGGCCATGGGCTCCGGCTGCTCGTAGACCCAGGTCTCGCGGCTTGACCTGCTGCTGTGGGAGACAAGTGTGCCATTGCAGACCGCCCGGTAATTGGCGTCTGTGGTCACACTGATGCGGTAGCTGGCCTTTTCACCGGGGTGGTCGTTGCAGGGGAACCAGGATGCAGCGCCGTTAGGCTGGCCCGCCACCAGGACACCATCAGTTAACTCCTCCCAGCCGACTTCCCCCCAGAAACCGCGCCGGGGAGCAGGATTGCCCTCGTACTTGATGTCCAGGGTGAAGACTTCGCCGGCTGGCAGTGCAGTTTCAGGCACGATGACCAACTGCTCGGCGCGCTGGCTGTACTTGCGCACGCGCCGCCCGCTGAGCTGGATCTTGGTGGCCCGCAGCCCGGTCAGGTCCAGCACCAGGGCCGCCGTGCTGTACTGCGTGACAGCGTGCAGGACTGCGCGCCCGCTGAGGCGGTTGCTGCTGAGCTTGTAGTCAAGGTCCAGCTCGTAGCGGTTCACCCGATAGGCGTTGGTGCCATGGCCGGGCACATAGGGGTCCGGCGCTGACGGGCCTTGCTCCGAGGTGGGTGACGGGCCGGTACTGGCGACCGCGGGGCTCGGTGCGGGGGAACTCATAAGACGGTCTTTCCGATCAGGAGGGGCGGCAGGGACAGCTGGGTGGTGCGGGGCTATCTTGGTTTTGGCGCAGCCTTCGCGGGGCCACTCCAGGGACTCACCGGGTTGCCCATCCAGTACGTCGCGGCCGGAACCGATTCGCCACGCATGACCAGCGACGCCGGTCCCACTGTTCCACCGTTGCCGATGCTTGCCTGGGGCAGGATGACGCCGTGGGGTCCCATGGTTGCTCCGTCTTCGAGCGTAACAGTGTCCAGGCTCATGACCCGGTCGTGGAAGAGGTGCGTTTGGACCACACAGCCACGGTTGACGGTGGAATTCCGGCCGAGCGTTACAAGGTCCGCTTCCGGGAGCCAGTAGCTTTCACACCACGTGCCGCGGCCGATCTTCGCGCCGAGCGACCGTAGCCACCAGAGCAGGGCCGGCGTCCCGGTGGCTGCGCGTGCAAACCAGGGAGCGCTGACCATCTCGATGAACGTGTCCACTACCTCGTTACGCCAGATAAAGGAACTCCACAACGGGTGCTCACCTTCGCGGATCCGTCCCACGAGGACCCATTTGGCGACGACGGCGCTGCCCGCGGCCACCGCACCGGCCACCAGCATGACCACCCCGCCCACCGCAGCCGCAATTCCGTAGTTGTAGGCCGTTGCCAGCCAGTCGAACGCAAGCATCACACCAACCGCTATTGCCACCGTGGTCACCACCGGGACGAAGCGGCCCAGCTCCCACAGGCAACGGGCAAACTTGAGCCGCAGCGGGGGCTCGTAAGTGCGGGTGTCGTCCGAGGCGATGGCGGTGCGGCGGAGCCGCACGGGCGGGCTGCCCAGCCAGGATGTCCCGGATTTTGCCTTGGCCGGTGTGGCGGACAGGACGGCAACGAGAGAGTTCTTGGGCACGTTCCGGCCGGCGGCGGTCATGCCGGAGTTGCCGAGGAAGGAGCGCTTGCCGATCTTGGCCGGCGCAATCCGCAGCCAGCCGCCGTCGAGCTCGTAGGACGCCACCATGGTGTCGTCCGCCAGGAAGGCACCCTCACCCACCGTGGTCATCTTGGGGATCAGCAGGACAGTGGAGGCCTCAACGTTCTTGCCGATCTTCGCCCCGAGCAGGCGGAGCCASACSGGCGTGAAGAGGCTGGCGTAGAYSGGGAAGAGCAGRTCMCGGGCCAGGTCCAGAACCCGTTCGGTGGCCCAGACCTGCCAGCCGATCCGGCTGCGGACACGGTAGTAGCCCTCTTGCAGACCAATGCCCAGCAACCGCGTTGCGACCAGGATCAACAGGAGGTTGACCACGAACCAGGCGAGGGCTGCGGGCGCCAGGGAGAGCAGGATTTGAGGCACAGCCGCAGACAGCGATTCGCTTCCGCGGATGAAGGCGAAGATCACCAGGGCGGCGGCGGCGGCGGAAATGTAGGGAATGAGCGCCAGCGTGGCCGAGGCGAGGGAGAACCCGACGAACCAGAGCCGGCCAATCAGCCGGTGTTCTACCGGTGGGACCGGCAGTGTGTGTTTGGCCTTGCCCCGGCGTTCGGCGGGCGAACCGGCCACGTGGTGCCCGGCCTTCACCTTGCCCAGGACAGCCGAACCCGGTTCCACCTGTGCGCCCGCACCGATCGAAGCGCCGGGCATCAGCGTACTGCGCGCACCGACGCTGGCTCCGGCGCCGATGCGGACGGCGCCGATGTGGACAACGTCGCCGTCGATCCACCAGCCGGAAAGGTCCACCTCGGGCTCCACGTTCGACCCGCTGCCGAGGGACAGCAGTCCGGTGACCGGTGGCAGGGAGTGCAGCTGGACGTTATTGCCGATCGTGGCGCCCAAAGCCCGGGCGTAGTACGGCACCCACGGTGCACTGGCCAGGCTGATCGCGCCCGCCAAATCCTGGATCTGTTCCGCCAGCCACAGGCGCAGGTGGATCTTCCCGGAGCGTGGATACGTACCGGGGACCACCCTGCGGAGCAGGAACCGGGCCGCGGCGATGGAAATCAGCATGCGGCCGGCAGGGGAGACGAACACCAGCCAGGACGCGGCCACCCACCACCAGGACAGGGTGGGGGCAGCGGTGAAGCCTGCGAACGCGGCCAGCAGGTTGTTGGCCAGCATCAGGTACGTCAGCCAGCGCATCCCCACCAAAATGTGCAGTGGGATACCCATCAGTGTCTGGAAGATTTGGGACTTCAACGCGGTGGGGCGGACGGTCCTCGCCGGCGGCGGTCCTGCAGCCACCCCTTCCGGCAGGGACTGGCGGGCCGTATCAATTAGCGCGCCGATCCTGGGCGTCGCGTAGATGTCAGCGACGGTGATGGTGGGATAGCGCACCCGGAGGGCCGAAACCAGCTGGGCGGCCGAGAGCGAGCCGCCGCCGTAGGCGAAGAAGTCGGCGTCGAGGCTCGTTACAGGGCTGCCCAGGACGGCGGCCCACTGTTCGGCCACCCAGGCGGCGTCTTCGGGGAGGTTCAACGGTGCGGCGTCAGCATCGGCTGCGCCGGATCCGGTCAGTGGCCAGGGCAGCGAGTGGCGGTCCACCTTCCCGCTGGTTTTGGTGGGCAGCGAGTCCACCACAGTCAGCAGCGGAATGAGCGGGGCGGGGAGGCTTGCCGCCAAGTGTTCGCGGGCGGACACCAGGTCGAGATCCGCATCTGCGGCCGCCAGGTAGCCCACCAGGATTTGGTTGCCCGCCGCGGTGGTCTTAACGGCTGCGGCAGCTCCCGCGACGTGGGGGAGGGCTTGCAGGGCGGCGTCAATTTCACCCAGTTCGATCCGGCGGCCACCCAGCTTGACCTGCTCATCAGCGCGGCCCATAAAGATCAGGCCTTCGGCTTCGTAGCGGACCAGGTCGCCGGAACGGTAGGCGCGCTCCCAGCCGAAGGTGGGCATCGGCGCGTACTTCTCCCGGTCCTTGTCCGGATCCAGGTAGCGCGCCAAACCGACGCCGGCGATGATCAGCTCGCCGATTTCGCCTTCGCCGACGGGCAGTCCGTCGGTGTCCACCACGGCCAGGTCCCAGCCGTCCAGCGGCAGGCCGATGCGGACGGGGCCGGTGCCACCCAGGGGAGCGGCGCAGGCCACCACTGTGGCCTCGGTGGGGCCGTAGGTGTTCCAGACTTCCCGGCCCGGGACGGCGAGGCGCTCGGCGAGTTCGGGCGGGCAGGCCTCACCGCCGAAAATGAGCAGCCGGACGTTCTCCAAGGATTCAGCCGGCCACAGGGCGGCAAGGGTGGGGACCGTGGACACGGCGGTGATTCCGTGGTTGATGAGCCAGGGACCAAGGTCAGTACCGGTCCGGACGAGGGCACGCGGGGCGGGCACCAGGCAGGAGCCGTGGCGCCAGGCCAGCCACATCTCTTCGCAGGAGGCATCAAAGGCGACGGAAAGACCGGCCAGGACCCTGTCCTGTGGACCGAGAGGTTCCTCCTGAAGGAAGATCCTGGCCTCGGCGTCGACAAAGGCGGCGGCGGAGCGGTGCTGGACGGCTACGCCTTTGGGTGTGCCGGTGGACCCGGAGGTAAAAATGATCCACGCGTCGTCGCCTGGCGCCGCGAGGCGACGCTCGGCTGTGTTCTGCGCAGCTTCACTGCGACCGGCTTCACTGCGACCGGCATCGGTGTGCGCGGTTTCCTTGCCCTCGGCGTGGAGGCGCCCGGTGGAGTCCCGGGGCTCCGGGAAAGTGACTGCGTCCCCGCCGGTGAGGACTGCCGCGACACGCGCTTCGCCGAAGACCAGCCGGGCACGTTCCTCCGGATCGTCGGCGTCGACGGGCACGTAGGCGGCGCCGATGTAGAGGATGGCCAGGATCGAGACGTAGAGCTCGTTGGTCCCGGACGGTATGCGGACGCCGATCCGGTGCCCGGCGCCGAGACCCTCGGCCTGGAGGGCACGTCCCTTGGCCCGCACGGCGGCCATCAGGTCGGCGTAGCTCAGGGACCGCCGCCCGTCGTCGAGGGCCGACGCCTCGGGGAAACGGGTAGCCGAGTCCTCAAGTACGTCCATCAGGGTCCGCTCAGGCGGGGCCAGGGGCAAGCCGGGCAGCTGGGCGCGGTATAGCTCTTCAGGAAGGGATGCGACGACGTCAGGCAGATGCTCACTCACCGTCGAATTATGCCTTCCGAAGGTGAACGGAAGGTGTCCGTAATTAGTTGAAGGTTCACATTCCGTTCACTTCCGACTTGGCGGGTGTCAGGGAACCAGCAGGACCTTGCCAGTGGTGCGGCGGCCTTCGAGGTCCTCGTGGGCGCGCCGCGCCTCTGCCAGTGGATAGCTCGCGCCGATCCTCACGTTCAGGCTTCCATCTGCCGCGGCGGCGAAAATTTCGCTGGACCGCCACAGCCGTTCCTGGGGATTGGCGAGGAAATCGGCCAGCTTTGGCCGCGTCAGGGACAGGGAGCCGCCGGAATTGAGCCGTTGCGGATCCACCGGCGGCACCGCGCCGGAAGCAGCGCCGAACAACACTAGGAAGCCCCGCGCGCGCAGGCTGGCAAGCGAGCCGTCGAACGTGTCTTTCCCCACGCCGTCGTACACCACATCGACCCCCACGCCGTTCGTGAGTTGACGGACGGCCTCCGCGAATCCCTCGTAGCGGAGGACTTCGTCCGCGCCGGCGGCGCGTGCCAGTTCTTCCTTTTCGTCGGTGGAGACCGTGGTGATGACACGGGCGCCCCGGGTCTTCAGGAGCTGTGTGATGAGCAATCCCACGCCGCCGGCTCCGGCGTGGACAAGCACCGTATGCCCAGGCTGCACGTTGAAGGAGGAATTGATGAGGTAGTGGGCGGTCATGCCCTGCAGAGGCAGCGCTGCGGCGGTGTGGAGGTCCACGCCGTCCGGAACGGGAAGTGCTTTCGCCGCGTCCAGGACGGTGTATTCGGCGTAGCATTCCTGCCCCTCGGCGGTTGCCACCCGGCTGCCCACCGTGAAGCCTTCGACGCCTTCCCCGACTTCCTCAACGGTTCCCGCCGCCTCGGACCCGGGCGTGAATGGATATGCCACTTTGTACATGCCGCCACGCTGGTATGTCTCAATGAAATTGACCCCGGTGGCAGCCACCTTGATCAGCACCTGACCGGGGCCGGGTGTGGGCCGCTCCACCTCCGCGGACTCGAGGACTTCCGGACCTCCGGACTGGCGGGCAACGATGGCATGCATGGAACGTCTCCTCTCCGGGCGGGGATTTCCCGGGCCGGCTTCTCTGACCATCCTAGGGATGCCGCTTCCTGCGACGAAGTTTTGCGGGGGTCAGTAGCGGCGGGTGACGGTTGCCATGGGGCACTCGAAGTGGCGCCCGGCGGAGAGTCCTACGTTGTTGAGGTAGCGGACAATGATGCCGTAGGACTGGAGCAGGGTGGTTTCCGTGTAGGGAACCTGGTGCTTTTTGCAGTACTCGCGGACGATCTTGGCGGCCTTGTCCAGTTGGGGGCGCGCCATGTCGGGGAAGAGGTGGTGCTCAGCCTGCCGATTCAGGCCACCGAGCAGGATGTCCATAAAGCGGCCACCCGAGATGTTCCGCGAGGTCAGGACCTGTCGGCTGAAGAAGTCCACACGGCTGTCCGCCGGCAGGACCGGCATGCCTTTGTGGTTCGGTGCGAAGGATGCGCCCATGTAGAAGCCGAACACGGCAAGCTGCACGCCGATGAAGGCGAAAGCCATCCCCAGCGGCAGGAAGGTAAAGGCCAGGGCGGGAAGGGCGCCGAGTCGGACCAGCAGGATGGGGATCTCCACCCAGCGGTGCGTGACCTTGGCCCGGCGGAAGACAAACCGGACGGAGTCGATCTGGAGGCCCAGGCCCACCAGGAACAGAAGCGGGAAGAAGAACCAGCCCTGCTTGCGGGTCAGGAACGAAAACCGGCCCTGGCGGTCGGCGACCGCTTCGGTGTGGAACGCCATGGGGCCGGGGGCGATGTCCGGATCCTTGGAGATGACGTTGGGGTGGTTGTGGTGGGCGCCGTGCTTTTGCTCCCACCAGGAGTAGCTCATGCCGGCCACCGAGGTAGCCAGGATGCGTGCGGTCCAGTCGTTGGCCCTGCGGGATGCGAAGATTTGGCGGTGGCCGGCCTCGTGGGCCAGGAAACTTAGCTGGGTGCAAAGGACACCGACAGCGGCGGCGATAAGGAGTTGGAACCAGCTGTCACCGATCAGGGCGAAGCCGAACCAGGCCGCAGCCATGAGCAGGACAAGGCTGGCAAACAACGTGATGTAGAAGCCGACGCGGCGTTCCAGCAGGCCTTCAGCCTTGACGCTCTTCAGCAGCTCCGAGTAACTCAGGACAACTGCGTTGGGCTTGCGGACACGCGATTGAGGTGTGTGTAGGGTGGTGGACATGAAGCGGGGCCTCGTCACAGTTACGGGCAACGCTGCAGCCGACATTCGGACTGCACGGTCAGGATCACCCTCACTCCAGCCTACGGGTACGTGTCCAACCGGCCCGGGGCAGGAAGCAGTGCCTGCATAAATATCGGGCACACTGAATACTTTTGCTGTAAGATTTTAGCCATGACTATTTCTGTTGCCGTCTCCGGGGCCAGCGGTTACGCCGGAGGAGAAGTCCTGCGCCTGCTCGCGGGCCATCCGGACGTGACCATTGGCGCCATCACTGCGCACAGTAATGCGGGCTCCCGCCTCGGTGAACTCCAGCCGCACCTGCACGGGCTCGCCAGCCGCATCCTCGAAGACACCACCGTGGAAAACCTTGCCGGTCACGACGTGGTGTTCCTGGCGCTACCGCACGGCGCGTCCGCCGAGATTGCGGCGCAGCTTCCCGCAGGCACCGTGGTGATCGACGCCGGCGCAGACCACCGCCTCGAGGATCCGGCGGCGTGGGAGAAGTTCTACGGCTCCGCCCACGCCGGCACGTGGCCCTATGGCCTGCCGGAACTACCCGGCCAGCGTGAGGCACTCAAGGGTGCCACCCGGGTCGCCGTCCCCGGTTGCTACCCGACGTCGGCGCTGCTGGCGCTGACGCCAGGTTTTGCCGCCAAACTGCTTCAGCCCGACGACGTCGTCATAGTGTCCGCCTCCGGCACCTCGGGTGCAGGCAAGGCTGCGAAAGTGAACCTGATCGGCTCTGAGGTCATGGGCTCCATGAGCCCGTATGGAGTGGGCGGCGGCCACCGGCACACGCCGGAGATGGAACAGGGGTTCTCCAAGGCGGCCGGCGAACGTGTCATCGTCTCCTTCACCCCCACGCTGGCACCCATGAGCCGCGGCATCCTCACCACGGCCACCGCCAAGGTCAAATCCGGCACGACTGCCGCTGACCTTCGCCAGGCGTGGGCGGATGCCTACGACGACGAGCCGTTCGTGCACTTGCTCCCTGAGGGGCAATGGCCCACCACCAAGTCCGTGGTTGGGTCCAACCATGCGGCCATGCAGTTGGCCTTCGACGAGCACACCGGCCGTGTGATTGTGACTTGCGTCATTGATAACCTCACCAAAGGGACTGCCGGCGGCGCCGTGCAGTCCATGAACATTGCGCTCGGCCTGCCGGAAACGGCCGGCCTTAACCTGCAGGGAGTTGCCCCGTGACCGTAACCGCCCCCTTGGGATTCCGGGCCGCCGGCGTCACCGCCGGCCTGAAGACGTCCGGTAAGCCGGACCTCGCCCTGATAGTCAACGACGGCCCGTCCAAGACGGCGGCCGCTGTATTCACCAGCAACCGCGTGGCCGCGGCACCTGTCCACTGGTCCCGTCAGGTTGTCTCCGACGGCCGGGTGGACGCCGTGGTGCTCAACTCCGGCGGGGCCAACGCCTGTACAGGTCCCCAGGGCTTCCAGAACACACACAGCACAGCCGAGAAGGTCGCCGCAGTCCTCGGCATCTCAGCCACGGACGTTTTTGTCTGCTCCACCGGCCTGATCGGCGAACAGTTGCCGATGGACAAGATCCTCCCCGGCGTTGAAGCTGCCGCCGCGGCGCTCAGCACTGACGGTGGCCCGGATGCCGGAAACGCCATCATGACCACCGACTCGGTGCCGAAGTCTGCGCTGTTCATCGGAACGGACGCGGACGGCCAGGAATTCACCATCGGCGGGATCGCCAAGGGAGCCGGCATGCTGGCACCCGGGCTCGCCACCATGCTGGTGGTCCTCACCACCGACGCCACTGTCGAAGCGGAAATGCTCGACGTCGTCCTCCGCGATGCCACGCGCGTCACCTTCGACCGGGCGGACTCCGACGGCTGCATGTCCACGAACGACACCGTGGTGCTGCTGGCCTCCGGCGCGTCCGGCGCTGTTCCGTCCGCCGAAGCGTTTGGTACCGGGCTCACCCGGGTGTGTGCAGAACTGGCACGCAAGCTCATCGGAGACGCCGAGGGAGCCAGCCACGACATCGCCATCCGGACCTTCAATGCAGCCTCCGAGCGGGACGCCGAAACTGTTAGCCGGTCCGTGGCCCGGTCCAACCTCTTCAAGGCAGCCATCTTCGGCAAGGACCCCAACTGGGGCCGCGTGTTGTCCGCAGTAGGAACCACGGACGCCGTCTTTGAACCGGACCAGCTGAACGTGGCCATCAACGGCATCCAGATCTGCCGGAACGGCAGCATCGGCGATGACCGCAACCTGGTGGACCTGGAACCCCGTGAAGTCCTGGTAGAGATCGACCTGCAGTCCGGTGACGCCGAGGCAACCATCTGGACCAACGACCTCACCCACGATTACGTCCACGAGAACAGCGCCTACTCAAGCTAGATCCGCCAGCAACCCTGGAGAGACCGCCGCATGAACACCCAGACCCGCGAAACCACGTCCATGAGCGATGCCCAAAGCAAAGCAGGCACGCTGATCGAGGCGCTGCCCTGGATCCAGCGCTTCGCCGGCACCACCATGGTGATCAAGTACGGCGGCAACGCCATGGTCAACGAGGAGCTGCGCCGGGCGTTCGCCGAAGATGTCGTGTTCCTGCACCATGTAGGCATCCATCCTGTAGTGGTCCACGGCGGCGGACCCCAGATCAACGCCATGCTGGCGCGGCTGGGCATCGAGTCAGAGTTCAAGGGCGGCCTGCGCGTCACCACCCCCGAAGCCATGGACGTGGTCCGGATGGTGCTTACGGGGCAGGTCGGCCGCGAACTCGTGGGCCTCATCAACTCCCACGGCCCCTACGCAGTGGGCATGTCCGGCGAAGACGGCGGTTTGCTGCAGGCCGTCCGCACCGGAACCGTCATTGATGGCGAGGAGGTGGACCTCGGCCTGGTGGGCGAAGTAGTGGGTGTGAACCCGGAGGGGATTCTGGACATCCTGGCCGCCGGCCGCATTCCGGTTATCTCCACCGTCGCCCCGGAGATCGAATCCCACGGCGTCGAGACAGCGGCTGGAGAGGTTCAGACCACGGGCCAGGTCCTCAACGTCAACGCCGATACGGCAGCGGCCGCCGTGGCCGAAGCCCTCGGGGCATCCAAACTGGTGATCCTTACCGACGTCGAAGGCCTCTACGCCAACTGGCCGGACAGGTCCTCGCTCATTTCCTCCCTGACGGCGTCGGAACTGCGCGAGCTGCTGCCGTCCCTCGAGTCCGGCATGATCCCCAAGATGGAAGCGTGCCTCAAAGCCATCGAAGGGGGAGTGGAGCGCGCGCACATCGTTGACGGCAGGCTGCCGCACTCCATGCTCCTGGAAACATTTACGACGGCGGGCATCGGCACGCAGGTCGTCCCCGACGAAGAGGTGAACGCATGAACAACACAGAACTGAGCCAGTCCGCCGCAAGTGCACTCGTAGGCCACACCAGCGGCGCTGAGTGGCTGGCCCGCTACTCCACGTCGCTGATGGGTGTTTTCGGTACCCCTCAGCGGGTGCTGGTCCGTGGTGCCGGTTGCCTGGTCTGGGACGCGGACGGCAAGGAATACCTGGACCTGCTCGGCGGTATTGCCGTCAACGCCCTGGGACACGCCAACCCGTTTGTCACGTCCGTGATCTCCAGCCAGCTGGCCACCCTGGGGCACGTCTCCAACTTCTTCACCAGCCCCACTCAGATCGCGCTGGCCGAAAAACTGCTGGCCCTGGCGCACGCCCCTGCCGGCTCCAAGGTGTTCTTCGCCAACTCCGGCACGGAAGCCGTGGAGGCCGCCTTCAAGCTGGCCCGGCGAAACAACACGGGCCCCAACGGTGCGCCCCGCACCAAGATCATTGCCCTCGAAGGTGCCTTCCACGGGCGCACCATGGGTGCCCTGGCCTTGACAGCCAAGGAAGCCTACCGGGCACCGTTCGAGCCGCTGCCCGGCGGCGTGGTCCACATCCCGTTCGGTGATGTCGCAGCACTCGAAGCTGCCATCGACGAGACCGTGGCCGCCGTCTTCCTGGAACCTATCCAGGGCGAAGCCGGCGTCCGGCCCCTGCCCGCCGGTTACCTCAAGGCAGCCAGGGAAGCGACCACCAGGGCCGGCGCCCTGCTGATCCTGGACGAGGTCCAGACCGGCATTGGCCGCACCGGGAAATGGTTCGCCAGCGAGGACGCCGGGATTGTTCCGGACGCCATCACCCTGGCCAAGGGCCTGGGCGGCGGGTTCCCCATCGGCGCGCTGGTCACCTTCGGCGAGCAGACGTCGTCGCTCCTCGGCGCCGGTCAGCACGGCAGCACTTTCGGCGGGAACCCGGTGGCGACGGCGGCCGCACTGGCGACGCTGCACGCAATTGAAAGCCAACGCGTGCTGGAGAACGTCGCGAAGGTCGGCGAGTACCTCCGCACCGGACTGGCCGGCGTCGACGGCGTCACGGAAGTCCGCGGCGAAGGCCTGCTGATCGGCTTTGACCTGGATGCGGACGTGGCCCCTGCCGTGGTCACTGCAGGACTGGACGCCGGCTTCATCGTGAACAGTCCAGGACCCCGCACCATACGGCTTGCCCCGCCGCTGGTCCTCACCACCGAACAGGCCGGCACGTTCCTCGCCGCCCTCCCGGCCCTCCTCCAGACAGCTAAGGACGCGAAGTGACCCCCGTAGTTTCATCCTCCGGTGCAGCACCCAGCACCACCCGCCACTTCCTGAAGGACACCGACCTCAGCCCCGCCGAGCAGGCAGAGGTCCTGGAGCTTGCTGTCCGGATGAAGGCTGAGCCGTACAGCGTGCAGCCGTTTGCCGCCAAGGGGAACGGCCGCAAGACCGTTGCCGTCATCTTCGATAAGACCTCCACGCGTACCCGGGTGTCGTTTGCCACCGGCATCGCGGACATGGGCGGCAACGCCCTGATCATCAACCCCGGCGAGGCGCAGATCGGCCACAAGGAATCGGTGGAGGACACCGCCAAGGTGCTGGAGCGCATGGTGTCCACCATTGTCTGGCGCACCGGTGCCCACGCCGGCCTGGTGGCCATGGCGGAAAACTCCAAGGTGCCGGTCATCAACGCCCTGTGCGATGACTACCACCCCTGCCAGCTCCTGGCGGACCTGCTCGCCGTCAAGGAACACAAGGGCGGGCTCAAGGGCCTGACCATGACTTACCTTGGCGATGCCGCCAACAACATGGCCAACTCCTACCTGCTGGCGGGTGTCACCGCCGGAATGCACGTCCGCATCGCGGGGCCAGAGGGCTACCTGCCGGCCGCGGAGATCGTCGCCGCAGCCGAGGAGCGCGCAGCCGAGACTGGCGGGTCCGTCCTGGTCACCACCGACGCCACCGCAGCCCTTAAGGATGCCGACGTCGTCGCTACAGACACGTGGGTCTCCATGGGGCAGGAAGCCGAAAAGGAAGCCCGGATGCAGTTGTTCCGGGAGTACTCCGTCGATGAGGCGGCGATGGCACACGCGGCGGATGACGCCGTCGTGCTTCACTGCCTGCCCGCGTACCGCGGATACGAGATCTCTGCCGGTGTCATCGACGGCCCGCAGTCCATCGTCTGGGACGAGGCCGAGAACCGCCTGCACGCCCAGAAGGCATTGATGGCGTGGCTGATGCACCGGTCCGGGCTGGCATTCGTCGAGGGCCTTTCGCCGGTTGAAGGCGCCGGGGAGAGCGCGTTCTAGTGTCCGTCCCGTCCGCAGCGCCGGGCGCTAGCCCGGCCACCAAAACCGCCCGTCAGGCGCGCATCGCCGCCATCCTGACGGGTGAATCGGTGCGCTCCCAGGCGGAGCTGGCCGCGTTGCTGGCGGACGACGGCGTCCAGGTCACCCAGGCGACCCTGTCCCGGGACCTGGTGGAACTCGGCGCTGTCCGGGTGCGCGGCAAGGAAGGCGTGCTGGTCTACGCCGTCCCCGGCGAAGGTGGAGAACGTGCGGCCAAGAGCGGTGTGAGCCAGGAAATCCTGGACGCCAGGCTGGCCCGGCTGTGCAGCGAACTGCTGGTCACTGCCGAAGCGTCGGCCAACATCGCGGTGCTTCGGACGCCGCCGGGCGCAGCCAACTTCCTTGCCCTGGCCATCGACCACTCGGTGATGCCATCCATTCTGGGAACCATCGCCGGTGACGACACCGTGCTGCTGGTCTCGCGGGATCCGCAGGGCGGGCAGGACCTCGCCGTCCGGTTCCTGCAACTGGCCGAGGAAGCAGCGCAATAAACTTCGCGCCATAAACTTGAAGACAACCAAGAACCAAACAACTAAGGAGCATTTTCGTGACTGAGCGTATTGTTCTGGCCTACTCCGGTGGCCTTGATACTTCCGTAGCCATTGGCTGGATCGGTGAAGCCACCGGCGCCGAGGTCATCGCGGTAGCGGTCGACGTCGGACAGGGCGGCGAGTCGCTGGAAACCATTCGCCAGCGCGCCTTGGGCTGCGGCGCCGTCGAAGCCTATGTGGCCGACGCCTCCGATGAGTTCGCCAACGAGTACTGCATGCCCACCCTGAAGGCCAACGCCCTCTATCAGGGCCACTACCCGCTGGTCTCCGCCATTTCCCGCCCGGTGATCGTCAAGCACCTGGTCAAGGCCGCCCGCGAATTCGGCGCCACCACCGTTGCGCACGGCTGCACGGGCAAGGGCAACGACCAGGTCCGCTTCGAAGTGGGCATCCAGACCCTCGGCCCGGACCTGAAGTGCATCGCCCCCGTCCGCGACCTCGCCCTGACCCGCGACAAGGCCATCGCCTTCGCCGAGGAAAAGGGACTGCCGATCGAGACCACCAAGAAGAACCCGTACTCCATCGACCAGAACGTCTGGGGCCGCGCCGTCGAAACCGGCTACCTCGAGGACATCTGGAACGCCCCCACCAAGGACATCTACGACTACACCGCCACCCCGGAGTTCCCGCCGGCGCCGGATGAAGTCACTATCTCCTTCGAAGCCGGCGTGCCGGTAGCGATCGACGGCGTCCGGGTCACCCCGCTGCAGGCCATCAAGGAACTCAACCGCCGTGCCGGCGCCCAGGGCGTGGGCCGCATCGACGTCGTCGAGGACCGCCTCGTGGGCATCAAGTCCCGCGAAATCTACGAAGCCCCGGGCGCCATGGCCCTGATCACCGCGCACAAGCACCTCGAGGACATCACCATTGAGCGCGAGCAGGCCCGCTTCAAGGCCACCGTTGGCCAGCGCTGGGCCGAACTGGTGTACGACGGCCAGTGGTTCTCCCCGCTGAAGCGCTCCCTGGACGCCTTCATCGAAGACACCCAGAAGTACGTCTCCGGGGACATCCGCATGACCCTGCACGGTGGCCAGGCGATCGTCAACGGACGCCGCTCCGAGACCTCGCTCTACGACTTCGACCTCGCCACCTACGACACCGGCGACACGTTCGACCAGTCAATGGCGCGCGGGTTCATCGAGCTGTGGGGCATGTCCGCCAAGGTCGCCTCGGGCCGCGATATCCGCGTCGCAGGAAAGTAAGACTCCGTGGTTGAGCCCGTCGAAACCAAGAAGGCAGAAGCGACCAACACCGGCGCACTGTGGGGCGGCCGGTTCGCTGGCGGCCCCGCAGATGCCCTTGCCGCGCTGAGCAAGTCCACGCACTTCGACTGGCGGTTGGCCCGCTACGACATTGCCGGTTCCAAGGCGCACGCGCGTGTGCTGCACAAGGCCGGACTGCTGGATGCCGCCGAGCTCGAAGGCATGCTCGACGCCCTGGGCCAGCTGGACGCTGACGTTGCCTCCGGCGCGTACTTGCCGGCGGAGTCGGACGAGGACGTGCACGGTTCGCTGGAGCGCGGACTGATCGAGCGCGCCGGCACCCAGCTGGGCGGCAAGCTCCGCGCAGGCCGGTCCCGCAACGACCAGGTGGCCACATTGGGCCGCATGTTCCTGCGTGACCACGCGCGGATCATCGCGCGAGGCGTGCTCGCCACCATCGAAGCGCTGGTGGACCAGGCCAAGGCACACCAGGGTGTCGCCATGCCTGGCCGCACCCACCTGCAGCACGCCCAGCCGGTCCTGCTCAGCCACCACCTGCTGGCCCACGCCTGGGCGCTGCTGCGCGATGTGCAGCGGCTCCAGGACTGGGACAAGCGCGCCGGGGTGTCGCCCTACGGTTCGGGCGCCCTCGCAGGCTCTTCGCTGGGCCTGGATCCGGAGGCAGTCGCAGCGGATCTGGGTTTCTTCTCCGCAACCCACAACTCGATCGACGGCACCGCCTCCCGTGACGTCTTTGCCGAGTTCGCGTGGGTGACCGCCATGATCGGAGTGGACCTGTCCCGTGTTTCGGAGGAAGTCATCCTGTGGGCCACCAAGGAGTTCTCCTTTGTGACCCTGCACGATTCCTACTCCACCGGCTCATCGATCATGCCGCAGAAGAAGAACCCGGACGTGGCGGAGCTGGCCCGCGGCAAGGCAGGGCGCCTGATCGGCAACCTGACCGGGCTGCTGGCCACGCTCAAGGGGCTGCCGCTCGCGTACAACCGCGACCTGCAGGAGGACAAGGAACCGGTCTTCGACGCCGCCGACACGCTGGAGCTCCTGCTCCCCGCAGTGTCCGGCATGATCGCGACGCTGAAGTTCAACACCGAACGGATGGAGTCCCTGGCACCCCAGGGCTTCGCGCTGGCCACGGATATTGCGGAATGGCTGGTCCGCCAGGGTGTTCCGTTCCGTGAGGCACACGAGCTCTCCGGAGCAGCGGTCAAACAGGCCGAAAGCCGTGGCGTGGAGCTGTGGGACCTGACGGACGAGGAATACGCTGCCATCTCGGAGCACCTCACCCCCGAGGTCCGCACCGTCCTGTCCACGCAGGGGTCGCTCAACAGCCGTAACTCCCAGGGCGGCACCGCGCCGGCCGCCGTCGAACGCCAGCTTGTGGCGCTGGAGGCCGAGCTAGCCGGCGTCAGGGATTACGCCTCCTGACCGTCAAACGCTCTCTCCGTTAATGCGGGTTTTCTGACAACGCTCTCTCACTTTCCTGAGGAAAGTGAGAGAGCGTTGTGCGTTAACGGGCGGAACCTCCCCGCTACCATTGCGGCATGAGCGACGCCTTCCGCAGCCAACTCCGGGCCCTGCCGGATTTTCCCTCAGATCTGCCGGACTTCGACCCCGCCACGGCACCCGCCGATCCGGTGGCGCGCTTCAAACTATGGCTGGACCAGGCGCTGGCTGCCGGGGTGCTGCAACCGCACGCCTGCAGCCTCGCCACGGCGGACCGTAACGGCCAACCATCCGCCCGGATGCTGATCCTGAAAGACATCGACGACGACGGCTGGCATTTCGCCACATCCCGCACCTCACGGAAGGGCCGGGAACTCGCGGTCAACCCCGCCGCGGCTCTGAACTTCTTCTGGCCGCAGCTGGGCAGACAGGTCCGGGTGCTCGGCCCGGTGGTTGAGCTGTCTGCTGAGGCGTCGGCGGCAGACTGGGACGCGCGGCCCGCCGCGGACGGCAGCCACAATCCCGACTGGCAGCTCTACGCGGTCAGGCCAACGGAACTGGAGTTTTGGCAGGCACGCCACGACCGCCGGCACATTCGGCACCGCTTCGGCCCGGACGGAATCCCGCTCACGTAGGGGCTACACCGCCTCGCGGGCCAGCAGGCTTTCCTTTGCCTCCCTCGCCAGCAGGCTCTCCTTGATGGCCAGGCCCCAGCGGAAGCCGCCCAGGGAACCGTCGGTACGGATCACGCGGTGGCACGGCACGAACAGGGCAGCGGCGTTGAAGGCGCAGGCGCTGGCGGCGGCCCGGACCGCCTTGGGATTGCCCGACAGTCCGGCGTATTCGGTGTAGGTCACCGGGGACCCCGGGCGGACAGTCCTCAGCACATCCCAGGCATGAGCCCTGAACGGCCCGGACCTCTGCAGAACGGGAACAGCCATGGCAGGGGCCGAGTCTCCGGCGTAATACGCTTCCACGGCCCGGGAAATCGGACCCAGATCGGTCACGGCCTCCATCTCTGCGGGACGCAGCTCAGGGTGGATCTGCCCGGTCAGCTCGCCAAGCTCGGCGGTCCAGCCGGACGCAAGGACCACGCCGTCCTGCGCGAGGATGGTGAACGGACCGTCCGCGGTGGACATAGTCAACAGCTGGGCTTTCATTGCATCGCTTTCTCTGGAATGTTCTGTTTACGCTTGGGGGCCTTCGACGACGACGATGCCCGCCACAGGTGCATGGTGGCGTAGGACCGCCACGGGCTGACCTCCCGGAAATTCGGTGCCGTGCCCACAACCGTGCCCACCTCAGCGCCACTGGCTTCCGGAGCGAGGGCACGAATGCCGTTCCGCACCGCGGCGTCGTTGGCCAGGAAGACGTCCGGGGCGCCGAGGACACGCATGGCCACGTAGCCCACCGTCCAAGGTCCCACGCCCGGCAGGGGGAGCAGCTTGGCTTCCAGCCCGGGCAGGTCGTCGCCGTAGCCGAACTCCAGCTCGCCGCCGGCGAGGGCTGACGCGGCGGACCGAAGGGAATCGATCCGGCGCTGGGGACCGCGCAGCAGCGAGTAGCCTGAACCGGCGATCTCGGCTGCGGTGGGGAACAACCGGTCCAGTCCCTCGCCCGGGACCATGCTGGTGCTGCCGGCGGCGGACAGCTGTGTCAGGGCGGTGCGTGCTGCAGCCACGGTGATCTGTTGCCCGATCATGGCCCGGACCAGGAGCTCCTGCGGGTCCACCGCCCCCGGCATCCTCATCCCCGGGACGCGCGCCACTGAGGGGGCGAGGCGTGGATCAGCAGCCAACGCATTGTCGATCGCAACGGGGTCCGCGTCGAGGTCGAACAGGCGGCGCACCCTGCTCAGCAGCGCGGGCAGGTCCCGGAGGTCCACCGCGCCGATGGTGAGGGTCAGCGGCCGCCCCGGTGCGCCGTCGTCGTAATTCACACTGAAGCGCGCGTCACCGTGGGGGAGCCGCAGGGTACGGGCGTACGACGTCGGTGTCCCCGCCTCGATCCCGGGGATCGCCCTGACGGCGAGGAAGGAAAAAACGCCGGGGTCGAACGGTTCGCGGTATGGCAGGCTCAGTGTCAGCGACGTCGCCGCAGTGGTGGCTGCGTGGTGCCGGGCAGTGGCGCGCAGGGCGGTGGGCGTCATGGCGAAGACCTCCACCATGGTGTCGTTGAATTGCCGGACGCTGCTGAAGCCGGACGCGAAGGCGATGTCTGCAAGCTTCATGGACGTGGAGACCAGCAAGGTGCGCGCGGTTTGGGCACGGCTGGCCCGAGCGAGGGACAGCGGGCCGGCGCCGAGTTCGTGGCTGAGGATCCGATTCAACTGGCGGGCGGAGTAGCCCAGCCGGGCCGCCAGCCCTTCCACGCCGTCGCGGTTGATCACGCCGTCGTTGATCAGCCGCATGGCCCGCCCGGCCAGGTCCTGCCTGACGTTCCAGGCCGGCGTCCCGGGAACGGCTTCGGGGAGGCACCGCTTGCAGGCCCGGTAGCCGGCGTCGTGCGCCGCGGCGGAGGTTTCGTAGAAGGTGACGTTTGCCGCTTTGGGGGTCCGGGCCGGGCAGGACGGGCGGCAGTAAATCCCCGTGGTCCGGACAGCGGTGTAGAACTGCCCGTCGAAACGGGTGTCCCGCGCGTCGATGGCGCGATAGCGCTGCCAGAAGTCCATCCCCCTATCCTGCCAGCCTGGCTCCGGGTGTGCTAGCGGAAATCGGACACGGCCGTGGGCGTTCGGTAGAGTCGGTGGATGACCGTCAGCAGCACTCACCCGGGGCCGGAACAGTCCCCGGCGCAGCTCCGGGACCTGCTTTCCGGTGACGCGCGGAAAATCGCGCCGCTGCTGCTGGGTTCCGTCCTGAGCCACAACAGCCACGAGGGGACGGTCGCCGTGCGGATCACTGAGGTGGAGGCGTACATGGGTCCCGGTGACTCCCTGCACCCGGATCCCGGGTCCCACACGTTCCGCGGACCCACGGCCCGCAACGCGCCCATGTTCGGGCCGGCCGGGCACCTGTACGTCTACTTCACGTACGGGATGCACTACTGCGCCAACATCGTCTGCGGGCCTGCCGGCACGGCGTCGGGCGTGCTGTTGCGCGCGGGCGAGGTGGTGGAAGGGCGGCACCTGGCGCTGGTGAGGCGGCCGACGTCGAAATCACCACTGGACCTGGCGAGCGGACCCGCCCGCCTCGCCACAGCCCTGGCCCTCACTACTGCGGACAGCGGCCGGGACGCGCTGGCGGAGCCCTTCGAACTGCGGCTGCCGGCGGCGCCCGCCCCCGCTTACAGTTCCGGACCCAGGGTGGGGGTCTCCGGCGACGGCGGTTCCGCCGACTACCCCTGGCGTTTCTGGCTGCCCGGGGATCCCACCGTCTCCCGCTACAAGGCCGCGAAGGTCCGGCGGGCATAGATAGCGGCGCCGGCGTGGCCGGGTCGGCTTTCCGGCCGGATTTCGGCGTGATCTCTCGGGCTGTCGCCCTGTTGGGCAAATGACACCAGCCGGCGCTGAAGGTCGCGCTGCACGGAAGGCCATTCCGGCTGCAGGATCGAGAACACGGCAGAGTCCGCCCTGGTGCCGTCAGGCGCGGTGCGGTGACTGCGCAGCACACCCTCGAACGTGGCGCCGAGCCGTTCGATTGCCGCGGCGCTGCGCACATTGCGCGCGTCGCACCGGAAAGCGACCCGCTGGACGTGCAGATCCTCAAAGGCGAAGGTGAGCAGGGCGTGCTTGCTGGCCGGGTTGACGTGGCTTCCCCAGAACTGCCGGCCGAAAAAGGTTCCGCCGACCTCGACCCGCTGCTGTCCGGCGTCGAAAGCGTTCAAGGCAGTGGTGCCCAGGAGCGCACCCGTCCGTTGGTCCGTCACGGCGAAGGCCAGGCTGGCCGGATCGGAAATTTTGGTCTCAAACAATGCCGTGAGCTCCCCGGCGGTGCGCGGCTGCGGTGCCGCCATGCCGGCCCACATCGTGGCATCCACGAAGTCGTGCAGGGCAAGGGCATGGTCCGGTGTTAGCGGGATGAGGGAAAGCCCGTATCCGGTCAGGACAGTCTCGTGGTGCATTGCAGTATTGAATCAGTCCGGGGCCCGCGCCGAAACAGATGGAGGCGGCCGGAAAAGTGAACATTGGATGACATCCGGGGCGAGGGGGCGGGCGGGCACGTTAACCGAAATGGTTGTAGAATGGACGGTCTGTCTTTTGCGATAGGGGAACGTTTAATGCTTGACGCCGATTTGGCCCACGAACGCGATTATGTCGCTGGCTTGTACGCGCGGCTCGAAGAGCTCCGCGTTGAGAAGCGCCAGCAGTTGGCACAGGTCCGCCGGGCCGGTGCTGTGGGCACCATGCAGAATGTTTCCGAACGTGATGCCTTTGCCGCGCTCTATGAGGACCGCCTGGCCCAGCTCGATGCGGTTGATGACCGCCTGGTGTTCGGCCGCCTGGACCTGGATTCCGGTGAGGCCCAGTACATCGGCCGCATCGGCCTGACCACCGATGACCTGCAGCGGCTCATGGTGGACTGGCGCGCGCCTGAAGCCGGGCACTTCTACCAGGCAACCGCGTTTGACCGGCAGGGCGTCCGGCGCCGGCGGCACCTCATCCTCCAGGGCCGTGAAGTCAAGGCCATCGAGGATGACGTGCTCGACGCCGGGATGCTGGCGGATGACGCCTCGCTGCAGGGTGAAGGTGCGCTGCTGGCCGCGCTGGACTCCAAGCGTACCGGCCGGATGTCGGACATTGTCGGCACCATTCAGTCCGAGCAGGACCGCATCATCAGGTCCTCCATCTCCGGGGCCCTGGTGGTTCAGGGTGGTCCGGGCACCGGGAAGACGGCTGTCGCCCTGCACCGTGCGGCATACCTGCTGTACACCCACCGGGAACGGCTGAAGACTGCCGGCGTGCTGCTGGTGGGGCCGTCGTCGTCGTTCATGAAGTACATCGAACGTGTCCTTCCCTCACTCGGTGAGACCGGCGTGGTTATGGCGAGCCTGGGACGCCTGATGCCGGGCGTTAACGCCGTTCCTGAACCCGAGGCCGACGTCGCAGCCATCAAGGGGCGGCTGGACATGGCGAAGGTTGTGGCCAACGCCGTGGCCAACCGGCAGCGGATCCCGGGTGAGGACCGCGTCCTCGAGGTCGATGGCCGGAAGCTGGTGCTGACGCCCCGGCAGGTGAGCCGTGCCCGCGAACGTGCCCGGTCAACCGGCAAGCCACACAACGAGGCACGCCTGACGTTCGTCAAAATCCTGCTCCGTGAGCTGACAGAACAGATGACTGAGCTTGTGGAGGCCGGGAGCATCGGTAACAATGCGGACCGCTCCTATCTTGCGGAGGACGTCCGCACGGCCCGCGATGTCCGGAT
Organism: Pseudarthrobacter sp. 01T43; assembly: GCF_056398665.1. Classification (NCBI taxonomy): domain Bacteria; kingdom Bacillati; phylum Actinomycetota; class Actinomycetes; order Micrococcales; family Micrococcaceae; genus Pseudarthrobacter; species Pseudarthrobacter sp. 01T43. The sequence continues at coordinate 3,195 of NZ_JBFTPV010000008.1, read as the reverse complement.
CGCACTCAACCTGTGCTGGATGCCCATGACTCCGGAGAAGCTGATCACCGAACTCCTGAGCAAACCCGCCGTGCTGGCGGCCTGCACACCGCACCTCAGCCTCAAAGAGCAGTCACTGTTGCTGCGCCCGGCGGATGCTCCCTGGACCGAGGCGGATGTCCCGCTCCTGGACGAAGCGGCCGAACTCCTTGGTGAGCTCGATCCGGCCGCAGGCCGCGGGCTTGCCCAGCAAGAGCATGACCGTGCCCGCGATCTCGCCAACGCCAAGCAGACGCTGGTGAACATGGAGCACATGGGCGTTGATGTCATGATGACCGCCGAGGAACTGGTGGACCAGAACCAGGAGCGGCAGAACCGCTTGACGGCCGCCGAGCGGGCAACCACCGACCGCACGTGGGCCTTCGGCCATATTGTGGTGGATGAGGCACAGGAGCTCTCGCCGATGCAGTGGCGCCTCCTGGTCCGCCGGTGCCCGCTGAAGTCGTTCACGATCGTGGGGGATATCGCCCAGACGAGTTCCGTTGCCGGGGCCAACTCCTGGCAGGGTGCTTTGGGACCCATGTTTGGTGACCGCTGGCAGTTGGAGGAGCTGACGGTCAACTATCGGACGCCCTCGCAGATCGCCGAAGCCGCCGCCCGTATGGCCAACGCGGCCGGGCTGGTTGTGTCCGCCCCGAAGGCCGTTCGGGAGGGACGCTGGTCGCCTGTCATTGACAAGGTGGGTCACGGCCAGGTGGTCAGCCGCCTCGTGGAGGTGCTCCCCGAGGAACTCGAAGCGCTCGACGGCGGCCTGCTGGCGGTGATTGCCGACGGCGACCTCCTTCCCGCTGCAACCAAAGCCCTCCGCGCGGTCTACGGCCGCCGTATCGGCAACGGGGCGGGCAGCTATGAGCAGGACATCGTGGTCATCAGCCCGCGCGAGGCCAAGGGCCTGGAGTTCGACGGCGTTGTGGTGCTGGAACCGTCGGAGATGCTCAACCATGAGCACGGCCGCGTGGGTGACTTGTACGTGGCCATGACCCGTCCGACGCAGCGGCTCAGGCTGATCGCCGCGGACGGTATTCCCGCCGGTATCGAAGGCTGAGCTGGTCCCCTGCTGCCCTTCTGACGCCCGGCGCCGATCATGACGGCGCCGGGCGTCGTCGATCCTGCTAACTTAGAAGTCGTGTCAGAACTCAACGATCTCGAATCCCAGCAGAACGACCCCACCTTCGCCAATGTCTGGCAGGAGTTGAAGTGGCGCGGCCTGGTCCACGTCTCCACCGATGAAGCGGAACTGGAAAAGCTCCTCGCCGGTGAACCGGTCACCTATTACTGCGGGTTCGATCCCACCGCGCCGAGCCTGCATCTGGGAAACCTGGTCCAGCTCCTCCTGATGCGCCGTCTCCAGTTGGCCGGCCACAAGCCGCTGGGACTCGTGGGTGGTTCCACCGGGCTGATCGGCGACCCGCGGCCGACGGCCGAGCGGACGCTGAACACCAAGGACACCGTGAATGAGTGGGTGGGCTACCTGCAGGCCCAGGTCCGCCGCTTCCTGAGCTTTGATGGCCAAAACGCTGCGCGAATGGTCAACAACCTTGACTGGACTGCGCCCCTGAGCGCGATTGATTTCCTGCGGGAGATCGGCAAGCACTACAGGGTGGGCACCATGCTCCGCAAGGATGCCGTGGCCTCCCGCCTCAGTTCAGATGAGGGCATCAGCTACACGGAATTCAGCTACCAGATCCTCCAGGGCATGGACTACCTGCAGCTCTTCCGCGACTACGGCTGCATGCTGCAGACTGGGGGTTCGGACCAGTGGGGCAACCTCACCAGCGGCACCGAACTGATCCGCAAGGTGGAGGCCAAGACTGTCCACGCCCTAGGCACGCCGTTGATCACCAACTCGGACGGAACCAAGTTTGGCAAGAGTGAAGGCAACGCCATCTGGCTCGACGCCGGAATGTGCAGCCCGTACGCCTTCTACCAGTTCTGGCTCAACACCGCCGACGCCGACGTGGTGGACCGGCTGAAGGTCTTCACTTTCCTGACCCGCGCGGAGACCGACACGATTGCCGCTGCCGTGGCTGAGCGTCCGTTTGCCCGGGAGGGCCAGCGGAAGTTGGCGTTCGAAGTTACGTCACTCGTCCATGGTGTTGAAGCAACCGAGAAAGTCATCGCCGCCTCGGCTGCCCTCTTCGGCAATGGCGACCTGTCCACATTGGACAAGCCGACGCTCGAGGCCGCGACTTCGGAGCTTCCGTCTGCACGGGTCCAGGTGGACGGGCTTGGGATCGTTGATCTGCTGGTGGCTTCAGGTCTGGCGGACAGCAAGTCTGCTGCCCGGCGGACAGTCAGTGAAGGCGGTGCCTACGTGAATAACGAGAAGGTGTCCGATCCGGAGGCTGTCATCTCCGAAGATGAGCTACTGCACGGGCAGTACCTGCTCTTGCGCCGCGGCAAAAAGAACCTGGCCACCGTGGAGGTTCTGGTCCCCTAAGGTACTTCCGGCTTCAATGCACGCTCCTCCGCAGCCGATTTGCACGGCCGCGGGGGAGCGTGTAATGTTTTCTGAGTCGCCGCCGCTGAGTGGTGACAAACCCCCTTCGAAATCAAGCAATTCGTCATGTGCAAGGCACAAAGATGATGAAAAGCTTCGATTGTTGCTGGGCGGATTCGGCTTACTGAGATGAATATCCGGAAAATACCGGGATTTGCAAAGTAAACTTGAATCAACTAAAGTATAAACATCGCAGCGAAGAAAAACGAAGCAAAAGAATTCAATTACTGAATTGTTTCGGGAAGTATTCGAATGTGTCTGTTGTTTGAGAACTCAATAGTGTGCCAAGTTTGTTGATACCAATTTATTGTATTGAATTGGTTGAATTTGCCAGGCCGTGCCGCCCCTGTGGTGTGGTCTGGTTTTTACAGCTGGTTTCAAATTTTGCAGCCTTCGTYTYCCGTTATTTCCGGGGGTGTTGGTTGTGTTCGTTTTTGTTTTACTTCAACGGAGAGTTTGATCCTGGCTCAGGATGAACGCTGGCGGCGTGCTTAACACATGCAAGTCGAACGATGAACCTCACTTGTGGGGGGATTAGTGGCGAACGGGTGAGTAACACGTGAGTAACCTGCCCTTGACTCTGGGATAAGCCTGGGAAACTGGGTCTAATACCGGATATGACTCCTCATCGCATGGTGGGGGGTGGAAAGCTTTTT